>CALGUK010000052.1 GCA_937920235.1 uncultured Clostridia bacterium | reverse complement strand
ATGTGTGAACCTCGTTGGCACACTGCCTTTCACATACACGGCAGGCGATGCAGCGGTCTGAGTTTCTGATTACTTCAAACTCGGGATAGATAAATTCTACACTCATTTTAATATGCACCGTCCTTTACCTTAACAATTACCGGTTCACCGCCGGCGGGAGCCCAAATGTTTTCGGCATTCGGTTCCATCGTGCGGATTGCCGCTTCTTCACTGGCGATAAAAACCTTGTCATCCTTTTCACCGACCACCATCGAACGGAGTTTCAAGCGGTCATTCAGTGCCATAAGTCCGCCGTTGAAGCCGAGAACGATAGAAAACGGCCCGGTAATAAGCAAACTCGGAAATACAGTACGCAGGAAGGTATGTTTTTCCTTATCCTCCAAATCAGACTTTCCTGCTATGGTGCTCCAAAACGGTGCGGCAACAACGCTTGCAGCTTCACCGAGCGTAAGCCCCTGTACGCGCACAAGATAGTCCATAATATAGGTGATGACCTCGGTATCTGTCTGCAGAGTACATTTATATCCGAACATCTCAATAAAACGGCGGTTGGCATCGTAGGAAGAAATCTCGCCGTTATGGACGATAGACCAGTCGAGCAGAGTGAAAGGATGTGCGCCGCCCCACCAGCCGGGAGTGTTGGTGGGATACCGACCGTGTGCCGTCCAGGAATAACCTTCGTATTCCTCCAATTTATAAAAGACACCCACATCCTCCGGAAAACCAACTGCTTTGAAGGTTCCCATATTCTTGCCACTGGAAAAGACATAAGCGCCTTTCATTTCGGTGTTGATCTTCATGACCGTTCGGGCGACGAACTCCTTTTCGTCAAGCTGCATCGAAGAGAGCAGAGATTTCAACGGAGCAACAAAATATCTCCAAATAATCGGCTCATCTGTGATAGCAGGAATGGTACGCGTGGGAATAATCTCACTCTTTACAATCTCAAAGCGTTCCTTTAAGAATACCTCGCATTCCTTACGTGTTGTGCGGGAGTCAAAAAACATATGTAATGCGTAAAATTCTTTATATTCGGGATAGATGCCGTAACCGGCAAAACCGCCGCCAAGTCCGTTGGAACGGTCGTGCATCGGCTTCATTGCATTATAAATCATCTCGCCGGACATTCTGTTTCCTTCTTTGGAAATGACAGCTGCAATTGCACATCCGGAGGGGATTCGTACTTGGCCTTCTACTTTCATATCGGTTCCTTTCCTTTCGGGATTAAATAAAAAGAAAAGGCGCTCATCTCAATGTAGAGTTTCTTCTACACTGAAATGAACGCCTTTGCTCATTTGCAGGTATTATACGCCTTAAATTTATTTTTGTCAATACCAAAACAAAATTATATCGAGTTAGGTTAATAATGTCTGTATTTAAAAAGGTGTAATGCAGATATTAACGTCTATTTACAGTAACATTCAATATATCTTTCAATACAGCTTTCGATGGTCTCCTTTGCCTCATCTACTCCTCTTATGTCGTTAATAACTGTGTCTTTGTGCTCCAACGCCTTGTAGACTGAAAAGAAATGCTTCATTTCGTCAAAGATATGTGCCGGAAGCTCCGATATTTCCTTATAGACATTGTATGTGGGGTCGTTAAACGGGATGCAGATGATTTTTTCATCAGCCGCACCGCTGTCCTCCATTGTTATCATGCCTATGGGATAGCAATCTGCAATAGAGAGCGGAACCAGAGTTTCTGAGCAGAGAATGAGAACATCCAACGGGTCACCGTCTTCAGCAAAGGTTCTGGGAATAAAGCCGTAATTTGCCGGATAATGGGTAGAGGTATAAAGTATTCTGTCCATTTTCAGCAACCCCGTTGTCTTATCAAGCTCATACTTGATTTTTGATCCCTTGGGTATTTCTACGACGGCGGTGAACTTATCTTTTGAAATTGATTTGGGTGAAGCATCATGCCAGATATTCATTTATCGTTACCTCTGATAATTTTTATCGGAAAGATCGATCTTTCTCACGGTATCTCTCAGTTTCAGAACAAAGGAGGGCGAAACCGAAAGCTCATCAATACCCATTCGCAGAAACGTCTCAGTAAGGGATGTATCGGCCGCCAATTCACCGCAAATACCTATCCATGCACCGGCTTTATGGGCGTTTTTGGCGGAAAGCTCGATAAGGTGTAGCACTGCCTCATGATGCGGATCACAAAACTGCTCCAAATGAGGGTTTTGCCTGTCACATGCAAGAGTATATTGAACAAGATCATTGGTGCCCACACTGAAAAAGTCTACCATCTCAGCCAGCTTGTCGCTGATCAATGCAGCAGCCGGAGTTTCGATCATAATGCCTATTTCAATATCGTTGCTGAATTTGATGTCGGCCTCGCGCAGCTCGGATCTCACTTGATCGCATATATCAAGTATACTTTGAAGCTCCGAAGTGCTGGTTATCATCGGAAACATGATTCCCAGCCTGCCGAAAACCGATGCGCGAAACAGGGCACGCAGTTGGGTCTTAAAGATATCGGGTCTGGTTAGACAGATACGAATGGCTCTGAGTCCCAAGGCTGGGTTTTCTTCTTCGTCTAAGTTAAAATAGCCAACCTTTTTATCCGCGCCGATATCGAGGGTGCGGATTATGACCTTTTTGCCCGACATGCTGACGAGCACCTTTTTGTAGGCTTCAAACTGCTGCTGTTCAGTAGGATAGTCGGTACCCTCAAGATAGAGAAATTCGCTGCGAAAAAGCCCAATGCCGCCGGCGTCGTTAGCAAGCACCGCGCCAATATCGGCTGTGCCACCGATATTGGCATAAATTTTGATCTCTGTGCCGTCAAGGGTGATGTTTTCCTTGCCTTTGAGCTTTTTTAATAGCTCTTTCTTTTCAAGGCTTTCCTTTTTCTTGCGTTCAATATGCGCCAGCGTTTCTTCGTCTGGATCGATAAAAACTTCTCCGGAATATCCGTCAACAGCGATTAGATCGCCTTCCCTGATGGATGTCAAAAACTCTTGGCCTACGCCGATAACAGCGGGGATGTTCATAGTTCTCGCAAGAATGGCGGTGTGAGAATTTGAAGAACCAAAGGCGGTTACAAAGCCGAGAATCTTTTCTTTGTCAAGCAATACTGTCTCGCTGGGAGTAAGGTCGTCACTGCATATTACCGAAGGCTCGTCGGATGATACCGATTCCTCGCCACCTGTGGTCATACAGGCGATTAAACGATCTGAGATATCCTTAACATCGGTGGCTCTTGCCTGCATATAAGAGTCGTCCATAGCCGCAAACATCGAAGAGAAATTGTCGGCGGTCATATGTACCGCATATTCGGCGTTGACCGATTGAGTCTCAATGATATGGCGTATGGACTCGTTATAATCGTCATCCTCAAGCATCATCATGTGTATCTCAAATATCTGCGCGTTTGTTTCGCCGACCTCTCTTAGGGCTTTTTCATAGATAAGAGAAAGCTCCTCCGCTGCTTTGGCTTTTGCAGCTTCCACACGGGCGAATTCCGCTTCTATATCAACGATACCGGTGCGGCGAATCTTGGTATTCTTCTTTTTGAAAACAACAGAAGCCTTGCCCACAGCAATTGCACCGTATACACCTTTTCCTGTAAATTTCAACATATCGCCGCCTCCTCTCTCAGCTTAAAGATTTGTGGAAAAAAAGTCCTGCAATGCGTCGGCTGCCACTTCCTCATCCTCACCGGTAACGGTGACGGTGACGGTATCACCGCATTTTATACCCATGCCCATAAGCATCATCAGTTTGGTGGCGTTTACGGTCTTTCCATCTTTTTCTATGATGATCTCGCTCTGAAATCCCTTTGCCGTCTTAGCTAGCATACCCGCAGGCCTTGCGTGAATGCCGACTTCGTCTGTAATTGTATAATTGAATTGTTTCATAATGTACAGCCCCTTTGATTTTATTTAATTTCGAGTATTTTATCGCCCTTGAATATTTCGCCCTGGGAAACAGCTTCAACCGAGGTGTAATCGTCGGTGTTGCATATAACCATAGGAGTGGTCACCTTGTAGCCTTCGCTTTTAATTCCCTCAAGGTCAAAAGAAATGAGCAGATCGCCCTTTTTGACCTCGCAATCATCTTTTACATGGGCTTCAAAATATTTCCCGCCTAATTTTACGGTGTCTATGCCTATATGCAGAAGTATTTCACAGCCCTCTTTGGATACGATGTTGACGGCGTGATTGGTATCAAAAACCATATCCACCTTGCCGTCGCAGGGAGAATAAAGCTTTCCTTCTATCGGCTCAACGGCGATACCTTTTCCCAGAACCTCAGAGGAAAATGCCTCGTCTTCAACATCTTCCAAATTAACAACGGTGCCGTTCATATGTGCCGCTAGCTCAAATGAAGCTGTCGCGTTTTTTTGAGTTTCGGGATTTTCTTCTTTTAATAGGGTGTTATCGGGTTCGAATTTGAATGGCTCGTCTGATTTCGGAGAATCCAAAAAGTCTTCAAGATCGGATTTAACTACCGACACCTGTGGTCCGTAAATTATTTGTACGCCCTGACCCTTGTGAATAATACCCGAAGCACCGCTTTGCTTTAAAAGTGCATCGTTTACGAGAGCAGGATCGCTGACGGATATTCTCAGTCTGGTAGCACAGCAATCTAAATCAACAAGATTAGCTTTACCTCCCAGCCCCGCCAGTATTAAGGCGCTCACCGTGTCTGAGGTGCATTTGTCAGCAGCCTTTCGTGCCTCGTTTCGGAGATTTAGATCCTTGCGCGTAAATAATTTTGTCTCTTCGTCATCGGCTTCCCTGCCGGGAGTCTTGTACTTAAACTTAGTGATCATAAAGAAGAAAACAAGGTAATAAACTACGGCATAAATAAGGCCGATTATCACTATCCATATCCAATTGGTTTTAGCATTACCTTGCAAAATTCCGAACAATGTAAGATCTATTGCACCGCCTGAGAAGGTCATGCCTACGCCCACATTGAAAATATGCATAAGCATATATGAGAGACCGGCAAGAATACAGTGCACTACATACATAGCGGGGGCCACAAATAGGAAGGTGAACTCTAACGGCTCAGTAATGCCGGTAAGCATGGCGGTAAGAGCCGCCGAAAGCAGAAGACCGCCGACTACCTTTTTCTTTTCGGGGCGAGCCGCTTTATACATAGCAAGGGCCGCCGCGGGCAGACCGAATATCATAAAGGGGAATTTGCCCGACATAAATCTTGTAGCAGATACAGAGAAATGCACGGTGGAGTTAGAGGCAAGCTCTGCAAAGAAAATGTTTTGCGCGCCGGTAACGGTGACGCCGTCTATCAATAATGCGCCGCCAAGCTCGGTTTGCCAGAAGGGCATATAAAAAACATGGTGAAGGCCAAAGGGAATAAGAGCGCGTTCGATCACACCGTATATCCAGGTTCCGGCATAGCCTGATTCAAGCACAAGCTGGCCCAACGCGGCGATACCGCTTTGAATCAAAGGCCACACGAAAAACATCACAACGCCCACGATCAGATAAACGATGCTGCACACGATGGGCACGAATCTTGTGCCGCCGAAAAAGGATAATACCTGTGGCAGTTGTATCTTGTAGAATCGGTTATGTAGTGCCGCTACACCGAGTCCCACAATAATTCCGCCGAAAACACCCATCTGGAGCGTGGTAATGCCCAACACAGATGTAGTGGTATTTGCGGCCATTGCGTCTACACCGCCTTTGGCGGAAATAAGCGTGCTTATAGCCGTGTTCATAATAAGATAAGAAATAGCACCAGACAGCGCTGCTACCTCTTTTTCCTTTTTTGCCATACCGATGGCAACGCCCATAGCAAACAGTAGCGCAAGATTATCAAATACAATGCTGCCGGTTTTGCTCATGATATCAAGAAGGGTAAATAAAACTCCGCCTTCCTTGATGACGTTGGTAAGATGGTACGCTTCAAGAGTGGTTGGGTTTGTAAAAGAACTTCCGATCCCGAGTAGCAAGCCCGCAATGGGGAGCAAAGCGATCGGGAGCATAAAAGATCGTCCGACTCGTTGTAAAACCCCGAAAATTTTGTCTTTCACAATCGTTTCCTCCGTTTTATTTTTTTGTGCAGCATCGTTATGATCGGCGCCTGATCATGCCGATACTGCAATCAATATGAAAAATCAGTTTACTGAACTGACTTTTTTAAGGTGGATGGTGAGGGTCAAAAGCTCGTCCTCAGAAATCGTTTTCTGATAAGTTTTTAAAATGTACTCCATAATGCATAATGCACACTTATAATGCTTGTTACACGTTTTTTTTATCATCGAAGCAAAAGCAGTATCTTCGCTTAACGTCTCGGGTAAGGGCTTGTTATCAAAAAGACGTCCTGCCAGATATTTTAAATGTGTAACAAATCTCTCATAGCAGGGATTGGTCCTATCAAAGCTTTTCTTATAATAATGTTCGGATATTTCAATGCATCCGTTTATCATTTTTGTGATATCATATACATTGCCGATGTTTGTATCTAAACGTGCATTTATTATATGCATTGCAATAAAGCCGGCTTCATCTTTTGACATTTTAATGCCTAATTTTTTATCCATTTGTTCTATACAATATTCGCCCAACCGCAGCTCCTTAGGAAAGCATTGGGCTATGGAGTCAAGCAGCGGGTTGGTAAATTCCATTCCGTTTTGCTTTCTTTCGATCGCAAAGGCGATATGGTCGCTTAATGTGACAAGCAAAGATTCCTTAAGTTTTTCACTGTAAGCGGCATTTATATATTCAACAATATCAACGGTGAATGTTAAATATTCTTCAGGTATTTCTCTAAGAAGGGCGATCATTTTCTTTTGAATAGAGTGGTCGGTGATAAGATAGGTCTTTTGAATCAAGGATTCATCTACATCGTCGCCGTATTTTTTCCCGAAACCGATGCCTCTTCCAGAAACAATCTGTTCTTTTCCGTGCTCGTCCAAAACACAAAGATTATTATTATTGATGGCTTTTAAAACTTTCATATTTGTCTCCTAATCCTGAAAATAAAAAAGCCAACCTTAAGCACCTGTGCCGAAAGATATACAGAGGTGCAAAAAGTTGGTTATGCCCATACGGTAACACTCCAATAAAATTGCAATATATTTAATTCAATTATATTTTACATTAATTATTCGTATTTGTCAATAAGGTGGCCTTTAAAACGGCGATTTGCCTAACCACAAATTCTACAAGTTGTGAAACTTGCACAAAATTATTTCTAAATTATTGGCATGAATTATTTACTGTAAGCGAATTTTTAAATTTTTCAAGAAAAGAGTTGACAAATAAATTTCACAGGTGTATAATGCAGAGCGTAAAGGCAAAGGTGTCTTTGAGTGTTAGTGCTCAAAGGTGCTATTTTACTTTCAGGAATCCAAAAACAATTTTATATATGAAGAAGGCAATGACGTCTTTAATGTTGTAGGGGATGCCCCTACCGTTAAAGGCGTCTTTTCTTTTTTCATAAAGGAGGAAACCGTATGTCGTATGTAGATGAAGTAATCGAGCGAGTGGTAAAAGAGAATCCGAATGAGCCTGAATTTCATCAGGCGGTTAAGGAAGTTCTTGATTCTCTCCGTCCGGTGGTTGAAACACACGAGCAAGCGTTCC
>CALGUK010000051.1 GCA_937920235.1 uncultured Clostridia bacterium | reverse complement strand
CACGCATCGCCTGTATGATATATTCCATTGTTTTGTTAAACTCTTGACTGCTCAAAAAGAGCCACCTCCAATCCGTTCAATTTCAGTCTGTTACAGTTCCAGACTGTTTTCATTCAAAAGAAATTCCTTCACGCCCATCGTTACATAGCCCTTGTCGTCCCTGCGAGGCTTCATACTGCGTTCGACAATAATGATCTTCTTAAAGGAATCGTTGGTTTTGTCAAAGGAACGGGTTTCCTGTTCCCACTTGCTGTCGCTGGGAATCTCATAAGCAGACTGAATATAATACCGTCTGCTGCCCTGATTAGCAACAAAGTCGATTTCCAACTGTTTGCGGATCTCCTTGCCGTCCTTATCTCGTTCACGGGACTCAACTACACCCACATCCACATTGTAACCGCGGTAACGCAGTTCATTGAAAATGATGTTTTCCATCAAATGAGTCGGCTCAATCTGTCGGAAATTCAGTCTTGCATTACGAAGACCGATGTCCTCGAAATACACTTTATAGGGGGTATCAATGTAACGCTTGCCCTTGATATCAAATCTTCTTACCTTGCTGATAAGGAACGCATCCTCAAGATGAGAGATATACTTTGCCACCGTAGTTGCACAAATGCCGGAGTTTTTGACACTTTTGAAGGTATCCGACAGCTTCTTAGGATTGACAAGGGTAGAAATCCCCGAAGCCAAAATGTCCAGCAGTTCACCAATATCTTCGTCCGAATGAAGCTTATACCGTTTCACAATATCCCGCAGATACAAATTGCGGATCTGCGTCATAAGATAGTTGGTCTTCTGCTCTTCGGTCTTCATCAGCGCAACAGCAGGAAGTCCGCCGTAAACCATATAATCATCAAAGGCTTCATCCTTGGAGCCGTCATATGCACTGAAAAACTCCGAGAAGGACAAGGGCAACACGTGAACCTCATCGCCTCTGCCTTCAAACTCGGTAATAATGTCGCTGGACAGAAATTTGGAATTGCTTCCGGTAACAAAGACATCCATATTGTTCTTGCGAAGATATCCGTTCAGCACCGACTCAAAGCTACCCAGCTTCTGAACCTCGTCAAGCAGCAGATAGTACATTCCTTTATCCGTAACACGGGTATTAATATAGTCCATAAACTTAGTGGGATCCACTTTGCGATTTTCTTCATCAATCTCCCGCAGGTCTTCGCCGATCAGTCTGAGGTCATCAGCAGAGTCAAATGCAAATTTTACGATATGTCCCTCATCGACACCCTCAGCGAGCAGATGATTATAAAACAATGTATTCAAAAGATAAGACTTTCCGCATCGTCTCACACCGGTTATCACCTTGATAAAACCGTTCTGTTTTCTTACGATCAGTTTGTTCAGATATAAGTCGCGTTTAATCTCCATAACATCCTCCACTTAATTATTTTGCCGCAAACGGCATATATATTAACTGTATTATAGCAGATACTCCAAGAAAAAACAAGGGGTTCAGTAATGCAGTTAATATTTTTGCCACAAACGGAGGTTTTATGAATTGAAAT
>CALGUK010000050.1 GCA_937920235.1 uncultured Clostridia bacterium | reverse complement strand
AGCTCAGAAGAAGCTACCATACCGATTTTTACGGCATCGGGATAAATATCCTCGAACACCGCATCCAATTGTTGCTTCAGGAAATCGGGAGTTGATTCCTGAATCGCTCTTACGCCGGTCGTGTTCTGTGCCGTCAGCGCCGTTATAGCACTCATAGCATAAACACCATTCATTGTCATTGTTTTCATATCTGCTTGAATACCGGCGCCTCCACTGCAGTCGCTTCCTGCAATGGTCAATGCTGTTTTCATTTTCATAAAAATACTCCTTTCGTTTTTCAGCATCGTTTTATATAGCGGCATAAGGTGGTGCCCCCAATCTGCCGCTTGAAGCTTGCGGTTATAATCCGTAAGCAAACTTCCAAAAATGTTCTGTCTGTGTAAAGTTTTCAATAAAGCAATCCGAAACGGAGCGTAGTTCCGCTTGCTTCGTCTCGTGTGAATCATATACGGCAACCGTTATAAAGCCATCAGCTTTTGCTGTTTTTGTAGCGTGGTAAGCATCCTCAAAAACAACCGTATTTGACTTTGTTGCCCCAAGATACTCCAACGCCTTTTGGAAAATAATAGGTTCATCCTTGCCGTGTCCCACATCGGTGCAGGTAAAGATTTCAGAAAAGAAAGACTCCATACCGCAACGCTTCAATGCCGCTTTCACTTGATAACGGTCTGTTGCGGTGGCAATACACATTTTGATTCCTTGCTTTTTCATTTGTTCAAGGAATGCTACAACGCCTTCCTTGGGTTGAACCGTGTGAAAATAAAAGTCCTCTACTGTGTGGTTGATGCCGTTCATTATTTCTTCGACCGTTAATTCAATGGCATATTTTTCTCGGATATATGTTGCGGATTGTAAAAGACTCATAGGCTTTAATACCTTTTGTAAATCTTCGTCCGGCTCAATGTCGATGGATCGGAGGTAGACTTCTCCTGCGGTATCCCAAATGAACATAGAATCGAAAAGTGTTCCGTCAAAGTCGAAGATGGCTCCCTTTAGCATAAGCCTAGCTCCCGAGCTCTCGCTTTCAGTTCTCTTGCTGCCTTTTCCGGGTCATCAGACTTCATTATCGCTGAAACGGCACAGATACCTGAAATACCGATGCCTTTAAGAATATCAATATTATCTTTATTGAGACCGCCTATTGCGTTGACGGGAATTGGCACAGCTTTTGTTATTGCATCAAGAGTTTCAGTTGAAGTGAGAACAGTAACAACTTTGGTTGTTGTAGGATATATCGCTCCGACACCGAGATAATCCGCACCCTGCTCATAGGCTTCCTTCGCCCAAGGTACGGTTTTGGCAGTAGCACCGACAATTTTATCTTCGCCCATCAGCTTTCTTGCAGTTGCAATGGGCATATCACTTGCACCGACATGAACACCTTCCGCATCAATTGCTAGTGCAACATCAACTCTGTCATCAATAATCAGAGGCACATTGTAACGCTTTGCAATTTCGTGTACTTTTTCCGCAAGCTCAATATATTCACGGGTAGATTTTTCCTTTTCACGAAGCTGAAGAAGGGTTGCACTGCCCTTGAGTGCTTGTTCTACACGGAAAAGAAATTCTTGTTCTGTGTAATTAGTGCTGTCAGTTATAAAATATAAAGTCGGGTCAAAATTTTTCATATTATTACCTCACACATACAGATAGTCATTCAGAACCGGCTGCAAGCCTTCCTCTGTAATGTCTTTATACATCTTGTCAAGACTTCGGTTGTCATCAATTTCAAACTGTTCATCACCTTGAACAGCTTCGGTTTCCTTGCCCGTATATTTGCTTTCGTGGTCTCCGATACCGGTTGAAACACCTGCGGAAACCTTTGTTGCAGCAATTTTTACAATACCGTTTCTGAACTCGGCACTTTCACGGGAAGATACCGTAATTCCCACATAAGGAAGAAATATGCGGTATGCACAAAGCACCTGACATAACTGTTTTTCGTGTACGTCAAGAGGATTGATTTTATCGTTGTTGATAATGGGTCTGAGCCTCGGGCAGGAAAGTGACATCTCTGCATGAGGATACTTTCTCTGCAAGTAATATACGTGCAATGCACTTGCCAAGGCATCCTTGCGGAAGTCAGAAAGGCCGAGCAGAGCCGAAAATGCAACACCACGCATACCGCCACGAAGCGCACGCTCCTGTGCATCAAAACGGTAAGGCCAAACGCGCTTGTGTCCGAGCAGATGCAGTTTTTCATATTTATCTGCATCATAGGTTTCTTGGAATACCGTTACATAATCTGCACCGCATTCGTGAAGATATCTGTATTCATCGGTGTTTACTGGATAAATTTCAAGTCCGACCATACGAAAATACTTTCGTGCTAATTTGCAAGCTTCACCGATATACTCCACATTGCTCTGACCTCTGCTCTCGCCGGTAAGAATCAGAATTTCTTCCATACCGCTGTCCGCAATAACCTTCATCTCTTTTTCAATCTGCTCCATACTAAGCTTCATACGCTTAATGTGGTTGTAACAGTTAAAACCGCAGTACACACAGTAATTTTCACAATAGTTTGCTATGTAAAGAGGCGTAAACAAATAGACGGTGTTACCGAAGTGCTTGCTTGTTTCAAGTCTTGCACGCTCTGCCATTTGTTCCAGAAACGGTTCTGCCGCAGGAGAAAGAAGAGCTTTGAAATCTTCTATCGTACAAGTGTTATGTTCCAATGCCGCTTTAACATCATCAGCAGTATATTTTAAATAATCATAAGAATTCATCTGTGCCATAACGCTTGTGCAAACACCTGACTCAATTATCTCCATACCGGGCATATACTCCATATGGTTTTTACGGAATGACGGATCAGTTTCAAGACGGTGTTTTTTTGCAAGTGCTTCTGTTGACAGATGCTCCGAATCCACAAAAAATTGATTTTCCATATCTTCTCCTTAATCTCTGAGGAAACCCGTCAGAGGGTCAGATGCTGATGCTCCGCGTGTCAATACTCTGCCAAGTCCTGCAAGATATGCTTTTCGTCCCGCTTCAATGGCGTTCTTAAATGCAGAAGCCATCATAGGTAAGTCGCCTGCAGTCGCAAGTGCGGTATTCGCCATAATTGCGGCGGCACCCATTTCCATTGCTTCGCATGCTTGTGAAGGTCTGCCGATACCTGCATCTACAATAATAGGCAGATCGATTTCATCAATAAGAATCTGTATAAATTCTTTGGTTGCAAGTCCTTTGTTTGACCCGATAGGAGAAGCAAGCGGCATAACACTTGCAGCACCTGCGTTCACAAGGTCACGGGCAACATTAAGGTCGGGATACATGTAGGGCATAACCACAAAACCTTCATTAGCAAGAATTGCAGTTGCCTTAATTGTTTCCTGATTGTCAGGAAGCAGATATTTGGAATCACGCATAATTTCAATCTTTACAAAATTACCGCAACCAAGCTCACGTGCAAGACGTGCTATACGCACAGCTTCTTCTGCATTTCTTGCACCGCTTGTATTCGGGAGCAGAGTAATTCCATCAGGAATGTAATCGAGAATGCTTTCCTGTTCTTTTGTGTTTGCACGGCGAACTGCGAGAGTAATAATCTCTGCACCGGCATCCTTTACTGCTGCTTCAATAAGTTTCATTGAGTATTTGCCCGATCCGAGAATAAAACGGGAGTTGAATTCGTGTCCGCCGATTATGAGTTTATCATTGTTCATTGAGTTTTCCTTCTTTCTTTAAGTTTCAAATTGTTCAGTCAGAATTCTAAGCACGGTATGTGCCTGATGTGCGGCACAGAGCATCACACGTGATGCTACAAGACTTCCTGCTTCTGACACATCACTCGTACCGTCACCGCAGAGGTAAAATCGCCTCGATATTCTGCGAGTCTGAATGGCATTAGCTTTTCCTATTCCTGCCATACCTGAGGCGGCAACTAAATACTTTTCAGGCATTCTTTCAAGCACAAAATTAACCAACATTGCTTTGTGTTCAGCATCATCAAATGCTTCGCATATGATATCAGAATCTTTCAAAAGTTCCTCAGCGTTATCTTCCGTGATGCATACAGTATGTATTTCAGTTTCAAGATACGGCGCAATCTCTGCAAGATTCTCACACAATGCTTCGGTTTTATATCTCCCAATCTGATTTGCCTTGTACTGCTGACGGTGTAAATTAGTAATATCCACCCTGTCAAAGTCAATGAGAATTAATTTTCCGATACCAACTCTGGCAAGGGAATTTGCAATATTAGAGCCAAGCCCGCCAAGTCCGCATATTGCGACGGTTGTACCTGAAATCTTTTTTTGCAATTCTTCTCCGTGTCGCTCGCATAAAGCCTTATTCCATTCTTCTTTTGTCGGTATCAGATTAACCACCTCCCACAAAACTGACGACCTCTACGCTGTCTCCGTCTTTCAAAACGGTTTCGCCATACTGCGCCTTGGGGACTATATCTCCGTTACGCTCTACTGCGATTCGTTTTGAATCATAGTTCGTAGTTGCAAGATATTCCGCTACCGTCTTACCTGCAATATTCAGTTCCTCGCCGTTGATTTTTACCATAAAAACACCTCCAAAAACAACAAAAAAGGAAGCTACCGATTTGGTAACTTCCTTAAT
>CALGUK010000049.1 GCA_937920235.1 uncultured Clostridia bacterium | reverse complement strand
GAAAAATGGACTTGTTTCGTACATTTAAATAGCCTCCCTTTCTTAAAATTCTCTTACTTCAGGCTTCTGAGCAGCATGCTTGTGCTCTGCACCGCGGTAAACACGAAGACGAGTAAGTGCCTCGCGGCCGATTACTGTATCCGGGATCATACCCTTAACAGCCTTTGTTACAGCAAACTCCGGCTTTGTCTTCATAAGAGTCTTGTACTTAACTTCTTTCATGTTACCAACGTAACCTGTGTGATGATAATACATTTTCTGTTCAAGCTTGTTACCTGTAAGAACAACCTGCTCAGCATTGATGATGATTACGTGGTCACCACAGTCAGCATGAGGAGTGAATGTTGGCTTGTGCTTACCTCTGAGAAGAGTTGCAGCTTCAGCAGCAACACTGCCGAGAGTTTTACCTGCTGCGTCAAGCACATACCAGTTACGGGTAATGTCGCCCTTTTTTGGCATATAAGTTGACATAGAACTTACCTCCGAATAATATTTTTTATTGCTCGAAAATTATAACAAAGAAGATTTCGCTTGTCAACACATTTTTTACAAAATTTAACGTATCAAATATTTTTCTCTTTTTTTCTTTTATTTTCTCATTTTTTCATATGTTTTTCTTTTTTATTATTTTGAAAAAAATTGTTTACTTTTACATAGATTTAATATAAAATATTGTCAGAAAGCACCAACGGTTAGATTTTTCAACATTGAAAAGGATGTGAAAATGTGCAGAAGCTGTTAAGTCTTGTCCGTGCGGCAGTTGACAAATACAATATGATAGAAGACGGCGACAGAATAGGAGTGTGTGTTTCAGGCGGAAAAGACAGTGTTATTATGCTTTTATGCCTCATAAACCTTAAAATCTTTTATCCTAAAAGCTTTGAACTGTGCGCTATAACATTAGATCCGCAGTTCAACAACGAGGATGCTGATTATTCCGGAATTCGCGCAATCTGTGACAAACATAACATACCATATATAATAAAAAAAACTGAGCTTTATCACATCATTTTTGAAGAGCGAAAGGAAAGTAACCCATGCAGTCTGTGTGCGAGAATGCGTCGTGGACTTTTACACGATACCGCAAAGGAACTCGGCTGCAACAAAATAGCTCTCGGTCATCATCTTGACGATGCTGCCGAGACATTTATTATGAATCTTTTCGGTAACGGCAGGGCTGAATGTTTTTCTCCGGTTTCATATCTTTCAAGAAAAGATTTATATATGATTAGACCAATGATTTTCGCGTATGAAACAGATATAACAAGAGTCGCTAATAAAGAAAGTATACCTATTGTTAAAAGTAAATGTCCTGCTGACGAAAAGACAAATCGGGAGGAGACAAAAAATCTCCTCGCAGACTTAGAAAAGCGTTATCCGGCACTAAGACAAAAAATTGTAGGCGGTATGCAACGTGGGGATATTAGCGGTTGGGGTATTGAAAAATAAAGAGATCTGATTTTGCACGGAATAACAATTATTTTGACAATACCTATTAAATATGATAAAATAAAGATTAAATTATTTTGATTTCTGTTTGGAGATGATACAGATGAAATATGTTGTAGTTTTGTATGACGGAATGGCTGACTATCCCGTTCCGCAGTTTGACGGTAAAACACCTATGATGATGGCAAAAAAACCAAATTTTGATGCTCTTGCCAAAAAGGGTACGGTGGGTCTTATCAAGACTGTTCCCGACGGTATGAAGCCCGGCAGTGATGTCGCCAATATGAGCGTCATGGGATTTGACCCGTCAATTTATTATACCGGAAGAAGTCCTCTTGAGGCCGCAAGCATCGGAGTTGACCTCAAGGATACAGATGTTACTCTTCGTTGTAACATCGTCACACTTTCTGACGAAGAGAACTACACAGATAAGACTATGGTCGATTACTGCGCAGACGATATTTCAACTGCAGAAGCAGAGAAGATTATAGCAACCGTAGAGGAACATTTCGGTAACGATATTTACAAGTTCTACAGTGGTGTAAGCTATCGTCACTGTCTTGTATGGAATAACGGTACAACTGACCTTGGTAATATGACACCACCACACGACATTTCAGGCAGAGTTGTGGGCGAATACCTTTCAACAAGTGAAAATGCAAAAGACCTTATCAGAATGATGAAAGAAAGCTACGATTTGCTTAAAGACCATCCTGTAAACCTTGAAAGAATCAAGAACGGTAAGCGTCCCGCAAACTCAATCTGGCTTTGGGGTGAGGGCAAAAAGCCTGCACTTTCTCCGTTTGAAGAGCTTTACGGTATAAAAGGTGCTGTAATTTCTGCTGTTGACCTTCTTAAAGGTATCGGTAAATGTGCAAAAATGGAAACGCCCGATGTAGAGGGTGCAACAGGATACATAGACACAAACTTTGTAGGTAAAGCTGAGGCTGCTGTTGAGGCACTTAAGAATGGTTGCGACTATGCTTACATTCACATTGAAGCTCCTGATGAATGTGGTCACAGAAGAGAGCCTGAAAACAAAGTTCGTGCAATTGAAATTATTGATGAACAGGTACTTCCTGTAATCTTTGAAGGTCTTAAGGATTATGATGATTACAAGATTATGATTCTTCCTGACCATCCCACACCCATTGTTACTGCTACTCACGCTTCTGACCCTGTTCCCTTTATGATTTATCACAAGAATAAGGAAATAAACGGTGTAGATACTATCAACGAAGAGACTGCAAAGGCTACCGGGCTTTTTGTTGGAAGCGGTGTTGAACTTATGAAAAAATTTTTGGAGGATTGATTAAAATGGCATATAAAATAGAAACCAACTGTGTGCAAGGCGCTTACAGACCAAAAAACGGAGAGCCGAGAGTTCTCCCGATAAACCAGAGCACTACATTTAAATATGACACAAGCGAGGCAATGGCAAAGCTTTTTGACCTTCAGCCCGGATACATGTATACACGTCTTGCCAACCCCACAAGTGATGCGGTTGCACAGAAAATCACAATGCTTGAGGGCGGTGTTGCAGGTGTGCTCACATCTTCCGGTCAGGCTGCAAACTTCTTCTCACTCATCAATATTATGGGATCGGGCGACCACTTTGTAAGTGCGGCAACAATCTACGGCGGCACATTTAATCTTTTCAATGTCACGATGAGAAAGCTCGGTATCGAAGTAACATTTGTTGACCCAAATGCAAGCGAAGAGGAAATTCAGGCCGCTTTCAGACCAAACACAAAGGCTCTTTTCGGTGAAACTATTGCAAATCCCTCACTTGATATTCTTGACATTGAAAAATTTGCAAAAATCGCCCATGCCAACGGTGTTCCGCTTATTGTTGACAACACCTTCCCCACTCCGATCAACTGCCGTCCGTTTGAATTCGGTGCGGATATTGTCACCCACTCGACCACAAAATATATGGAGGGTCACGCTAACATTATCGGCGGTGCGGTTATTGACAGCGGCAACTTTGACTGGGAACAAAACGATAAGTTCCCCGGACTTACCCAGCCCGACGAAAGTTATCACGGCGCGGTATATACCAAGGATTTCGGCAAAGCGGGTTACATCACAAAAATCGTTGCACAGCTCCTTCGCGACTACGGTTCAACTCCTGCTCCGCAGAACTCATATTACCTTAACTTAGGACTTGAAACACTTCACCTCCGTATGGAAAGACATTGCAGTAACGCTCTTGCCGTTGCGAAGTATCTCCAAAATAATGACAAGATTTCCTGGGTTAACTACCCTGCTCTTCCCGGCAACAAGTATTACGACCTTGTTCAGAAATATATGCCGAACGGAACCTGCGGTGTTGTTTCATTCGGTGTTAAGGGCGGCAGAGATGCTGCAGAAAAGTTTATGAATTCACTTGAGCTTGCCGCAGTTGTAACTCACGTAGCAGACGCAAGGACCTGTGTGCTTCACCCTGCCTCATCAACTCACAGACAGTTAAGTGACAGTGAGCTTGTTGAATGCGGTGTTTCTCCTGATCTTATCAGATTTTCAGTAGGTATCGAGAACGTTGACGATATTATTGCTGATATAGAACAAGCACTCGCTCAGATATAAAGATATAAAAAAGCAGGAAGCCGGTTCCTGCTTTTTTATATTATTATTCCTCCGCCTAAAACCGTATCGCCGTCGAAAATCACCAGAGACTGTCCTTTTGTGATTGCCCGTTGCGGCTCGTCAAACTTAACATGAAGAATGCCGTCATCGGTCTGATATACTGTTGCCGGCTGTTCCTTGTGTCTGTATCTTACACGGGCAAGCACGCGGATCGGCTCTGTAATCGGTTTTCCGCTGATTATATTTACATTGTCAGCAGTAACTTCATCTGTAAACAAATCCTCGTTATCTCCCAAGACAACATTATTTGTCTGAGGATCAATATCAAGTACATAAAGCGGTGTTTTGTAGGCAATTCCGAGCCCTTTACGCTGACCGATTGTATAATTAACTATACCTTTATGCTCACCGAAGGAAAAGCCTGTTTTGTGAACGAACTGACCTTTCGAATAAGCTTTATTGTTATATGATTTTATGAAACTTACATAATCGCCATCCGGCACAAAGCATATATCCTGGCTGTCTTTTTTTCGTGCGGTTACAAGGTCATTATCCTCTGCTATTTCACGAATTTTCGCTTTTGTGTATTCACCTAACGGAAATCTGATGTGTCTGAGTTGCTCCTGAGTCAGCATATAAAGGAAATAGCTTTGGTCCTTGCTTTCATCAACGGCTTTTTTGAGCTTATACTCACCATTTTCAAAAACCACTCGTGCATAATGACCTGTTACGACATAATCTGCATCCAACTCGTGCATTTTATCAAGCATAACACCGAATTTGAGTGTACGGTTACATTCGACACAAGGATTTGGTGTTTTTCCCTGTTCGTAACACTCAATAAATTTATCAATAACAAGCTTTTTGAAATCTTCTTTAAGCGGGAAAATATAAAAAGGCATACCTAATTTATCGGCAACCGCTTTTGCATCACTGCAATCACCTTCGGAATACAGCTGCATTGTTGCGCCGACACAGGTATAGCCTTCTTTTTTCATAAGTAAAGCAGCGACGGAGCTGTCAACTCCGCCACTCATAGCAATAACTGCTTTTTTCATATACTCACCCAAGTTCAAGCATTTTATCAATGCACTTTTTGGCTTTCTTGATTATTTCTTCATCTAATGTGATCTCTTCTCCGCCCTTGCCTGACATTGTGTTAAAAAGATCAATGAGAGTGGTAGCTTTCATATCGGGACAAATAAGCTTTGGTGAAAGTGCATAGAAGTTTTTATCGGGGCACTCATACTGCAAAGACTCTGCAATGCTGATTTCCGTGCCGATAATGAAGTTTTTGTGATCACTCTCTTTTGCAAATTTCATAATCCCCGTCGTTGAGCCGACATAGTCAGCGACCTCGGCAACCTCGGGTTTACATTCGGGATGCACAAGCAGAAGCGAATCGGGATAAAGCTCTCTTGCTCTCCTGACATCCTCTGCGGTAATCTGACCGTGGACAGGACATCCGCCGTTTACAAACTTAAAGGTTTTTTCAGGGATTTGCTTTGCGACGAAATCGCCTAAATTACAATCGGGAATAAAAAGAATTTTATCGTTAGGAAGCTTGTTCACAACCTTAACTGCCGAGGCAGATGTTACACAAACATCACAAACGGTTTTAAGAGCCGCGGTTGTGTTGATATAAGCCACAACGGTATACTCGGGATACTCTTTTTTGATTTCCTCGATATATTCAACGCTCATTTGCTCTGCCATCGGGCACCCTGCAACAGGGCTTGAAATATAAACCGTTTTATCGGGCGAGAGGATTTTTACGGTTTCCGCCATAAAACGAACTCCGCACATAATCACGGTTTTTGCATCGGTTTTTGATGCCTGAACGCTTAACTGAAAGCTGTCTCCCGTAAAGTCGGCAACCTCGATAATCTCACGGGCAACATAGCTGTGAGCGAGAATACAGATATCATTTTCCTTTTTAAGTTGCAGAATTTTCTCCTGCATTTCTTTTACTGTCATTTTAATCTTCCTTTGCAAAGATTATTAAAAGTTATCCGCTGTGATATATAGGCGATATGTGAGTCGTCCCTACAATGCAGGTGTGGAAGCCTGCCACTACGCAATTAATTTGTGATATATAGGCTATTTGTGAATCGTACCTGCAATGCAGGCGTGGAAGCCTGCCACTACGCAATTAATTTGTGATATATAGGCGATTTGTGAGTCGTACCTGCAATGCAGGCATGGAAGCCTGCCACTACGCAATTAATTAATGATGGTGCTCTTCAAATTCAAAGTCAGCCTTGTTATATTCAATACCGTTTTTGTCGTAGTAATCCTTTACGGCTGCTTTGATTGCTTGTTCGGCAAGAACCGAGCAGTGAATTTTTACAGCCGGAAGTCCGTCAAGAGCCTCAACAACCGCCTTGTTTGTAAGCTTGAGAGCCTCTGACAAAGGCTGTCCCTTAATCATATCGGTTGCGATTGAGCTTGTTGCGATAGCGGAAGCACAGCCATAAGTATTGAATTTTACATCCGTAATAATATCATTTTCGATTTTGAGATACATTTTCATAATATCTCCGCACTTTGCATTTCCTACCTCGCCTACTCCGTCAGCGTCATCAAGCTTACCTACGTTGTGCGGATTTGTAAAGTGTTCCATTACTTTTTCCGAATATTCCATTTTATTTACCTTCTTTCACAATTTTTTCCCATAAGGGAGACATATCACGCAATCTGTTGATTATCGGAGGCAATGTTTCGACAATATAGTCCATTTCCTCCGGTGTATTTTCTTCACAGAGACTGAGTCGAAGCGAGCCGTGTGCAACCTCGTGCGGAAGTCCTATAGACAAAAGCACATGGCTCGGATCAAGAGATCCGGAGGTACAGGCCGAACCCGATGAAGCACTTATCCCCATAAGATCAAGGTAAAGAAGAAGTGATTCTCCCTCGACACCTTCAAAGCAAGCGCTTACATTTCCGGGAAGTCTGCGCTCACGGTCACCGTTAATGCGGCTTCGTTCGATTTTAAGAAGTCCGTTGATGAGCTGTTCACGCATTGCGATAAGCTTTTCGTTATTTTCTTCCATCTTTTCGCAGGCTTCCTTCAACGCTGCCGCCATGCCGACAATTGCAGGAACATTTTCCGTACCTGCACGGCGGTTCTTCTCCTGTGCACCGCCCTCAATAAGATTGGGAAGTCTTATTCCCTTTTTACAATAAAGAGCTCCCACACCTTTAGGGCCGTGAAATTTATGCCCTGAAAGTGAAAGCATATCTATGTTATCCGCCTGCACATCAACGGGGATATGACCGACTGCCTGGACAGCATCTGTATGGAACCAGACACCTTTTTCACGGCAGACCGTACCGATTTCACGGATCGGCTGAATCGTTCCGATTTCGTTATTTGCATACATAATCGTCACAAGTGCGGTATCGTCTCTGAGAGCATTCTTTACATCCTCAACCCTCACGAGTCCGTTTTCATATACATCGAGCAAGGTAATCTCGAAGCCTTCTTTTTCAAGAGCGTTGAGAGTGTGCAGAACTGCGTGATGCTCAAATTTTGAGCTGATGATATGCTTTTTTCCTTTTTTCGCCATGAGATGAGCGGCACCCTTAATTGCCCAGTTATCGCTCTCGCTACCTCCCGATGAAAAATATACATCATTTGGGTCAGCATTTATACATTTCGCGACAGTTTCACGAGCCTCACGGACAGTGCGGAAAGCCTCCTGGCCAACACTGTGCAAGCTTGAGGGGTTACCGTATATCTCCTCAAAACACGGCATCATAGCATTAAGTGCCGTCTTTGATATTTTTGTGGTTGCGGCATTATCTGCGTAAACCTTCATATATACATCTCTTTTCATTTTTATTTCATAGTAAATTGCTGTGAATTCACATATATCATACTACTGCAGTATGAATTTGTCAATTATGACATAGCTATAACTTATATTATTTTGCGAAGTATTTTTCGGCTATTCTGACAGTGGTCATAGCATCCTTACCGTAATAGTCTGCACCTATCATATTGACATATTCTTCTGTAAGCACGGCACCGCCTGCAACAATTACAATTTCCGGGTTTTGCTCACGAAGAAGCTTTACGGTTTTCTCCATTGCAGGCACGGTTGTTGTCATAAGTGCGGAAAGTCCGACAAAATTCACATTGTGCTTTGTCGCAGCATCAACCACAGCTTCAGGTCTGACGTCTTTACCCAGATCAATAACATCATATCCGTAGTTTTCAAGGAGAACCTTCACTATGTTTTTACCGATATCGTGAATGTCTCCTTCGACTGTTGCCAAAATTATTTTTCCCTTTTCAGCTCCGCAATCACCGTGCTTTTTCATTTCATTTTTGAGAACATCAAAGCACACTCCTGCTGTTTCAGCACTCATAAGAAGGCCCGGAAGGAAAATTTTGTTTTCTTCAAATCCCTTTCCGACAAAATCGAGAGCAGGAATAAGAATTTCATCAATTATTTCCAGCGGCTTTCTTGTCAAAAGCTCTTTTTCCGTTTCTTTTTTTGCCTGCTCCTTCAATCCTTTTATAACTGCAGTTTTAAGATCGTTTTTTTCCGTTACTGCACCTGTATGTGCATCGGTGGTTTTTGAAATATAATTTTCAAAATTATCATCCAATCCGCTCAATGCATTAAATGAGAGCAATGTATTCATCATCATTTCGCTTTTCGGATTGATTATTCCCGCACTCAATCCTTTTTGAAGTGCAAGGGCAAAAAAGGTTGAGTTGATAAGGTCCCGGTTCGGCAATCCGAATGAGATATTTGACACTCCGAGAACGGTTTTAACCCCCTTAGCAGTAAGCTTCTCCACACACTCAAGCGTAATACCGGCATTGTTCTTGTCGGTACTGATGCTCATGCACAGCGGGTCGAATATCAGGTCATTTTTTGATATGCCGTAACTCTCAGCAGTTCTGATGATTTTTTCTGCAATTTTTATTCTGCCCTCAGAAGAATTCGGAATTCCGTTCTCATCAAGGGTCAGACAGACTACGACGCCCCCGTATTTTCTGACAAGAGGAAAGATACTGTCCATCGACTCTTTCTTTCCGTTGACAGAGTTTATCATTGCTTTGCCGTTATATATTCTCAGCGCCTTTTCCATTACACCGGCATCCGACGTATCAATCTGTAAAGGTAAATCCAATATACTCTGAAGTGCATTAACCGAGTTTACCATCATTTCGGCTTCATTGATTTCGGGTAGTCCGACATTTACGTCAAGTATATCCGCTCCGCAATCCGATTGATTTGCACCCTCGTTGCAGATATACTCAATATCCTTATGTCGAAGTGCTTCTTTCAGCATTTTCTTGCCCGTCGGGTTAATTCTCTCACCGATAATTACAGGCTTTTCAGAAAACTCGACTGTCTTACCGTATGACGAGACGGCAGTTATGTTTTTTGGGGTTACGGGAATAATCTCTTCATTCTTACAAAGATCAACCATGGCCTTGATATGTTCGGGAGTTGTTCCGCAGCATCCGCCCAATGCACAAGCACCTTTTTTCAGTATATCCAGCTGTTTTCTGGCAAATTCTTCGGGAGATACGTTATATACGGTCTTGCCGTTAACAGACATCGGAAGTCCTGCATTCGGCTGTGCAAACACCGGAGTGGAGGAACACCTCACCGCTTCATCTACATATTTCTGCATTATATCGGGTCCGAATCCGCAGTTAAGTCCGATTCCGTCAACACCGAGTCCTTCGAGCATTACAACGGCGGTTCTGACATCGCCACCGGTGAGCAGCTTACCCTTTTTATCAAATATCATTGATACAAAAACAGGCAGTCCGGTATTTTCCTTTGCCGCAAGAACAGCGGACTTTATTTCATACAAATCTCCCATTGTCTCAATAAGAATCAGATCTGCGCCTGCTTTTTCGCCTGATGTCACCTGCTCTCTGAACAGATTGTATGCCTCATCAAAGCTCAGCGTACCGCAGGGTTTGAGCAATTTCCCCGTAGGACCGACATCCAGAGCCGTATAAGCTTTTTTTCCGCTTTCACGAATTGCCTCTTTTACAAGGCGCACACCTGAGGATATAATTTCTTCCACATTATCAAATTTAAGAGAGTTTGCACCGAATGTATTGGTGGTTATGATATCACAGCCTGCATTGAGATAATCCATGTGAACACTCTTAACGATATCAGGGCAGGTTATATTCATAGTTTCGGGCAATTCCCCGGGACTAAGACCTTTTTTCTGAAGTTGAGTACCCATTCCGCCGTCAAAAAAAAGTAGTTCTTTACCGAATCTGTTTAACAACATCCGCAGTTCCCCTTTTCCTTCTGTTTATCAACAAGATACTGAAGCGTTATTGAGTCAACGACCTTATTGACTGCATCAAGTACGCATTGCCAGATTTCAAGAGTTACGCAGTCCATACAGTTTTCGCAAGGATTGTCATCGGTTTCAAGACAAGCAACAGGAGCAAGACTACCCTCAGTTACTCTTAAAATTTCGCCTACTGTGTATTCGATTGGCTCGCGAGTAAGTTTATATCCACCCTGTGCACCGCGAGTACTTTCAACAAGATTTTCTTTTGAAAGCATTTTGATAATCTGTTCAAGATATTTTTCGCTTATGTTTTGTCTTGTTGCAATAGATTTTATTGAGATATAGCCGTCTTCTTTATGGATTGCAAGGTCTGTCATAAGACGAAGTGCATATCTGCCTTTTGTTGAGATTTTCATAATAACTGCACCCTTTTAGAGTATTGTGATTTGTTTTCAATTTAATATACTACAAAATCAGTAGGAATTCAAGAGTTAATTCATATAATTTTGGTGGGAATTGAAAATAAAGTGCAAAATGCAGAGTAATTTTGTATTTATTCGGCAAATCGAGGTTTGTCGTGATGTTCACGTAGGGACAGACGTCCCCGTCTGTCCGTTGAAGTTACTTCGTTATTGCGGACAGAACAGGAGTTCTGTCCCTACGCGTTTTATTCCACAAACTCAAATTTGCAAAGCAAGGCAAATGAAAAGCGTGGTCAAAGACCACGCTTAGTTACCATTCAATAGTATTAAAATATGCCTCACTTAAATACCCCTTATGCGCTGAACTATAAATGTATCTTACTGTTAAAGTTTCATCATTATATGCAAAAAACATAAATCGATACTGATAGCAAAAATCCGAATCTTCAGATTTATCTTCTATATCCTCACAAAAATACACGCAAACCCAATCGCCTCTTGTTTCTTCTCTCATAATACCATCAAGAACTAAAACTCTTTCTTTTTCTTCATTATATGAATGTTCAAAAAGTTGCCATTCAGCAAACACATCATATTCATACCCAAATAAATCATCAAAATAGGAGTAATAGTATTTTGTTGTATTAGGATATTTTTTAATAATCGAAGAATTAGAATCAGCATCCAATGGGATGGCTCGAGGAAAAATATATAACGATTCTGCATTAAGTACATCAACAGTATAATCCAAATCCAAATAATTATCAGGGTTTGTTGTACCTGACTGCCAACAGAAAAAGTTTGCCATTGCAATTACCGGACTTACCAAACAAGATAGTATCCAAACAACAACAAGAATTGTTGCTACAATCTTTTTTCGGTCTTTCTTTTTACCTATCCTCTTATGTTTCTTGTATATTAGGTAAATAGTCAAACATATTAAGAATTGTATTGAATAAAAATATTTTACTGGAATTTCAAGTAACAAATAAGATACTATATTATTTTCAGGTTCTAAGAAACAAGGATATTTTGCACCTAATAAAACATAAATGAAGTACAAGTTTAATAATTGCATAATTCCTGCCAGTACCATTCCTATTTTTGAAATTACTGTAAATCTTGTTTTCTCTTTCTGTTCTTTTGGGGAGAGTTCCATATCTTCTGCTGGGACTTGTTCGTTTATAAGATTACTTGAAAGTTTTTCGCATATGATTTCTATTGTTATGTTTTCTTCATCAGCAAGAGTTCCGATTTTTTCGATTATTTCACTACTGAACTGAATTTTTTCATTTGTTCTGTTTATGTATTCTTTTATTGTATTTTGTGCTGTTTCGCCACCCATTTGCAAGGATTTAATTTCTTGAATTGAGAAATCTGCTTTGCGAAGTAAGGCGATATTTTTAAGATTTTCAACATCGGTTTCAGAAAACTCTATACTTTTTCTGCCATTGTAATTTTCATCACATTCAGGTTTTACAAGTTCGTTTTCAATATAAAGTCTTATTGCACGGTCAGTAAGGCCGGTTTTTGCCATAACTTGCTTGATTTTCACAGTAAATCCCCCTTTACGATAACAATTTTACATTTTTACCTTGGGTAGAAGTCAATAGTTTTTTCAAAATTAAACCTTATTGCAAAAACACGGGCAATTCGTAAATCGCCCGTACATTTTTATTATTTGATATCAGATTTAGCTTTATCCTTTTCTGCAAGCTTGTTTGTGTTCATTGAACCGCGATAAACGACAAACCGGCAATACAGATATTCGGTGATTAGGTTGCAGGACATCGTCACCACTTCAACTATATAGTTATTTACACCTGCATTTTCTGCCAACTGACCGAGATAAAGAGAAACTGGAGTAAATACGCAATAGAAAAGTGCTACCTTAAGCATTGCAACGGGTACATTGTTTGCGGATTTGAATGTAAATTTACGATTTACTGTAAAATTATAAAGAACCGATAAAATAAGTGATGGAAGATATGCTTTCCAATGCACACAATCTGTAAGTTCGTGAATAATTGTATATGACACAATCTGAATTATTCCCGCGCCCATTGAAAATGCGACGAATTTTGCAATTTGAATTATTGTTTCTTTTTTTGTAAGTTTTTGATTTTGGTTTGACATAATAATTTCTCCGATATAAATATTTATTGAGATTATTCGCTACGCTCAGAATGACACTATGCAGGCATGTAAGCCTGCCACTACGCGTTATATGTTAGGTTTGAATGATGGCATAAGTTCGAGTTTGAATTGATTGATTTTATGTTTATAATCTATAAGCTTTTGCTTTTCTTTGTCGTCGATTTCGCCTGTTCTGATATATTTATCAAGTTCGGCATAAGTGAAACCTAAATTATCTTCATCAGTCTTTCCGCAAAGGCCGTCGATCGGTGTTTTCTCAACAAGATTTTCGGGAAGTCCCAAAAGATGACCGATTTGTTTCATTTCAGCCACAGTAAGATTGGAACACGGACTGAAATCCCCTACCGAATCGCCGTAACGGGTTGAATAACCGACCCAATCCTCCGAGAGATTGCAGGTATTTGCCACTCTTCCGTTAACTGATTGACTTACGGCATAGAGAGTTGTCATTCTGACTCTTGGAGGAATGTTCTGCACAGTCTGAGGTGTAATTTCCAAATCTGCAGGGAGATTTTTCATAAGGCTGTCCACGGTTTCTTTGATATTCACGGTATAATTCTTTATACCGAGATATTCTACAAGCTGTTTTGCACAATCAATATCGTGTTGCTCGCCGTAAGGCATAAGCACACCGATTACCCTGTCCTTACCCAATGCCTCAACACATAGAGCCGCAACAATCGACGAGTCCTTTCCTCCTGAAATGCCCACAACGGCATTGCAGTCTTTTCCGTTTTTTTCAAAAAAGTCTCTGATCCATTCCACACATTGATTTTTCACATTAAGTGCGTCAAATTTATACATCATATCACACTCCAATGTTTTTATTTTACCACCTTTTTTTATAACTTTCAATATATTATAAAAATAACGCCCCCACATAAGTGAGGACGCATAAAAAGCTTTTTATTCGCCGCCGAGATTTATTTTTATTCCCCCGTCGCCGCTTGAAGCCGCAGGCAGATAGGGAATAAGCTGTTGAGCCGTCTGCCATATCGGCATTGACTGAAGGAATACCTTACCGGGACCGGTTACAATTGTGTGGAACAAGCCTTCACCGCCGAACAAAACATTTTTTGCTCCTTTTACGGTTTCAACCTCCATTGTACAACTTTCACTCATTGCGGCAAGATAACCTGTATCAACAACAATGCTTTCACCTGCTCCCAGAGTATATTCGGTACAGTGTCCGTCAATTTCAAGGAATACTATTCCGTTGCCCGTAATTTTCTGCATAATAAATCCTTCGCCGCCGAAAAAGCCTCTGCCAAGCTTGCGCTGAAAATATACAGATAAATCAAGTTCTTTTTCCATTGCGAGAAAGCCTTTTTTCTGCACGATTATTCCGTTACCGGGAGTAACCTCATAAGGAATAATTGAGCCCGGGAAACAAGATGCAAAAGCTATCATTCCCGTATGTCCCTGAGCCGAATATTCATTCATAAAAATCGAATCGCCTGTAAAAAGTCTGCCGAAGGCTTTTTTAAAACCGCCGCCTGAGCTGGTTTCCATATGCATATTCGGACTCATCCAGCTCATAGCACCTCTTTCTGAACAGAGTGTCTGTCCCGGCTCAAGATAACAGGTTACAACCGGAAGATGTCCTCCCTCAATTTTAAAATTCAACATAATTGATGCCTCCCCTTTTTAAAATTAAATATCTTTTCAGACAAGAATATCTGAATTTTCCTTTTCTTTGCTATCATTTTTCTTATTTATGATCCGCGTGATAAAATCAACCGATTTTACGGAAAGTTCTTTGATTTTTAACAGTTCAAAAAGTTTGATTCTCGCAAAATCAATACCGTAATTACGGGAGGCGTTTAACTTTACTTTACCCACAACACACAACTCCTGTTTTAAAAATATCCTCAGGAAAATTATACCATATAAATATTTATTTTCAATAGTTTCGTTATTAAGGGAGATAATAAAAAACGGTGTGATACTCCGTGAGAAGTACCACACCGTTTTTCATCTTAAGGTAAAATATTTTCCGTATTAGTGTTATCAATAATGCAGAGCACCGCAATCGCATACTTTGTTTGTTCCGAAAAGTTTACTGAAGAAAAGTGTGATTTTCCAGAAAAATCCCGATATGCCGCCCTTATGACAGCCGTGGTTACATTCAACCGTCGGGTCAAGAAGTTCATTACACATATCGCAGTATCCGTCACCGTCGTTATCTGCGTGGCCCGTTGCTTCAATAGTAACTGTCTCACGGCTTATCTCACTGTCACAAAGACTGCAATATACTACAACATCCTTGCTGCCTGCACATTCGCAGGTAGGTGCAACACAGTTTTCTTCAACCGCATCCGCGGCAGTATGACCGTGTGCCTGAGTTACGATAATTTCCGTACCCAATCCCATGTTACAAACGGTACATACGGACACAATCTCTTTGATTCCGTCGTCCGTACAGCCGGGTTCCGAAATTATGCTCTCGAATTTTTCAACCGTGTGTCCGTTCATAGGAACATAGTCACCGACATAGGTATCTCCGCAGGCACAGGTAAATGTCGTATAGCCCTGCTCGGTGCAGGTCGGTACCGTAACCGTTGCTTCATAAGTGTGCTCGGGTAATTTTTCAATGGGTTTTGTATTGGAATAACCGCATTCACTGCACACAAGCTTTTCAACACCCTCAGCAAGATGAGTCGGAGCTGTTACGATTTCAGACACAAAGGTATGTCCCGTCGGGTTAATGGGTTTGGTGGAAACATAACTGTCAGCACATCTTGAACAAGTGTATGTTGTGTATCCTTCTTTTGTGCAGGTAGGCTTTGTTACAACCTCAATATAATCGTGTCCCAATGCCTCAACATAATCGTCAACATACTCATATCCGCATTCGCAGATGTATGTTGTATATCCCTGTTTAAGACAAGTGGGTTCTGTTACAACAACTGCAAATTCGTGCGGATGTTCAGCTCCGAGACAATGAAGAGTCGCATCTGTGAGGTCTTCATTTCTTGTACCTATACTGATCATTTTCCATTGAGCTTGTGAGCCTGAATAATAAACATCCTTTATGCTGATGCAGTAATAAAATGCACTGCTGAGAATTTCCTTTACTCCTGCGCCCATCGTCACGGTTTCAATTCCCTTGCAATATGCAAACGCATCCTTTTGAATTGACGTAACACTTTCGGGAATTGTCAGTTCCGTCAGAGATGCACAACTATAAAATGCTGCTTCACCGATTATTGTTACACCCTCCGGAATGTTTATCTCTTTAAGCTTATTACATTCATAAAACACACATGAGCCTATTTCCGTAATGTTTTCGCTGAGTTTAACACTTGTAAGCTCCTTGCAATTCTCAAAAGCTGAATCTCCGATTACGGTTACGCTGTTCGGAATAACTATTTTTTCAAGTTTTGAACAGTTTCTGAATGCATATAAACCGATTTTTTCCAGACCGTCGGAAAGCGTTACCTTTTCAAGCCGGTTGCAGTATTCAAATGTATGTCCTTCAATTGTTTTGACACTTCCCGCAATGGTAGCGGTCTCAAGATTTGTAAAATAGTAGAATGTGCCCGGAGCGATATATGTTATTCCGTCAGATATAACAACCTCTTTTACCGATCCCTTATAGCTGTGCCACGGGAAGTTGTATGAGCCCGAATTCAGCTTCATTTTTCCGTCGCCGTAAAAAGTTAATACACCGGAATAAAAATCAAGTGTCCAGGTGATATTATCACCCCAGGTACCCGAAACAGAGTCGAGCTCGCCGTATTCAAAATGTACTGTGGCATTTAAAAGCGGCTGATTGTTCTGACCAACGGATATGGAATTCCATTGCTCCTGAGTTCCCGTATAATAAACATTTGCCAACGCATTACATCCGTTGAATGCTCCTGTCGCGATCGTTTCTACACCTTTACCCATCATCACCGTTGTGAGCTTGTCGCAGAAAGCAAAGGCATTTTCACCTATTGATACGATGCTTTCGGGAATACTGATATCGGCAAGATTACCGCAATTATAAAATGCACCGTCTCCTATTTTCACCACGGTGTCAGGAATTTTGACGCTTGTAAGCGAATCGAGATTTTTAAATATGGTTTCGTCAAACTCTATGACTGTATAGCCATCAATGGTTTTCGGTATTATAACGTTCAACGACGGTCCTGAAACATTATAGCCTATGATTTTAGCGGTTTTTTCCTCTTCGGAAATAACAACATACGAAAAATCACCGTCTCCGTAATTAAAATGCTTTATTGCATCAATGAGAGGTTGATTGTTATTTGCTACGGATATAGCCGACCATTGCTGCTGTGTTCCCTTGAAATAAACATCCTTAAGAGATGAGCAGGATGTAAATGCCTGTTTGCCTACAGATGTTACACTTTCGGGAATAATAATTTCCTTGAGCTGACCGCAATAGTAAAACATCTGTGTACCGATTGTTGTAATACCATCCGGAATTACGATTTTTTCAAGCATAACGCAATTATTGAACACCTGGTTCTTAATTGTTGTTACAGATGCTGGTATTTCAACGGTTTTAAGGTTGAAGCACTCCTTGAAAGCACTCTCTTCGATGGTTGTAACTCCGTCAGGAATTATAATCTCCGTAAGCTTTGCCGCACATAAGAAGCTGTTTGCATCAATTGTCGTTACGGAATCGGGAATTGTATAAACAGTTAAGGAATTTGCCTCAGGATATTTAATAAGAGTTGTTTTTTCCCTGTTAAACAATACACCGAAGCTGTCGCTTGAAAAATTCGGGTTTTCACTGTCAACCGTTATCTTTTCTAGGCTTGTGCACCGTGCAAACGTATTTGCCGCGAAAGAGACAAGTCCCTTACCTATTGCAATTTCCGTAACACCCTCACAGAGAAAGAAAGCGGAAATTCCGATAGTTGTTAAGCTGTCCGGAAGATTGAGACTTTTAAGCTCTGCACAAGAATAAAATGCATGTCTTCCGATTGATGTTACGCTCTCTCCGAATGTCACCTTTTTAAGAGCCGAACACTCATAGAAAGCATAATCACCGATTACACTCACATCATTACCGATTGTAACGCTCTCAATTCTGTTACCGTATGAAAATGCATCCGTACCGACAGATGTTACACCATCACCGATCACGATATTTGTTATAGCAGTTAAGTATCTTTCCCAAGGACGCGCTTCGTCTGAAGCATAATCATACATCGGTCCCGTACCCGAGATAACCATATCACCCGTGTATGCATTAAGTGTCCAGAAAACATCATCTCCGCATTTACCCGTAAGTGCCTCCAGGTCAGATGGCATGAGTGTAAGAGTCTCGCCGCTGAGATTGCTGTTATTTGTACCGACAGTTACCTTCTCTTCCCATTGTTCAATTGTACCGGGATAACAGAATTCGGTAATACTGCACGCATCAAAGGCACTCTCTTCGATTTTTTGTAAATTCTTATTAAAATTTAATGTGAGAAGATTTTTCGTTCCGTCAAATGAATCCTTCTTGATTCTGATTACGCTGTCAGGTAATGAATATGTCTTTTCAGCATTGCCCATAGGATACAGAACAAGCTCTGTTCCGTCCTTACTGAACAACACACCGTGTTCGTCACTCATATAGGTTTCGTTTTCACTGTCAACCGTAATTTTCTCAAGCTTGTCACAGCCTTCAAACATTGAATACTTGATTGAGCCCAGGTATTTACCGAAAGTTACACCGGTCAGGCTTGTACATCCGTAAAATGCCGAATTTCCGAGTGTTGTAATCGGACCGAAGTTTGCTTCTTTCAGCGAGGTGCATCCCGAGAAGGCCATCATACCTACCTCGGTGATAAGTTCAAGGTTTATGGCCTCGAGAGACGAGCAGTTTGAAAAAGAGCTGTTTCCGATATATCTCAGGGATTTTGGGAGAAGAATATCGTTTAACAAATTGCAATTTGCAAAAGCATTCTCTTCAATTGACATCATACCATATGGAAGAATTACATTTGAAAGCTTGGGAAGATTTCTGAAAGCATTTTTGCCGACATTGGTTATGCCGCTTCCGACAACAACTGTCTGAATCAAATCTGCATATATCTCCCAGGGACGCTCGCCGAAAATAAACTCGTCTGTTTTTCCCTTGCCGGAAAGCGTCAGGACATTGTTTTCTTCATCAAAGAACCATTTGATATCTCCCATATATCCGCCGGTAACAACAATTGCCTCTCCGCCGGGACCCGTGAGAAAGGCTGCAGATGTCAACGGCTGATTCTGAACTCCTATAGAAATCTCAAACCACTGTTTAGCCGTTCCCGAATAGTAAACCTCCTTTAATGATGAACATCCCGAAAAGGCGCTGTCACCGATGGAGTTTATTGTTACGGCCATTGTTATATCCGTCAGTCCTGAGCAACCCGAAAAAGCGTTGTTTCCGATTGATGTTATTCCCTCAGGAAGAATTACACTTGTAATTCCCACACAGCCGTTAAATGCATTATCCGCAATCAGTTTTGTGCCGTCCTCGAACTGAACGGTATCAGACAGCTCGGTTTTCGCTGTTATTACGCAACCATCAATATACAGTATATCATTTTTCCAGTTTTCTTCATCGCTGTATAAAGCCGTTCCGATAAATGCATCGCTTTCAAGCACCTTCAAGCCTGCAGGAAGTGAAATCTGTGCAAGGTTGTCGCTGTTTGCAAACGCATTTGTACGGATCGTTCTGACATTTTTCGGAAGTGTTACGGCAGAAAGGCTGTCACATTCGGAAAACGCATATTGACCGATATCCTCAAGGGCATTTTTCTCGCCCTCAAACGACACATTTTTAAGCGCCGAACAGCCGTAAAAAGCGTAATCCTCAATGGTTATCACATGTTCCCCAACCGTAACATCGGTAAGATATATCTGTCCCTTAAAAGCACTTGCTCCTATTGTTCTGACGCTGTCGGGAACCGTGTAGCTTGTTGATGTATTTCCTGTAGGATATGCAATAAGCTCTGATTTATCCTTGTTGAAAAGCACACCGAAAGCGTCGCTTGAATAGTTCGGGTTCTTTTCATCTATAACCACACCGGAAAAGCCGACACAGTTTTCAAAAGCCGAACAATCTATCGATGTAACACTCGCCGGAATCATAATTCCCGTAAGTCCCTTACAGGATGCAAACGCTTTTGCCTCAATTGTTGTTACACCGTCGGGAATCGTAACCGAGGTCAGAGCGGAACAGCCTTCAAAAGCCGAAGCTCCGATCGTTTTAACATTTGAAGGGATTGTAATATTCTCAAGAGCAGTGCAATTTGTGAATGCACGGTTCGGAATTTCCGTAATACCATCGGGAAGGTCTATATTAACAAGAGCTTTACAGGCATTAAATGCCGTAGCACCGATTTTTGTAACACTGTCAGGTATTGTAATGCTCGTCACCTTGCCGAAGCTGTAAAATGCATATGCACCTATTGACGTTACCCCGTCTGCAATAACAACCTCTTTAATTTTATCCTCATAGGTTTCCCAAGGACGATTTGTATAGCTGTAATTAGCCATGTCGCCCGTACCTGTGATTGTAAGAATATATGTAGAAGTATTATAATTCCACTTCAAATTCGCTCCGCAAGCACCTCCTGCAGCACTTGCAGTAACAGGAGTAACGGATAATGTCATCACAATTGTCAGAATAACTGATAAAAATTTATGAATTTTCCGCATAAATCTCATCTCCAATTCTAATAATAACGCACTTTTTATTTCGGCAGTATCAATAATGCGCCACTCCGCATTCGCAAACTCTGTTAGTGCCGAAAAGCTTGCTGAAGAAAAGCGTGATTTTCCAGAAAAATCCTGAAATACCGCCCTTGTGACAGCTATGGTCACATTCAACCGTTACATCGAGGAGCTTATCGCATCCGTCGCAATAGCCGTCACCGTCATCATCGCTGTGGCCAAGCATTTCCAGAGTTACTGTTTCACGACTGATTTCCTCCTTGCAGTGTGAACAACAGATGACGATATCCTTTGAGCCCGTTTCCTCACAGGTGGGTGTCACAAGGTTCTCTTCAACTGCTTTACCGGGAGTATGTCCGAGAGCCGGCATTGTTATAACCTTTCGTTCAAGGACACAGTTACAGGCAACACAATAATCAATACTGTCCTTGCTGCCCTCCTCCGTACAATTCGGGGCTTCCAGAACTTTCCCGTATTCTCTTACCGTATGTCCCTTTGCGGAAACGTAATCGTCGATATAGTTTCTGCCGCAATTACATGTATATGTGGTATAACCCTCTTCCGTACAGGTCGGAGCTGTTACAACACCGTTGTACTCATGGGGAATTGTCTGTATTTCTTCCTGCGGTGTGATAATTCTGCCGCATTGCGAACACTCTGTTCCGGCAGTGAGACCGGTCGTTACACAAGTCGGTTCAACACGTGGAATTTCCACCTTTATATGTGTATGTATATTCTTAGCTACACCGGTTCGTATTTCAACGGCAGGATATGAATTATCCTTGCTTGTCACAACACAATAATAGTACGGGTACTCGTCATATTTTACGGGATTAAAGGTTTTATCAACAGCGCCCTCAATCTCAGTACCCGTCGTGTTGTCTGCACGACTGTTTCCGTACCACTGATAAGTACGGTTAAATCCCATAACACCGACTTCAAGTGCTGTTTCTCTGTCCTGATCAAACTCATGGGGGAGATTCATATGAATCGCATTATTCTGATTTATCTCTTTAAAGGGAATTTTATATGTTTCTGCCCACTCGTAAGCCTTTGTATTAACAGTGCCGTAAATTGTTATATCCGAGCCGCTGCTGAAAGCATTCGGATTGTCTATAGTGCGAGCCTTGGAGCCGATTGCAACCATAGCCCCAGATGGCAAATCGGCAACAGTTTCAACAACGGGAAGAATAAGTCTTTCAATATTATTGCCATAAAATGCACTTGTTCTGACAGTTTTAACAGACGGCAATTCGATTTCCTTTAAACTGGTGCAACCGTCGAATGCACGTGAATAAATTTCGGTAGCCGACGGCAGATCCGCTTTTTTGAGGGCGGTACAGTTTCTGAAAAGACTTATCGGTATTACCGTAGCCTTAGGCAAGGAAATTTCTTCGAGAGATGAACAGCCGTCAAATGTCGAGCCCGTGAGAACGGTTGCTGACGGTAAATTGACCTTTTTAAGACTTTCACAGTTTTTGAAGCATCCCCAATCGCTTGTTTCAAGTCCTAAACCGCCGAAATCTTTAAGCTTCGGGAAATTGATTTCTTCAAGTGAACTGCAATTCAGGAAGCTGTAGCGACCAACGCTTTCGAGATTTTCCGCGTTGATTTCAATAAGAGCCGAGCATCCGTTGAACGCGTCGTTGTTTATTGCTGTAACAAGAGGAGCATTTACCTTTTCAAGCAGCTCACATCCGTAAAATGTTGACACGTCAATTTTCTTCATATTCGGAACATCCACGATTCTTATTCCCGACTCTCTGAATGCCGTACCGCTGACATCACTCAATGTATCTGAAACAACGCTTGTAATGCTCAACGCACTTTCAAAAGCACAGCTTTCGATTTTTTCCGCTTTGGAGAAATCAATATATTTGAGTACTGGACAGCCGTAAAAAGCATAAGAGCCTATGTTTTTAATGTTATTTCCTTCAATGCTTTCAAGTGATTCACAAAGCATAAATGCCGATGTGTCAATCGTCTCCACACCCGTTGCACGAACCTGTCTGAGCTTTTCGGACTCGGCAAAGGCCTTTTCACCGATAATCTTAACAGATTCGGGTAATACGATAAACTCAACTGTTTTATTCTGACGGAATGCTTCTTCACCGATAGCCTTTACCTGTATTCCCTGAATTACCTCGGGAACAAAAAGTTCGGTATCCTGTCCTACATATTCGATAATTGTTCCGTTTTCATCTATGGCGTATTTGGAGTCTTCGTTGGGGAACAGCTTGGAATATGTATGTGAAACAAATTCACTCATCACTGCACCCTTTCGATATGCATAAGCCTTGACAGTTGTACTGTTTCTGATGGGAATAGGCTCTGTATATTTCTCGTAATACCCTTCACTGAATTCAGACCTTGTATAGTATATCGTTACATTTTCATCGGACGATGAAAGAGTCAGCATGAACGGAATGTCAAACTCTTTGCTCTCTATGCTGAATATGGGAGCAGACAATTTATCCACACTGCGAGTAATGAACTCCATATACAGACACATTGCGGTTGAATATGAGGCATTAGCCTCGGGAATAGCATGCATTTTTAAGGTTTCGCTGATTTCATCCGGAGTAATACCGGGATAGCTGAGTATAACGTAAGTTACCGCGGCGGCTACGAGAGGTGCTGCCATTGATGTACCCGTCATATTTCTGTATGTATTTCTGAGATAAGAGCTGTAAATATTCACACCGGGTGCCGCTATATCGCATACTGCACCGTAGTTTGAAAAAGTATTTCCCGTGCAGTTTGCACCGTGAGCGATAACCGTGATACATTCCGGAAAGCTTGCAGGTGAATATTTGATGTTGTCCAGATTTGCAAAATCATTACCCGACGAAACAACAACGGCAATGTTTTTTGCAACTGCTTTTTTTACGGAGTCGTGCAAGGCTCTGTTTGTTCCTCTTCTTCCGAGGCTCATATTTATAACCTCAACGCCGTCGGATATTGCCGCCTCAACGCCGAGGACTATCTGAATATCCGTTCCTCTTCCTGCACCGTCAAGAACCTTATACGGTCTGATTTTTACATTTGAAAGAGAGTTCACCGCAACAATACCGGCAACGTGAGTTCCGTGACCGTTATTGTCCTCAGAAGAATTTGCAGCTCCGTTTGAAGAAAAATTCTTTCCTGTAGGTTCAACACGATCTTTCAGAAGACTGTGAGTGGATTCCACACCCGTATCAACAACGGCGACCTCAATTTTTCTCGTAAACGTAATGCCAGATGACACAAGAAATTCTTTAAGAGCTTTGATACCTACCTGAATTGCAGGCTTTTCAAGATCGGGTTTCTCTGCAATGATATCTTCAATAGACTGTGTTTCATTCACTACCTCATAATCGGCAGCTTCAACTATCCCGTCGGGCTGAGCGTATTCGACATAATCCAATGTAAGATAGTATTCGCAAGCCTTCTGAGCATCCTCGGGTGTTGCAAACTGCAAAATGTGAAGATCCTCATAGCCGTCTGCAACGGCAACGGCATTGAGCTTGTCGATTTTCTTTTTTGACTTAACAATAAGTCTTGCCGTCTGATACTCATAACTTGTATCGGCTTCATCGGTATCGGAAGCCGCGGACACATACAAGTCATTTTCATCAGTTGTTAACCCGGCATCTCTGATAAGATTTGTTACATCCTCGGAAAATTCTTCCAGGTCGTCACCTGCCTCGATTTCCTCCGCAAAGGAGAAAAGTGAAACAGCAGGAACAGAAACCATAAGAATAGTCAAAGAAAGTAAGATGCTTATCAGACTTTTTACTTTGTTCTTCATAATAATTTCCTCCTCATATATAATCTGATTTCTCTTTGAATCGATTATATCAAATTATCGTTTTCAATAAAATATCCCCTGCAAAACTGCAGAAAAAATAAGTAAAATTGCAGGAAAACAATAAAAATTTTTCCTTAACGAGTTCACCTCACTTTTCGGCCGGACAATCCTTAAAAAAGTGCATCTTTTACCTCTAAAGACATATTATCACAGAAAAGCAAAATAGTCAACCACTTGGTACACTACCGTTTGGTTGATTATATTTCAGATATACTAATGTTACAATTTATTAGGTGATATATTATGATTAAAATGAATATTCAGAATTTACTTGATAAAAAAGGTAAAACAAGATATTGGCTGGTAAAGGAAATGCAGACGACATATAAAACCGTCAACAAGCTCTGCGATAACACATTAACCGGCTTACAGCTTGAAACCATAGAAAAGCTGTGCAAAATTTTTGACTGTTTGCCCGGCGATTTATTTATAATTGAATAAAGCAAAACCCTCGTCGCCATAAGGAAACGAGGGTGATTTTTATTTACCGTATTCATCCAGACTTGCAAGCATCTTATTGATGTATTCATCAATCTGCGGATCGGAATTAAGCATTTTTATTGCTTTAAGATGCTTTTGCGTATCGTCTGCATAAGAAATAAGATTATCATTTTGCTTTTCAATGATGCTGTAATATGTTTTTTCCGTTTCTGATTTTTCAATTTGTGTTTTGAGTTCAAGCAGTTTGCTTTCTCTCTCAATACCTTTCTGGTAAGAAAAAAGCAGAAATACAACCACAGCAAAAAGCAGCATCATAACTGTTGACAGAACAAGCTTGCCGTAAGAATTGACATTGCAATATCTGCACACATACCAGATGACTGCAAAGGATAAAAAAGCAGAAATGGGGTAAAGAAACATAACCAAGGGTAATTTAACACGGTTTTCCCGTTTTATGAGTCTTGACATCAGCAGTATGCTGATTAAATAAAACCCTTTACCGAATATAACTAACGCAACCATTACCATATCGCTCGTCAGATAGCTTTGCATTTGCATATCCGTAACAGAGGTAATGAGCATTTCCATATACATTTCGCAGAATGTACAAATAGCAACAATAAATACAGAGTATAAGCAAACCATATTAAAATTGATTTTAAATGCAAGCATACCGAATATAACGGTAATGATCAAAAAGGCAATTAAATTTATCCATATCTTATTCTTGCCCAACAAATTGATAAACATGCCGAGGGAATGCAGACCTGTGCCAATCAGAAAGCAATATACGGATTTAAACCTTTTTTCACCGACGTGTGAAAATAATATATAGGACGACAGAGCTTCAACAAAATATGAAGTTGCTAAACCGACAATATAAATCATATTATTTTACCTCCGACATCATAACGGTTGCCGTAAAAATTTTATTTTGCTCATCATAATCCCAGTCGAAATCTCCGTTATACTTTAATAATGTTTTTGCAACACTTTTAAGTCCGATACCGTGGAGCTTTTTGTCAGCTTTTGTTGTAATCAGCTTATTATTCAGAGATTTTGGTTCAATATCACAACTGTTTGTAATAATCAAAACATCATAACCGTTTCTGCAATCCGTTGAAAGAGTAATTTCTCGGTTTTGTGACTGCTCCGCAGATTCCAGGGCATTATCAAGCAGATTTCCGAGTATGGTCACAAGGTCATAATTCTCAATATATTCCAGATTTTTAAGTCTTGTATCAAACGTAAAGTTAAGCTTTTTGATTGCACATTCCGTAACATATCTGTTGATGATAACATCAAACGAGTGATTACCGCTGCGACTGACTTTGCTGTATGTAGCAAGATTTTCAGTTATTTTATTGAGATATTTCTCAATTTGCGGATCCGTATTCAGACTTTTTATTGCGGCAAGATGTTTTTTAGTATCATGGACATATATTCTTAAGTTCTGATTTTGCTTATCGAGAATATCGTAATAACTCTTTTCCGTTTCAATTTTATCCATTTCTTTTTTCAAACAGAACAATTCGTTTTCTCTTTCAATATTTCTTTGGTAAATCAAAAAGAAAAGCACCGTCGGAATAATAAGACCTGCAGCGGTAATTGCCAGTGCAAGCTGCCCTGTTGAGTTCACTTGACATTTCTCACACACCTCCCAAAAGGCTAAAAGGACAATAATCAGCACAATCGGATAGATAGTGACAGACACCGGTAGTTTTACTGCATCATTTTTTGCGACAAATCTTGACAAAATCAATACTGATATAAACAAAAGCATTTTACTTATATAAGAACATATCGATACAGCGAGCACACTTGTCAGTAATTCTTCGGAATCAGCACCTGTTACTGATAACAGCGTTATTTCAACAAACACCTCCCATATTACACCTATAAGTGTAACTATTGTTCCGTATAATATGGATTTTTTTATCCCCATATCAAAGCATAGATAAGCATATAAAATATCAATTATAAGGTATATAATCAAATTAATCCAGGTAAACTTTCTGACAACAAAACATATAATTATGCTTATTCCGAATAAAATTGCTCCTATTAAAAAGCATTTTCCTGATTTATATTTCTTTTCTGCAGCTGAAGAAAACAAAATATGTGCTGATATAAACTCTGTTAAATAAGCAAATGAAAAAGCTAAAAACATTCTCTATCTCCTTTTCAGATATCTGAACCAGGCCTTATGAAAATCCGCCTGCTTTCTTGTGGCAACAGGGATTCTTATATTTTCGTTAAGATAAAGCTCCTCATAACTGTACTTTGTAACATAATGAAGGTTAACGAGAAAGGATTTATGAACACGGAAAAAGAAGGTTGTAGGCAATTTTTCTGTCCACTCGTCAATAGAATCACGGACAATCATTTCACTTTTCTGTGTGTAGATATGCGTTTTTCTGCTTCTGTTTTCAATATAAACTATATCATCGACAAGAATTCTCTTGTGTTCCTTATTGTTATATACAAACACTTCAACATATGAGCCGTCAATATATTCCATAGCTTTGTCAAGACTGGAAAATAATCGTTTTGCATCAAAGGGCTTCTCAAAGAATCGGAAAACCTGTAAATCCATTGCTGCATCCTGATATTCATTGAACGCAGTAACAAAAAATATAACAACCTTGCTGTTTCGTTCTTTCAGCTCATAGGCGAGGTCAATTCCGTCAAAATTCGGCATTCTTATATCAAGAAACACTAAATCATAAACGACATTATTATCTGTTATTTCATTGGGCACGGTAGTTGTATCAATCTCACAGGCGATACCGTGGTTTTTCATATATTCCTCAATATACCTGCGCAGGTCATTTATATATCTGACTTCGTCATCACAGATAAGTATTTTCATAACACAGCTCCTATTCGCCTAAAAAAGAAATATATCTTATTTTAATTTTATCATAACCCGTTTTCAATAGCAAGTAAATAGCAAAATTGCAGATTTTCCCTGCGTTTTTGCAAGAAAACAAAATATGGCTATAAAAAAGCAAACACCCCGTCTCTGCAAATTGCAAAAACGGGGTTTAAAATGTATAGCCTTTCTTTAATTTGTCATAACGGGTAAATCGTGGGTAAATTCAATTGAGCACACCGCGAATCCCTTGCAAATAGTAATTTTTCTTAATCGATGGGCTTCATTGTGGGGAAGAGGATTACATCACGGATTGCCTGGCTGTCGGTAAGCAGCATTGTCATACGGTCGATACCAAATCCGATGCCTCCCGTTGGCGGCATACCGAGTTCAAGTGCATAGAGGAAGTCCTCATCTGTTGTGTTAGCCTCCTCATCTCCGAGAGCGAGAAGCTCCTCCTGAGCCTTGAAGCGCTCTCTCTGGTCAATGGGGTCGTTAAGCTCGGAATATGCGTTGGCCATCTCCCAACCATTCATAAAGAATTCAAAACGTTCAACATAATCGGGGTCTTCAGGCTTTTTCTTTGTAAGCGGTGAAATCTCAATCGGATGATCCATAACAAAGGTCGGCTGAACAAGATGTTCTTCAACAAATTCTTCAAAGAAAAGATTGAGAATGTCACCCTTTTTATGATGTTTTTCGAACTCTACATGATACTCTTTCGCAACTGCATGAGCCTCTTCAGTTGAATGAATTTCATTAAAATCAACGCCGGAATACTTCTTAACCGCATCAAGCATTGTAATTCTTTCAAACGGCTTGCCGAGATCCATTTCAATACCATTGAATGTAATTTTTGTTGTTCCGAGAACCTCCTGAGCAACAAAACGGTAAAGATTTTCGGTAAGATCCATCATACCGTGATAATCTGTATAAGCCTGGTAAAGCTCCATAAGAGTAAATTCCGGATTATGACGCGTATCAAGTCCTTCGTTTCGGAAAACTCTGCCGATTTCATACACCTTTTCCATACCGCCAACGATAAGACGCTTTAAGTAAAGTTCAAGCGATATGCGAAGCTTAATATCGGTATCAAGAGCATTGAAGTGTGTCTCAAATGGTCTTGCCGCGGCTCCTCCCGCATTGTAAACAAGCATAGGAGTTTCAACTTCCATAAAGCCCTCACCGTCAAGATACTTACGGATTGCGCTGATAATTTTTGAACGATTGATAAGCGTCTGCTTGGACTCCTGATTCATAATAAGGTCAATATAGCGCTGACGATATCTCATATCGGTATTTGTAAGACCGTGAAATTTTTCGGGAAGAATCTGAAGACTCTTTGAAAGAAGCGTAACCGCTGTTGCATGAATTGATATTTCACCGGTCTTTGTCTTGAAAACATAGCCTTCAATACCGATAATATCTCCGATATCAAGCTTTTTAAAGCCCTTATATTCTTCTTCACCGATGCTGTCTCGTGCAACATAAGACTGTATGTTGCCTTTAAGGTCCTGAATATTGCAGAACGATGCCTTACCCATAACTCTCTTTGACATCATACGGCCTGCGACACGTACCGTTATACCCTCAAGGTTGTCATAGTCATCCTTAATATCTGCACTGTGGTGTGTCTGATCATATTTCGTAATCACAAAAGGATCTTTGCCCTCATCCTGCAAGGCTCTGAGCTTTTCAAGACGGATTTTTTGCTGTTCGCCCATATCAACCTCGGGCTGAGTCTGCTTAATGTTATCTGCCATTTTATTCACCTTATCTTGAGATTTCAGTAATTTTAAATTCAAGAGTACCGCTCGGCACTTCGACTGTCACCTTGTCGCCTTTTTTATGGCCGATAAGCGCTTTACCTACAGGTGATTCGTCAGAAATCTTTCCGACAGCAGGATCAGCCTGGGCGAAACCTACAATTGTATATGTGTAGGTCTTTTTCTTTTTATCTGTAAGTTTAACCGTTGATCCGATGTGAACGTTTTCATTGCTGAGTGATTCAACATCAAGAACCTTTGCAGTTTTAAGAATATGCTCAATCTCACTGATACGTGCTTCGAGCTTTGCCTGATCGTTCATCGCCTCGTCATATTCACTGTTTTCTGACAAGTCACCGTATGATTTTGCGATTTTGATTTTCTCTGCAGCTTCTTTTCTGCCGTTGACCTTTAACTCGTCAAGTTCAGCTTCAAGCTCTCTGAGACCTTCTATTGTAAGTAATGTTTCTGCCATTTTAAAAAACTCCTTTATATTCGGATTTGGACACAACGAAACAAGCAGTCCGCACTGCCCCAATTAAAGTATATTATATTAGATAAAAAGCTCTGTGTCAAGTAAAATGAACATCCGCAACACGCTTTTTTTCATTATTGACAGTAATATATTCAAAAACGCAATCGCCCAATGCGAACACTCCGCAGAGTTCATACAAAGCAGAATAAAATTCAAGCTCGGGAACTCCTTCCGGAATGATTTTGGCATAAATATCAGGCATTATAATTTTATCTCCCTTCAGAATATCCGTTCGGTCATCCTGATTTATGACAGTTATTTTATTTTCATCTGTATTTATACAGACATTCTCGTTCTCCACTTTGTTTTTCAGCACAGGACAAATACCGGTAAGCTCCGTGATTTCATCGCAAACAGATAAATAATCGGTTTTATTTTCGGTCACCACCGATAATGTGGCGGCAAATTTACAGACTGATATAACAAAGTCTTTATTTTTTCCCTCGGTGTCAATCACACATAAATCCGTCGGTAACATTGCAAAATTATTTTCAAGAATTTTTATAAATGTATTTTTTATAACCTTGTCATACAGTAAGTTGCTTTCAAAAAATCCTATCCCGTCCGTACCCTGTAATCTGTCGCGAGAAGACGTGACCAGACGCAATGCACATTTTCCGACTCGGGAAATAATGTTCTCCGCATCCGGGTATTTCTTATGCACAGTTACATCAAGCAGAAAGAAGGGTGCAGCCTTATAAACAGGAACAGTTGTAACCTTATATTCATTCTTAAGCATAAAGCCGAAAAGTTTATCGGCAATGGTTTTATTTTTCTCGTATATACGCAATGCACAGAACATAAAAAATCCCTCCACACTATATTATGCGAAGGGATTATCAATTATTTATCAACTGCCCATAAGAGAAAGTGCTTTTTTATATTGTGCGTCTTCTTCAAATGAGAGCATTTCAAGACGAGAATACTGTTCCGCAGTCAATTCAACAGGATAGTCGGGCTCAAGTCCCGTACTGTTAAAGCTTTCGCTCTTATAGGGGATGATTTTTGCCACAGTCAGAGCGATGGCGCTGCCGTCATCAAGCTCAAAAACCTTTTGCATCGTGCCGTTTCCTGCGGTCTTATCGCCAACCAACTGAGCCATACCGAAATCGCGAAGATCACAGGCAAAAAGTTCTGCCGCTCCGGATGTTTTTCCGTTAACGAGAACGGACATCGCAAAACTCGAGCTGTCGGAATCAGATGTGAAGGTTTCTATAACCTTTCCGTCTTTATCGACAGCAGTTGCAAGAGCAGTTGTTCCCTCTGCCGCTATCGGAACGAGAATATCAATACATTCTACGACATTTGAAATAAGACCCGTGTCGTTATTTCGCACATCAAATATTACCGAAGCGACACCTTTATCGCTCATATAATCCAGTGCTTCAGTCAACTGTTGTGCCGTTGTGCTGTAAAATGCAGTGATCTTTATATAGCCCACATTATTATTTATACTGTAGTACACCGTCTGAGCCTCATATCCGCGAGCAACGGAGACTGTGTTGCTGACACCGTCATGAATGAAATCAACCTGAACGTTTGTCAGCTTTTCGCCGTCAAGTTTAGCAAGCAGTTCTTCGTAATTTGAAGCGGTTACCCTGACAGAATCCACTGCGGTAATCACGTCACCCTTTGCGATACCCTGGAGCTGTGCGGGAGAACCCTCGGAGACTTCCGAAATGTAGATATTGTTATTTTGGCTATCATAAACCGCAATTACACCGATACCACTTTTATTGCCTTTTTCCTCTTCCTTATACTCAGCATATTGAGCCGATGTCATATAATAGCTGTATCTGTCACCGATTCCTTCAATGTATCCGTCCGAAATCATTGTTTTGAGCAAATTTTCGTTAAGCTCTCCGAAATAATGCTGACGTACAAGGTCATCTATATCGGAAACGGTGGAATGAATTCCCGAACGCTCGGCAACGTCCTTAACAATACCGTTATAAACCTTCATCGACACCATCATCGTTACGGTCACAGCTAATGCTACAGCAAGGAAAACAAGCGAAATTGCAAGGCCCAATGAAATTTTTTTATTCATCCTGCATCAACCTTTACTGTAATTTACACAAGTGGATAAGGAAGATAGTTTTCCGGATTCACACGGTTACCGTTAAGTCGCATCTCGAAGTGAAGATGCGAACCGGCGACGGGGTTTGCCGCAGTAGGACGCGGCCAGCAGTTACCCGTATTGCCTGCAAGTCCGATTACCTGTCCCTGAACAACCGAATTTCCTACGCTTACATATCTCGAATCAAGATGAGCATAAAGTGAGCTCAAACCGTTACCGTGGTCAATATTGATATAGTTTCCGGAGCTTGAAGCAAGATAGGATGATTTTGTAACAGTACCTGATGCAATTGCATAAACCTTTGCACCCTTGGTTGTATAATATGTTTTGCCGTTGATAACACGGTTTGCCGGAGCACAAAGGTCAACCGAAGCTGTACCTCTTGAAGAGTGTTCGGCATATCCGCAGGAATAATATGTTGTTGATTCCTGCAACGGAGAGATTACACCCTTTGATGAAACTCTGAACTTATGGTTAACATTGCCGTTGTCAACAACACCGTTACCGGTTGAGCCGTTGTTTGCAATTTCCTTGTCCATAGAATTTGCAAAATCGGCATATTCCTTTTCTGCCTGTGCCATCAATTTCTTATAATACGCACTGTCTTCGTTATATGAACCGATAATCTCGTTCTGTTTTCTGATATTTGATTCGTTCTTGGCAAGAGACGATTCAAGCTCATCCATTTTAACATCAAGAATAGCCATTTCCGCCTCATGCTCGGAACGTTTTTCAACGACAGCAACCTTCTTTTCATCAATTTCCGCCTTTTTTGCGTTAAGGTCGGATAGCATACGATTGAGCTCTTCAATCTGCTCTTCCAGACTGGTGATTATTGATGTATCGTGTTTTGCGACCTGACGGAGAAATTCCGATCTTGCAAGGAAATCGGAAAAATCGGTTGCGCTGAGAAAGATTTCAAGCTCGGAGGTTTCGCCTGCCATGTATGTAGCTCTCAATCGCTTTTTAAGAAGCTCCTGAGTATCGTCAATCTCTTTGTTCTGCTCATCCATCTGAGCATTGACATCATCAATCTCATCTTCAAGAACACCGATACGTTTTTCAAACTCATTTATCTCTTTTGTGAGCTCATCAATCTTTTTCTGAATCGGAGCCATTTCTTTTTCAAGAAGCAGGATTTTTTCGTCTATTGCACGGCTCTGTTCCTGAAGCTGTTCAAGTTTTTTCTCTGCATTAGCCTGGCTTTGATTGATATCGGCAAGTTCTTTTTCATATTGTTCTATTTCAGCTTCAATTTCAGCAAGAGTTTTTGCCGACGAGGGCATCACGGTTGCGCTGAAAATAAGAACAAAAGCGAGAACTGTTGAGAGTATTTTAAAACTAATCTTCACTTACAACACTCCCCTGTTCCTTAAGATATCTGCCCATAGAAATAAGGCTTCCGACAGAACCGGTGAAAATACCGATTACCGCAAAGATAAGAAGAATGTACCCTGCATACTGACCGAATGCAACGGGTTCAAACAACATCATCAAATCGCTGAACACATATGAGACACCCTGATAAAGTCCTGCGAGCACTCCGAATGATACGATGCTTGAAATAACACCGATTATCACGCCCTCGACCATAAACGGCCAGCGTATGAACCAGTTGGTAGCTCCGACCGCTTTCATAATACTTATTTCAAGTTTTCTTGAGAACATTGTGATTCTGATTGTATTCGCAATTATAAACAGAGAAACGACAAAGAGGAGTATAACCATACCTGCAATTACAACCGTAACTGCGTGGCGTATATCAATAAGTTTATCCGCTATATCGCTGTTCTCACGGACTAATTCGATATTATCGAGTCCGTTCAGACCGGAAACCGTCTGCTTGAAAAGGGTCATATCCTCAACAACAACTTTATATCCGTCGGGCATCGGGTTTTCCATTCCCTCGAGCAGAGCAGCATCGGCACCCATTTCTTCCTTGCTGTTTTCAAAGGCTTCTTCCTTTGAAACAAAGATACAATCCTGAATGTTTCCGAGCGAGTATATTTCCTGACTCATCTTTTCGATTTCCGCGTCCGTTGTTCCGTCTTCAATATAAACCATTATGACGTTCTGACTTTCGATTTTATCAAGGAGAGCATTGATATTGAAGAAAAGCATTGAACCGAGACCGATGATGACAAGACAGGCCATAAGCACGGTAATTGACGCCAATGACATCAGTCTGTTAACCCAGACATTACGAAATCCTTCTTTTGTAAGATAACCTAAGCTTGCACCTTTCACTGAGCGTCACCTCCGTTCTTATCATCAAGATATGCGGAGTAATCGACTTCCTGCGATGTAATGTCAGAATTATCCACACCGTAAGTTTTCATAAAATCCTCAAGCTCTTCATCGCTGTTGGGCTGTGCGTAGAATGACGGAGAGGTGTTATCCTCTTCATCAAGCTCAAGAAGCGAACTGATTACTTCTTCACGCATATGGTCAACAGTTTCCTGAAGTTCCTGCTCCACAGCCTCTTTAAGCTCGGCCTGTGTTTCATAATATATAGTTTCTTCATTTGCGGCAATAGCTTCGGCAACAGCGGGTTTTGCACCCGTATCCGAAACAACCTCACCCTGATTTATAGTTATAACTCGGTGATTAAAGCGTCGCACAAGCTCGTGCTCATGTGTTACCATAACAACCGTTGTTCCGTTAGCATTGATATGATTAAGCAAGTCAACAATCTCGTATGACATTTCAGGGTCGATATTACCCGTCGGCTCATCCGCAATAATAATTCCTGCATTATTGACGAGAGCACGTGCAAGAGCAACTCTTTGCTGCTCACCGCCGGAAAGCTGTGTCGGAAGCTGTCTTGCCTTTGAGGTAAGGCCCACAAGACTGAGGACATAAGGAACTCTCTTGCGGATATCCTTTTCCTTTGCACCGATAACACGCATAGCAAATGCCACGTTATCATATACTGTCATATTGGGAATAAGACGGAAATCCTGAAAAACAATTCCCATTGTTCTGCGGAATTTCGGAATATCCTTTTTCTTTAATTTGTTAAGATTATAGTTGTTAATAATTACAGAGCCGCTGTTTGCGACCTGTTCACGCATTATAATTTTCAAAAAGGTACTTTTGCCCGCACCCGATGAGCCGACGATAAATACAAATTCACCATCTTCAATTTTTATTGAAACATCACGCAGAGCATTCGTACCGTTTTCATATGTTTTTGAAACATGTTTGAATTCAATCACAATATGCACCTTATCCTTTATGTAATAGTTGACGAAATTTGCCGAAAATTAGAAACAATAACACATAATAGTCATTGTTGGTTTCTATTATACCACAAAATGTTGTGTTTGTAAGGGGTTTTAATAAATGTTTACATTTATCGTCACTTTGCACAAAATTATACGCTGATATTATTATATTTAAACAAAAAATATAGCGAGGTGCTGCCCCGCTATAAATTGTGAATATCCTTTAGTATTTGATCGGATTTGCATCAAGATACTTCTTAACCATAAGAGCGACTTTAAAGACGATTGCATCATCAAATTCACGAAGATCAAGTCCTGTAAGCTTCTTGATTTTTTCAAGTCGGTAGACAAGCGTGTTTCTGTGAACGAAGAGTTTTCTTGATGTCTCAGATACATTAAGGTTGTTTTCAAAGAATTTCTGTATAGTGAAAAGAGTCTCATGATCAAGGCTTTCGATTGAACCTCGCTTAAAGATTTCGCGGAGAAACATTTCGCAAAGAGTTGTGGGAAGCTGATAAATGAGTCTTGCAATGCCGAGATTATCATAGCTTACAATTGTTTTCTCGGTATCAAACACCTTACCAACCTCAAGTGAAACCTGGGCCTCACGGAATGAGCGTGCAAGATCTTTTATGCTGTCAATCGCCGTACCGATACCGACAAGAACATGAGTATAGTACTCTGTTCCGAGTGAGTCTGCAATTGAACGGGCAAGCTTTTCAAGATCTTTTGTTTCAATATTGCTCTTAACTTCCTTGACAAGTGCAATATCGGTTTCATTGATATTGATAACAAAATCTTTTGACTTATCCGGGAAAAGATCCTGAATAACATCAAAAACAGAAACATCGTTTTTATCCGTAATTCTTATAAGAAGAACTACTCTCGTAACATCATTACTGAAATGAAGCTCTCTCGCTTTAATATAAATATCGCCCGGAAGGATATTGTCAAGAATAACATTCTTTATAAAATTACCGCGGTCGTATTTTTCGTCATAATATTGTTTGATTGTGGAAAGAGAAACAGAAAGTACACCCACATATCTGTCAGCAATCTCATCCTCTCCTTCAACAAACACCGCATATTCAGGATGCATATGTCCGCCGAAGGCTTTGTAAGTATATCCGTCCACCACTTTATTTTCAGAAGATAAAAGAACTTCAGACACAGCGTTTGACTGCACCTCGCCGATGCGTCCCAACTCGCTGCACGAAATAACAGTGCCGGTCTCATCAATTACACCAAATGCGCGTTCAATAACCTCCGTCATCTGATGAACGATGCCTTGAAACAATCTGTTTGACATTGTTATAACCACCCTTTATACAAATTCACTATTGCAACACTATGTATTTTACACAATAAAAGAGATTTTGGCAAGTAAAATTTTGATATTTTTTGCTTTTTTTCAAACATTTTACACAAAAAAACAAAAATTTTTTGGTAAATACACGCATTTTAGACGTTTTTTAACTTGATTTTTCTTTGTTAAAAATGACTAATATATTTTAACCGACGATTTTTTTCAGCTCTTCTGCCGTGATTTCGCGACACTCCCCGGGCGAAAGAGTCTCATCAAGGGAAAGTCCGCCCATCCTTGACCTGTGCAATGACATCACCTTATTACCTGTTGCGGCAAACATTCTTTTCACCTGATGGTATTTACCCTCGCATATCATTATCTTTACAACAGACTTGTCCGCGCCGATGATTTCAACACGTGCCTCTTTAAGCTGTGTCCCGTCTGCAAGGGTTATGCCGTTTTCGAGCATAGTCTCCGCCTCGTCTGTAAGCGGGTGCTCGAGAGTTGCTATATAGGTTTTGAATATATGCTTTTTGGGCGACAAAATCCTGTGGGCAAAATCACCGTCATCTGTCAGCAGTACAAACCCCGTTGTGTCCTTATCAAGCCTGCCGGCAGGAAAAAGTCCCTTGCGATACAGATTTTCGGGGACAAGATCAACCACTGTTTTTTCCTTTTCGCCCTCACTTGCTGAAACCACACCCTGAGGCTTATTCATCATTATATAAATATGCTTTTTTAATACAATCTCAACACCGTCCATCATCAAGGTGTCGTTGTTTTCGTCGATTTTGATGGCACTGTCTTTAACAACCGTACCGTTAAGTGATATTCTGCCATTTTTAATCATTTCCTTTACATCTCGGCGGGATAACGAGCCCTGGGATGCAAGTAATTTGTCAAGTCTTTCCATATTAATTGTCACGACGGAGAAAACCCGTGCATAAATCCGTCAAGTTCAACCGAACAAACATCTCCGCCGATAATGATATCGTCACAGACAAGGATGTTTATACGGATACAGTCACGGTTCTCGTATCCCTCATAATTATTTATTATATAAGTCCAGCGTTTAACTCTTCTTCCAGCATAAAGCGTCAGATCAAACCCCTGTGACTTCTGAATTTCATTATATGCCGTATATGTATCATCAAGCTCCTCAGGTATAACAACCTCTTTCACCTCAACAGCCTCCTCATCGACCTCCCATCCGTAATTTGAAATGAATGAAAGTCTTTGAGTATTATCAGCAGCAGTAAAAACCTGCTCACCGTCCGCCGATGTACTGCTGCTTTCTTTTGACAGTACCGCCAGAGAAATGACGGTTATCACCGCAAACATTACAAGAAAGACGGTTTTGATATGGCCCGACTTTACCGAATACACGAACATATACTAACACCTCGAACACATTTTATATAAATAAATATGCGCCGAGGTGAAAATTTATAATATTAAATTATTCGTCTACTCTTTTTGACTGAGAAGCTGCTTTAAGATGCTGACGTGCGCGACGGATTTCGTTAACGGAATTTGTCAGAGTTTCATCGGCAACGGCTACGATGCTTTCAACATATTCGCTTGCGCTCTGTCGCATATCCTTTGACCAGTTTCTTGCCTGCTCGGTAAGCTCGGTTGCGGAAGCTCTTGCCTGTTCAATAATTTCGTTTGCTTTCTGACGGGCCTGCTGAACAATTTCTTCAGCCTGCATCTCAGCACCTCTTGTGATTTCATCCTCCGAGATGATTTCTTTTGCTCTCAGATGTGCCTGCTCGATAATCTTATCAGCATTATCCTGCGCACCCGTGAGTATTTCTTTTCTCTCTGAAGCAATTTTTCTTGCCTGCATAAGCTCCTCGGGCATATTGAGTCTGATGTCCTCAATAGCAGTTTTGATAGCCTGAGCATCAACAAGAAGATTTGATGTAAATGGTACTGTTTTGCCTTCCTCAAGTATTGTTTCGATCTCTTCAAGTAAGTTTTCTATTGTCATTTACTCGCACCTCATTTTAATTCTTTTTACTATATCTTCACAAATTATTTCGGGCACAAAATGGCTTATGTCCCCTCCTAATTCGCAAATCTGTTTGACCGCACTTGAGCTCAGATACAAATTTTCAACTCTTGTATTGATAAATATGGTCTCAAGCTCACTGTTGAGTTTTTTATTCATCTGCGCCTGCTGAAATTCATATTCAAAATCCGACACGGCACGCAGTCCCTTCACAATGGCGACCGCACCCTTCAGCCGTGCATATTCGGCCAACAAGCCTTCATAGGTATCAACCTCAACATTGGAAAAATCCTTGGTACATCTGCGGATAAGCTCTGCACGCTCCTCAGGAGAAAAGCAAAAATTTGTTTTTGACGGATTTTTCATTACAACAACGATAACCTTATCAAAAAGTGCTGAGCTTCGGCTGATAATATCGAGATGTCCGTTCGTAACCGGGTCAAAACTACCCGGGCATATTACAGTTTTCATATTTTCACTTATTCTTTCTGTATGCGGTAATTTTAATTTTACCGTACTTATACTCACGATATACTGTAAACTCTCCTGCCGACTCGGGTAGCATTTCTTTCAGTTCACTTTCGCAAAGTATGATACCGTTATCGGTCATTTTTTCTGAGACCGCCTCAATAACACTGTCAATTATTTTTTTATTGTACGGCGGATCAAGCAAAGCAATGTCAAACCTGTCACGGCTCAGCGTTATATACATTTTACCGTCACCGCAAAAAACGGATGCTCTCTTTTCAAAGCCGACGGTTTTCAAATTCTGCTTGACAACCTCAATTGAACGCGCTGAAGAATCAACAAAAGTGCAGTGCTTTGCACCACGGCTGAGAGCCTCTATGCCAAGCTGTCCGGAACCGGCAAACAAGTCAAGCACATATGCACCCTCGACATCAAACTGAATAATATTAAAAATACTTTCCTTGACTCTGTCGGTTGTCGGGCGAACATCATCGCCCTCAAGGGTGACAAGTTTTCTTCCCCTCGCCTCGCCTGTTATTACTCTCATAAATTCACTCCGTTTTTTCAATACATATTATTATCGCATTTTTATATCTGTTTGTCAAATTTTTTATGAAAAATATAGAAAAATTACGCGTTTTTCAGTCGTATAAGCAGGTTTTCAAGCTCTTTTACCGTCTCAACAATGTATTCCGCACCCTCATTTTCAATTATTTCTCTGTCACGGAACCCCCAAAGAACTCCGATTGAGACAAGTCCTGCATTTTTTGCCGTGAGAATGTCCGTGTCGGCGTCGCCGACAAAAACCGTATGCTCAACACTGCTGTTCATCTTATCAAGGGCATAAAAAACTCCGTCGGGAGCAGGCTTATTTGGTCTGTCATCGGTGCTTCCTACAATAAGGTCTATATTGTCGCCGAACATTCTTCTGCACAAATCCTGTGCTGCAAAATCCGCTTTATTCGTTACTATAGCCGTTTTATATCCTGCTTTTTTAACCGTGGACAGCATCTCGTTTATCCCGTCGTAAGGAGCTGTTTTATCTTCCATATGTGCTTTATAATATACACAGAAGGTATCAAAACATTTTTTCTCAACATCCGTACCCCTGAACTCATCGGGAACAGCTCTTTCTACAAGCAACTTTATTCCGTTACCCACAAACGAACGTATTTCACCAAGTGTTCTGTGCGGAAGAGACTGTTCTTTAAGTGCATAATTCACGCTGTCACGAAGATCCTCAAGAGTATTGAGAAGAGTTCCGTCCAAATCAAAAATTATTGTATCAATCATATTATTCCTCTGAATTATAAAAATCATAAATTTTTTCTGCAAGCTGTCTGTTTATTCCTCTGACCTGCTCCAGCTCTTCAATGCTTGCATTTTTGATATTTTTTACTGTTCTGAATTTTCTGAAAAGTTCTGCGGCTTTTTTCTCTCCTATCCCGTCAATTTTGGTCAGAGATAGTTCAAGACCTCTTGCCGTATGTTTTTTATGGTGGAAGCTGACAGAAAATCTGTGAACCTCCTCCTGAATTTCCGATACAAGCGTGAAAACACTTCTTGCGGAATTGATTGAGATTTCACCGCCGTCGCCTGTTATCGCTCTGGTTTTGTGCTTTGAATCCTTGACCATACCGAAAAGCGGAACATTTATATTTTTTTCTGCAAAAACCTCTTTTACGGCATTAACCTGTCCTTTGCCGCCGTCAAGAAGAATAAGATCCGGCAGTTTTCCGAAGCCCTCTTCGGAGTTGATTTCCCTGAATTTGAAATACTCGTCAAATCTTCTGGAAAGAACTTCCCGCATTGAGCCGTAGTCATCCTGTCCTGTAAATGACTTTATGTTGAAAGTACGGTAGGCTCTTTTCAGCGGTCTGCCGTTTTTAAAAACAACCATTCCTGCCACATTATCCTCTCCGCCCGTATGGGAAATATCGTAGGATTCAATATACTCGGGAGTTTTGTCAAGTCCGAGAATATTTTTCAACTCCTCAAGAACCTTTATCTCAACCGCCTGCCTGCCTTTTTTTTGAGCAAGCTGTTCGTATGCATTTTCGCGGCACATGTTTACAAGCTTGAGACCGTCACCCCTCTGAGGAACGGATATTGTACATTTTTTTCCTCTCAACAAAGTCAGATGCTGTCTGAGAAGCTCCATATCCTCAAACTCCTCATCAACATAAATCTTTTCGGGTACTGAACGGTTCATGCCGTAATACTGTATAAGGAAATTGCAGCGGACATTCTCCACCATTTTTTCCGAATCAAAGAAGAAGTGTTCACTGTCGCAAAGTCTGCCCTTATCATATCGCAAAACGGCGATACAAATATCCGTTTCATTTACCGTAACGGCAAAAACATCCATTGAATTTCCCGATTCGGTTACAACCTTCTGTTTTGTCTGCATATTCTCAATCGCGCGTATCCGGTCACGGAACTTGCCTGCATTTTCAAAATCGAGATTTTCTGAACAGGCTATCATTTTTTTCTTTAATTCCTTTATGATTTTCGATATATCCCCATTCAGAAAATCAAGAGCATCATTTACAGCCTCATCATATTCTTCTTTTGATATTTTTCCGGTACAAACTCCCATACAGCGATTTATATGATAATTCAGACACGGTCTTCCCTTCCTGAAATCCCTTGGAAATGACTTGTTACACTGCGGAAGTCTGAAAATTTTATTTGCCTCGTCAACCGACTGCTTTACCGAATATGAACTGGTGAACGGACCTATATATTCGGCAGTTTCATCATCCTTCTGCAACACGGCGGAGATTTTCCTGTATGGTTCATTTGTAATCCTGATATAGCTATATCCCTTATCGTCTTTTAAAAGAATATTGTATTTTGGCTGATTTTGTTTGATAAGACTTGCCTCAAGCACAAGCGCCTCAAATTCGCTATCAGTGAGAATATAGTCAAAATCATCCACATTTTCAACCATTTTACGCACTTTAACGGGATGCTTATTCTGTGAACCGAAATACTGGCTGACACGGTTTTTAAGTTTTTTTGCCTTACCGATGTAAATTATTTTGCCCTGCTTATTTTTCATAATATAAACACCGGGAGTAAGAGGTAATTTCATTGCTTTTTCTCGAAGAATATGCAGTTTTTCGTTCACATATTTCACCACCGTTCAAATAGTTTACAGGTTAATTTGCATGGACTGACCGGGCAGCACAGCCGTTACAGTGTGTGGCTTGTCCGGAATGCCGACCTTTACGGAAAATATTATAACATATAAATACAAAAAATAAAGCACACCGCAAGAACGATGTGCTCAAGTTGAGTTCAGATTATTCTGCGAAGCCTGATTCAACAAGCTTAACAAGTTCTTCAACAGCCTGTTCCTCATCAGGACCGCCTGCAAGGATACGGATTGTTGTGCCGCCCATAATACCGAGAGAAAGAACGCCGAGAAGGCTCTTAGCGTTTACTCTTCTGTCTTCCTTCTCAACCCAAATTGATGATTTGAATTCATTGGCTTTCTGGATAAAGAAGGTTGCTGGACGTGCGTGCAAACCAACTTGATTTTTTACTTCTACGTCTTTAGTATACATAAACTCATTCTCCCAAATGAAAATATTTATATAACAGATAGATACACCTTTGTTACTAATATATTATACCACAAAACTTTTCTTCGTCAACGAAAATCCGCCGACTTTTGACCCAAAACAAATAATTCAGTCATAAAACCAAAAAGAATATTTTTGTGAGATTTAACTTTGTGCAAATTTGCTACATTTAAAAGCAGTTTTTGTATAAAATAAATATTTTTAATTGAAAACAGGATGATTTACAATCTCTGTTGACGGTGTCAATGCGGCAAACTCCATTCCACAGCTTTTATAATACTCTATTATATGCGGTAAAGCTTCCATGGTGACCTTTTTTGTATCGTGCATAAGTAAAACTATATTTTTTGCATTTTTCGGAAATTTACTGCAAAATGAGAGCTGTTTTGCTACGGTATCGGCTCCGTCGGCATCACCGTTTGAACAGTTCCAGTCAAAATAAACATATCCCTTTTCAAGAACAGATTTTGTCAGTCTCGTCATAATACCCTCAGAATATTTTTTGCTGATTGTATTGCTGCTTCCGCCCGGGAAACGCATAAGTCTGGTTTCTGTTCCTGTCTCTTTTTTGACGACATCTGATATTTTCTGCAGATCATCAAAATATGCGCTGTCCGAAGCATATATTTTTGAATAATTATGTGTATATGTATGCAGTCCAATAGAATGACCGCGCTTCACAATATCCTTCATCGTGCTGTTATATTTACCGTTTACCACAAAAAATGTCGCCTTAACACCGTACTTATCGAGAATATCGAGAATTTCCGATGTATATGGCGACGGACCGTCATCAAAGGTCAGATAAACTGTTTTGCCCTTTGAGGGGATCGGTTCGGGTGAGACGGGTCTTACTTCTCCGTCATCTTTTTCGGTCTCACTGTTGTTTTTTGTTGCCAACTGACTTTTCAGATCTTCAATTTTATCTTTAAGCTCTTTTATATCATTTTTCTGAGAATGGATTTCATCCTCATACGATTGAGCCTCACTGCTTTGCTGTGATTTTAAAACGTCATATTCAGAAACTTTTTCATTTAATTTAGCTTCTTCCGATGCAAGCTGACCGCTGAGTTCCTCTACCAATTTCCCTTTATTATGATTTTTTACACCAAAAACGATCGAAAGTACCGTAGTTATAACAAGAATTGATGCTAAAATTATTGATAAATATTTAAAAATTTCCTCTTTTGTAATAAACTTGATTTTCAATGTGGTTCACCCTTGTGAAAATTATACACATATATTTTATACTCATAAAATCAAATAATCAAGTATATATTACATATTTTTTTCTTTTTCAAGAAATTCCCTGTCTTTATCTGAAAGTTCTGCTTTTTCCAACATATCGGGGCGACATTTTTTTGTCATTATCAACGACTGTTCGCGACGCCATTTTTCAATATTCGCGTGATGTCCTGAGATAAGAACATCCGGAACCTTCATGCCGTTCCACTCATAAGGTCTTGTATATTGCGGATATTCCAATAGTCCGTTATAGTGACTTTCTAGCTCCTTCGCCTCGTCATTAGGAAGGACACCCGGAAGCATTCTTGAGATCGAATCAGCGAGAATCATTGCCGGCAATTCGCCACCCGTAAGAACATAATCGCCGACTGAAATCTGTTCATTAACAAGAGTTTCAATAACTCTCTGATCCACGCCCTCATAATGACCGCACAAAATTGTTATTTCGGGCAATTCAGCCAATTCTCTCACTCTCTGCTGTGTCAGGACACGACCGCAGGGTGACATATAAATCAGATGATTTTTATTTTCGCTTTTTTGACATATATCCTTATAGCAATCTGCGATCGGTTGAATCTGCATCAGCATCCCCATACCGCCACCGTACGGAGCGTCATCCACACGGCGATGCTTATCATGCGTGTAATCTCTTATATTTATGCAATTTATTTCCACATACCCGTTTTCTCTTGCTCTGCCAATGATACTTTCGGAAAGTACCGCTTCGCACATTTCGGGAAAAAGTGTCATAATGTTAATTTTCATCTTCAAAAAGTCCTTTTATGGGATTGAGCCTCACAATTCCCTCTTCCACATCAACGCTGATAACAACCTGCTTCACAGCCGGAATCAGCACTTCCTTTCCGGCAGGAGTTTTGATGTGCCATACATCATTGGCTCCTGTTTCGCTTACATCCGCAATTTTTCCGAGAATTTTACCCGAATTGTCGTCAACGGCAGTACAGTCAAACAATTCCTGCATAAACCACGTTCCCTCGGGAAGCCTTGCATCACTTCGTTTCATATACAGAACCGTATTCTTCAATGCTTTTGCCTTATCAACATCATCAATGCCCTCAAGCATGAGAATGACAATATTGCCGTGAGGACGTGCAGCCTTTACATTTATACTTTTTTCGCCTTTGCTGTCAAAATACAGTGTCTTGAATTTTTTCACAAACTCAGGCGAATCACACCAGGGATTAAACCGCAATTCACCCTTGACTCCGTGAGTTGATACGATCTGTCCCAATTCAAGAAAATCCTTGATCATAAATTCGTGCCTTTCCGGGATTGCAATCCAATCCCATAAGTTACAAAAAGGCAGACAATAAAACTGTCTGCCCAATGTAGTCATCAGTCGATATCGACCTGAACTCTTTCTCCTGTGCGTGTTGCGCCGGCTTTAACAACTGTTCTGATAGCCTTGGCAATTCTGCCCTGCTTACCGATAACTCTGCCCATATCGTCCTCAGCAACGTGAAGATGATAAACAACTATGCCGCGCTCATCCGGTTCGTCAACAGTAACGGTAACCGCGTCAGGATTTTCAACAAGTCCTTTTACTATTGTAATAAGAAGTTCCTGCATTTTTTCAAAAACCTTTCTTATTTAATAGCGCCGCTCTTTTTAAGAATAACCTTAACTGTGTCAGTAGGCTGAGCACCGTTCTTAATCCACTGAGCTGCCTTTTCGTTGTCAATCTTGATTTCAGCAGGATCTGTCATCGGATTGTAAGTACCGATTTCCTCGATGAATCTGCCGTCTCTCGGATAACGAGAATCTGCAACTACTACTCTGTAGAAAGGAGCTCTTTTTGCGCCCATTCTGCGAAGTCTGATTTTAACTGCCATTTTTGTTTCCTCCAAATATATAAAATTTAATATTTAAAACACTTTTAAAGGGTGTTTGCCTTGCTTACATCGGGAAGCCGCCCATTCCGTTCATTCCGCCATTGGAAAATCCCATACGCTTGAGCTGACGCTTCATTTTACCCGAATTCATCTGCTTGAACATTTTCTGCATCTGTCGGTGCTGATTAAGAAGTCTGTTAACATCTTCAACCTGCATTCCGCAGCCTGCAGCAATTCTGCGTTTTCTCGACGGATTTATAATGTCGGGATTTCTGCGTTCTTTGGGTGTCATTGATTTGATGATAGCTCCCATTCGATCAAACTGTCTGTCATCAATCTCAACATCCTTGACTTTTTTGTTTATTCCGGGAAGCATGGAGAGAATGTCCTTCATACTGCCCATCTTTTTAACCTGTTCAATCTGATCAAGCAGGTCGTTCAGGTCAAATTTGTTTTTGCGGAGCTTTTCCTCAAGCTCAAGTGCTTTTTTCTCATCGAGTGCCGTTTCAGCCTTTTCTATAAGAGAAAGCACATCACCCATTCCGAGAATTCTCGATGCCATACGGTCCGGATAGAAATAATCGAGTTCGTCGAGCTTTTCACCCATACCGACAAATTTAATCGGTTTTCCTGTAACAGCTCTTGCTGAGAGTGCAGCACCGCCTCGGGTATCACCGTCCATTTTTGTAAGCACAAGTCCGTCAATTCCGAGTTCATCATTGAACGTACTTGCTACGGTAACGGCATCCTGACCGAGCATTGCGTCAATAACAAGCAGGATTTCGTGAGGACGAACCTCACTCTTTATGTTTTTAAGCTCATTCATAAGCTCGGTATCAATATGCAGACGACCTGCTGTATCGATAAAAACATAATCATATCCTTTATCTTTTGCAAGCTTTATTGCTTCTTTAGCAATTGTGACCGGATTGGTTTGTCCCATTTCAAAAACAGGGACACCCACCTGTTCACCCACCACCTGAAGCTGTTTAATAGCGGCAGGACGGTAAATATCGCAGGCAACGAGCAACGGTCTGTGATTTTCATTTTTAAGCTTTCTTGCAATTTTTGCACAGTGAGTTGTTTTACCTGAACCCTGAAGGCCGCACATCATAATGACCGTAGGCGGATGACTGGCATAAGCAAGTCTTGTCTGGGTTCCGCCCATAAGCTCTGTAAGCTCTTCATTAACGATTTTAATAACCATCTGTGCAGGTGTGAGACTCTCCATAACCTGAGCTCCTATTGCACGCTCGGTTACTTTTGCGGTAAAGTCCTTGGCAACCTTATAGTTGACATCAGCCTCAAGGAGAGCAAGGCGAACCTCACGCATTGCTTCTCTGACATCCTTTTCATTAAGACTGCCTTTGCTTTTCAGTCTTTGAAAGGCGGCTTCAAGTCTGTCGGATAAACCTTCAAATGCCATAATTCCTCCTATTCTGTCAAGGAAAGTGCAGTTGACTTTATCTTAACTGTTAAATCGTTTATTTCGCGGGAAAGACCGTGTGAAAGGTTATATTCGTTAATATCCTCAGCACATTTCATAATAGTTTCAAGTCCGCCCTGCATTTTTTCGAGTCTCTGAGAGAATTTCAGCTTGGACTCCATATCATAAAGAAGTGCCTCAGCTCTTTTAATTGCATCACGCACACCCTGACGGGTTATTCCCTCATTCTCGGCAATTTCAGAAAGAGAAAGATCGTCGTTGTAGTAATAATTAAGATAATCGCGCTGTTTCACAGTCAATGCCTCACCGTAAAGGTCAAAAAGTATTGATATCTCAACATTATTAGCCACGAAATTCACTCCTTCCGAAAAAATAACTCTGTAAAGCACATTGACTTTACAGAGTGGTATTATACTAAATAATATTATATTTGTCAAGAAATATTTCAATATTTTTTTATGAAACCTGAGCTATATCCTCATATCTGATTGAAACCTCATTACCGGTATTGTCACCGAGAGTAATTCCCTCGGCATCCTTACCCTCCTCCGTCTTGGGATTTTCGATAAGGCTGTCAAGATCGGAATAGAAGCCGTCTTCATCAGGAGAAATCGGCACCATATCGCCCTCTTTATTCTTAACAAACTCCTCGCCGTCTTCATTTTTGTATATAATAATTTCTTCCCCGTTTGCATTCTTCACTCTCTGGGACTCTTCATACTTGTCGGTGCATGAAGCAAAAAGAAGAGTAACCGAAAGAAGTGCCAATACAACCGCAATTACTTTTTTAGTCATTCTGAAAAACTCCTTTTTGATGTTTTGTTATAAATTTATATTAACATAACAAAGCAAATTTTGCAACATTTATTTCAGTTCAGCTATTGTAACACCCTCTTCACCCTCACCGAAAGTGCCTACTCGGAAGGTTCTGATATTCGGATGCTTACGGAGATATACGTGAATCCCCTTGCGGAGCGCACCTGTTCCTTTTCCGTGAATAATGGTAATCTCATTAAGTCCGGTACGGAGCACTCCGTCTATAAACTTATCAAGGTCTAGCATTGCCTCCTCAACGGTGGTTCCGCGGAGGTCAATGGATGAATTTGACGATGCGGTTGCTTTTGAACTTCCCGTATGAACAGTACGGTTGCCGCCGTGCTGTTTTTTCGGCTGTTTCTGACCGCCTATCAGACGTATATCGGATAGATCGACCTTCATTTTTATCATACCGGATTGAACCTGAGCAATTTTTTTCTTTTCGTCAACCGAGAGAACCTGCGCTTCACCTCCGAGAGTTCTGACAAAAACTCTGTCCCCTGCCTTCAACGGTCTGGGAAGAACATAATCAGCATCATCAGTATCAAGGCCTCTCTCAATCTCCTCCATTTTATCAAGCTGTCTGCCCATAGCGGCTTTTGCTTTTCTTGCAATTTCTCTGAGATTATTTTCCTTAGCCTGCTCTTTTTTAAGCTGTTCTATTTCAAGAAGCAGAGAATTTCCTGCACGGCGGGCATTATCGACGATTCTTTCCGCTTCTTGTCTTGCTCTTGAAATTTCCTTTTCGCTCAAAGCCTTTGCTTTTTCCAGAGCCTTATCCGACTCTTCCTTACGTCGTATAAGTGACATTTTCTCTTCCTCGAGTCTCTTTTTGTCGTCCTCTAATGCCTTGCGTGCCGACTCGAGCGTATCTACAGCATCCTCAAACCGTGTATCCTCCTCTGAAATAAGTGCTCTGGCAAATTCTATTATCTTTTCATCAACACCTAAACGTCCTGCAATGGCAAGAGCGTTTGAACGACCCGGCATACCCGTAATAAGACGGTATGTAGGCTTCAACGAGGCAACGTCAAATTCACAGCATCCGTTTTCAACCCGTGGGGTTTTCAAAGCATATTCCTTAAGCTCGGAATAATGAGTTGTGGCGGCAATTTTTGCACCCTTTTGTCTCAATTCCTCAAGAACGGCAACAGCGAGCGCAGCTCCCTCAACAGGGTCGGTTCCCGCGCCGAGCTCATCGATGAGCACGAGACTTCTATCATCGGCATTTTTCAGTATTTCAACTACATTTGCCATATGTGCAGAGAAGGTTGAAAGGGACTGCTCAATGCTCTGCTCGTCACCGATATCTGCAAGTACATTATCAAAAACCGAGATGCGACTGTTGTCTGTTACGGGAAGCATAAGGCCGCATTCTGCCATAAGAGCCAGCAAACCGATGGTTTTTATGGATACGGTTTTACCGCCCGTGTTAGCTCCCGTTATTACCAATGAATCGAAATCAATTCCGAGGGATATATCTACGGGAACAACCGTTTTCGGATCAATCAGAGGGTGTCTTGCTTTTTTCAGCAAAATCTCTCCGTCATTATTGAGGATCGGTCTGCTTGCCTTCATTTTGTAAGCAAGATGTGCTTTGGCAAAAATCAAGTCAAGCATAACAGCAGAATCAAAGCTGATTTTTATTGTATCCTCAAACTCTCCCGCTGATTGAGAGAGTTCTGCAAGAATTCTTTCGATTTCGTCCTGTTCGCGACTTTCAAGCACCTTGATCTCATTGTTTGCCTCGACAACCGCAGCAGGCTCTATAAACACTGTCGCACCGCTGCCGGAGGTATCGTGAACCATGCCTGCAACATCACTTCTGTTTTCAGCCTTTACGGGCACAACAAAGCGTCCGTTTCGCTGAGTTATAATTCCGTCTCGAAGAACCTTTGAATAGTGGCTCGAATGAATCATTGAATCAAGCTGTTCGCGGATTTTATTTTCATAATGCCGTTTTTTGCGACGGATTTCCTTAAGCTCCGGCGAAGCATTATCGCTTATTTCAGTTTCGGAAAGAATGGCATTTGTGATCTTTTCCTCAAGATATTTATTGGGATAAAGTGAGCTGAAAAGGTCGTCAAGTGCCGTTTCCATACCTGAGCATTTTTCATACCACACAGTGATTCCGCGCACAGCTTTAAGCGTGGCGGCAATTTTGAGCAATTCTCCTGCAGACAGCGAGCCTCCCGCATTTGCACGGCTTAATGCATTATTGACATTTATCAGTCCGCTGAAGGACGGCGCTCCGAATTTTGCAATCAGGATATATGCCGACTCCGTTTTATCAAGCAACCCGAGAACCTCAAAATAGTCCGTGGCAGGCTTAATGCTCAGAGCGATTTCCTTGGCATCCGCACAGGAAGCCGTATCACTCAGCATTTTAAGTATTTTATCAAGTTCAAGTGAAGTATAATGCTTATTCATTTTGTTATTTCCTTATAAAAATCTAATGTCTTGAAATTCCGTTGCAATCGGGAAAGCAGATATTTTTCCGTAATATAAGTAAGGTCAGGCAAAGCATAATCCTCCATTCTGAAGGAATATATTTTATCAAACTCGGAAAAAGCAATATGTCTTATCGCCTTTACAAGACCTATATCAAGAGGCAACAGTACCTGCCCCGAGCCGCAGTTTTCACAGTATATAATTCCGTTGTCTATATCAAAATACATAGTCTCTGTTTCATATTCTCCGCATCTGTCACAGGCTATGATATTCGGCATAAAGCCTGCAATACACATAATACGCATTTCAATAATCGCTTTTATCTGTGACGGCGGCAGTTTCCCGTTACAAAGAAAATTCAGAGAATTGAGTATAAGTCTCAGGTATTCTTCAGCCGGTTCATCCTCCTGGACAAGAGATATCACGAGCTCAGCAAAATACTGAGCAAGAGCAAGCTTTTCCAAATCAGTTCTCAATTCAAAAAAAACCTCAATCGGTTCTGCCTCATCGATTATGTAACTGTCCTTGGATTTATAAAGAGACAGAGCAGAATAGCAAAACATTCCCGTGGAACTGTTTTTTCGGTTATTTACGGATTTTGCACCTCGGACAAAAGCACGCACAAGCCCGTTGTGGCGTGTCAGCACCGTAACGAGCTTGTCTTTTTCACCAATATTCTGTTCCTTGAGTATCAGACCGTCCGTATTCATCCTCATAGTCCTGTTCTCCGTCAAATAGAGGTTTCTTTTTTTCCTCGAGAGATTTCTTATACATAAGATAATCCTCAACTCTGCCACTTTGTGTAAATCTGCTCCATATTGAAATACTGTCCGTTTTAATCACCTACCGTTAATAATTTGGCATTTTGGTATGTGATTATAAATGGAAAATTCAATTATAATTGACAAATCAATCCAAGCCGAAATTATGAATAAGTCCTTCGCGGTTTCTCCAGCCCTCTTTAACCTTTACCCAACACTGAAGGTTGATTTTACAGTCAAAAAAATTTTCCATATCCTGTCTTGCATAGGTGGAGATCTTTTTAAGCATTGCTCCGCCTTTTCCGATTATAATTCCCTTGTGACTGTCGCGCTCACAATAAATTGTTGCCTCAACATCCATTATTCCGTCACTGCGCTCACGCATTTTTTCAATACTGACAGCAGTTCCGTGAGGAATTTCCTTATCCAACAATCTCAACATTTTTTCTCGGATGATTTCTCCTGCAAGAACTCTTTCCGGTTGATCCGTCAAAGTATCATCTGGGAAAAAGTGCTCGGACTCAAATGAAAGCTTTTTCAACTCTTCAAGAAGAGCATCAATTCCGTTTCCCGTCTGTGCGGAAACGGGAACAACAGCATCGAAATCATAATGTTCCGTCATCTCTGCAATACGAGAGATAAGATTTTCTTTTTCTTTAACCGTATCAATTTTATTTATTGCAAGTATTGTGGGATTCTTACCTTTTTTTATTTTTTCGAGAAGCTCGAGCTCTGCAGGATTCAGTTCTCCCTCCGGCTCAACAACCATAAGACAGGCATCCACACCGTCAATGCTGTCGCTGACTGCTTTAACCATTTTCTCACCGAGCTTTGTCCTCGGCTTATGAAATCCGGGTGTATCAGTAAAGACAAGCTGTATGTTATCGTCGGTTGTGAGAACGCCCATAATACGTGTTCTTGTCGTTTGCGGCTTTGAGGAAACTATTGCAATTTTAGTTCCCAGAAGCTTATTAAGAATTGAGGATTTGCCCACATTGGCCTTTCCGACTATTGCTATAAAAGCTGTTTTTGGTGTATTCATTTATTCTCCTTGGATGTAAAGGGCAAGCCCTTAAAAATAAATATTGTAAAAATTATGACGGATACTGCAAAAAGCGCTATTGCCACAGGTTTTTCTGCAAAATAAGCAAACATTTCGGCAAATGCCGTAGGCTGATACATGATAGCGACACCGCACAGAACAGCAAATATTGCAAAAACAAGAACCGCTCCCGCAGCACAATCCTTTGCCGTTTTGCCGAGAGCTGTATGTTGCTTTCCGTGAAGATCGACAGCCGCCTCAACAGCCGTATTTATAAGCTCGGCACCGATTACAAGGCCACAGGCCAAAAGCAAAATTGCCGTTTGAGTTTTGGTAATCTCAAAAAATTCAAATGCAAAAAGAAAGAAAAACATATATATCATGCAGACGATATGTATTCGCATATTTCTCTCTTTTGCTATTGCAAGATAAATGCCGTTAAAAGCATATCCGAAGCCCTTGAGCAAATCCTTCATAATTATTCTCCGTCAAAATAATAACTGCCGTTTCTTTTAAGTCCGATTTTAGTCAGCACGGCTTCCTCTTTTTCTCTCATCTGAACAGCCTCAAGTCCGCCGTTTTCGTGGTCATAGCCCAAAAGATGAAGAAGGGAGTGAACTGTGAGAAAGCCTATTTCACGCTGAAGCGTATGGCCGTATTTTTCTGACTGGTCATATGCGTGTTCTATAGAAATTATAATGTCACCGAGAATTTTTGCGCCTGTGTCGTGATTTATATCATACTCTCCGTTTTCTCCCATAGGAAAACTCAGGACATCTGTACTTCTGTCGATTCCGCGATGCTTAAGATTAAGCTCGTGAATCGTATCATCATCCACAAAGGAAACACTGATTTCGGCAAGATCAGTAAAATTTTCGTGAATAAGAACCGCTTTACAGCATCGTCTCACGAGCATTCTCACACCCGTTGGAATTTTCATTATATTCTGTTTATTGTCAATTATTACCTTTAGTTTCTCGTTCATTTATTTTTCCTCATTTCCTGTCTTTCATATGCCTTGATAATATCCTGAACAAGACGATGTCTGACCACATCTTTTTCCGTAAATATATTTATTGCAATATCGTCAATTCCTTTCAGAATTTTCATAGCTTCCACAAGTCCTGACTTCTTACCGTCGGGCAGATCAATCTGAGTTATATCACCCGTAACAACAATTTTGGAATTAAAGCCTAAACGCGTAAGGAACATTTTCATCTGCTCCCGGGTCGTATTCTGTGCCTCGTCGAGAATGATAAAGCTGTCGTCGAGAGTTCGTCCGCGCATATATGCCAGGGGTGCAACCTCAATACTGCCTCTCTCCTGATATCGCTGAAAGCTTTCTGCTCCGAGCATATCAAAAAGTGCATCATATAACGGCCTTAAATACGGGTCAACCTTCTGTTGCAGATCGCCCGGAAGAAATCCCAATTTTTCGCCTGCCTCAACAGCCGGGCGGGTAAGAATTATTCTGTTGACCTCTTTTGCACGGAAAGCATTGACCGCCATTGCAACCGCAAGATACGTTTTTCCGGTTCCTGCAGGTCCTGCCCCGAGAGTAATAGTATTATTTTTAATGCAATCGAGATATTTTTTCTGTCCGAGAGTTTTCGGCTTTATCGGTTTTCCTTTTGCTGTAATACAGATGCAGTCTCCCGTCATTTCGCATAGCTTGTCCTCATTTCCCTCGTTCACAAGGGAGAGCACATATCTCACATTCTGCTCTGAAAGTGCTTCGCCACGATTTATAAGCGTCAGCAAGCCGTTTATCGCTCTGACTGCTTTAGAAACATTTTCGGCATCTCCACTGACTTTTATTTCAGAGCCTCTGCTGACAACTTTTACTCCGTACTGAGCCTCAATAAGTCTGATATTTTCATCAAAGCTGCCAAAAAGGCTGACTGTTTGCTCCATTCTGTCAACATTGATTATCTGTTCAAACAAATTCACTCACCTGCTCACAACTTAAATTAGTATATTTTCATTATATTTTAGCACACTTTTTATGTATTGTCATCACTTTTTTCTACATAAATTTCCTGTAAAACACCTATTTCCTGCATGCATTCACCGGAAAATACAAATTTTGTTTTTCCTCCGGTCTCATTTCTTTTCACCGAGGAGTTTCTAATCTCACTAAATCCGAGAAGCTCCCTGACATAACATGCGTTCTGCCAAAGTGCAATTTTCTCCTGCACACATGCATCCGGCTGTTCAATCTGATCAGCATATTCCGCACCGTATTCTGTTACATATCCCACAGGCAAAAGGGTATTTCTGCTTTCGACAAAGGATTTGTGCTCTGTAAAAAAGGTTTGCGGCACAGCTCTGCCCAAAGGGATTGTAACACCGAAAAAAAACAGGCTTTTTCTCGTTTTTTCTTTAGTTTGTGCAAAAATCTCGTATTCATTACCCGTAAATGCTTTTTCTCTCTTTACAAGTGCTTTTACGTAGCCGTCTGCATGAATTGTATTTTCCGTTCCGTCCGCAAGAGTTATTATCCCGCTTATAAGCAAATCACCCTTTGTTACTGCCGAGCCGGGTTTGACTTCCTCGTTTCCGTAGAGAGCATCTATGCTGACAATCACACCGTCTTCTGAGGCAATAAGATTTGTAGGTGTTTCGCTGTCATACATTTCGGGCTCTGCAGTACGCTCTCTGACCTCAATCACAACCGTTGTACCCTTTCTGTTAACTGCTGCCCACGATAATTCGTCAATTTCGCTCTGCACCAACGACACCGCATCTGTTTCATCCAGTGATGAAATCGGGACACCCACCTTTATGCCGTGACGTGCAAAGCTTTCGAGAATATAATCCTCTTCAAGCGATATATTGCCAACCAAAGAAACGCTCCACACGAACTGCGAAAGCAAAAAGGTCACACCGGCGCAAAATATAAGACCCGCAAGGAGTCCGACGCGGACTTTATTTTTCTTCATAAAAAATATAAGACCTTTCTTTTCAAGGCATATCACCTTCATACCTGATTTCCGTGCAGGCTTACGAATTGACAGATAACCCTCAATAGTAGTTGATGCTGATATATTTCCCTTGACATTTTTTATATTCCATAAAGGAATCGCATCTCTTGTGCACAGATTTAAAAATCTGTCCGAAAATCCGCCGTATGCTCTGAAATTTATATACCCGAAAAAGAATCTTAAAAATCTGATAATCAATATAATCACCTATGATATAAAGGATATTTCACCGATTTTACCGTTTATAATTGCTACTCTTCTGTCAAACGAGGTAATAACAAGATTGTTTCCGCAGATTGAAACAGCCGACTCACCGAGACTTAATTTTATAAGATTTTCTCCGTACTCAACAATCCCTTTACAGCCGTCAATTATAAGTTCCCTATTACCGAGCATTTCAATTTTAGGCTCGTCGGCAAAAAATTCCGACAAAAAACTGTCCTTAACGGATTTTTTCTCTTTTCTTTTTTGTGACATTCCGACACCTCACATATTCTGTTCATAGAATTATATGATTCGGCAGTAAAATAATTCATTTCGCAAAGTAAATTTTAATATATTTTATGGGATGTGAGTTTATGGCTGTTATAAAAATAAGAAAAGAGTTTTTCACAACTTTAATAATAATTTTATGTTTTTACTTTATGTTCCGCTTTCCGCTGACCGTAAAGGACGGTATAACTCAAGGTATAAAGATATGTTTCAACACCGTTATTCCGTCTCTTTTTCCTTTTGCAGTTTTATCCTCTTATATTGTAAAATCGGATAAATTTCGCTTTTCTGCTAAAATCCTCACAGTTTTGGCAAGGGTTATTTTTCATCAGCCTGCCTGCACAATTCCGGTAATTCTGATTTCTATGACAGGAGGCTTTCCCCTGGGGTTAAAGGGTGCAAGTGATCTTTATGATGAAGGCTTGATCACTCAGAATCAGGCTCAGAGGCTGGGATTTTTTTGCATAAATGCAGGTCCTGCTTTTGTAATCAGCGGTGTAGGAGCACTTATGCTCGGAAACGTAAAATCAGGTATCATAATCTATATATCGCTTTGTATTTCTTCTGTTCTGCTCGGAATTATGTCATCATTTTTTTCAAAAAAAGGAAAAAGCTCATCTGCATCCGAATTCTCGGAGATGAACCGTAATTACTCGCTGTCTGACGCAGTCGGAGAAGCGATACAAAGCCTTATGAATATATGTGCCTGGATTATTCTGTTCAGCTCGGTAGCAAGCTGCATACGGACGCTTAATTTACCCGACATTGCATATAACACCGTAATATCCCTCCTCGAGGTGACAAAGGGCTGCACACTTCTCGCAGGAAAAACCTCTGTACCGATAATAGCAGGAATAATAGGCTTCGGCGGAATATGTGTTCATTTTCAGGTTATGAATTTTCTTAAAAAAATCGGATTGAAGTACGTTTATTTTCTTGTCGGCAGAATAATCTGTGGCCTTTTATCAGCCTTGATTTGTCATTGTCTTCTTATTGTTTTTCCATCTGCCACGGAAGTTTCGTCGCAAGCCGTCGGAAATTCTCCTTTTGTTTTTTCCGTATCTCTGCCGTCGCTTTTTATTTTCCTGACAATGTGTGTTATTATGATTTTTGATATTGATAGAAAGAAGATAATATGATATAATAAAACAAAAGAATTAAGGTGATATATTTGAAAAAAATTTTTGATAAAAACAATGTCACACCCGTTTGTGCGTATTGTGAGCACGGCAAGATTTCATCTGACGGCGAAACCGTGCTGTGCAGAAAAACAGGTGTTGTTGACGTGAATTTTACCTGCAGAAAATTCCGTTATGACCCGCTTAAAAGACAGCCGAGAAGAGCAAAACCGCTTGACAAATTCAGCGAAAACGATTTTTCTCTCTCAATTGACGAAAATGAATAACGAAAGAAAAAGCGGAGTTCAAATAAAAACTCCGCTTTTGATATTTTCATATTAAGCCTGCCGCTTTCTGAAGAATGTATCGTACATCAGTCGCGGTAATCTCACCGTCACCGTTCATATCCGAGCAGGAAAACTTAACACCTGTGAGTGTCCTAAACCTTGCGGCATGCTGTAGTGCATAACGCACATCCAAGGCATCAACATTTCCGTTTCCGTCAGCATCACCCATAACAGTTGAAGCCGGGAGAACGGTTACCGAGCCGTTTACCGATGAACATGAATATGATGCTCCGTTATAATCAATATTTTCTGTGCTTTTTAAGGTTACCGAAGATGTTCCTGACGATTTGAGAACCTTAAAGGTTACTGTAAAAACCGTTCCGGATGTATTGGAGAAGGTACCCGAGAAATTGACTGCAGATCCCGTATTGAACAAGCTGCCTTGTGAGGCACTATCTCCCATTTCACTGCTCACATACTGCAATTCTGACGAATTATACCCCAAAGAGACATTTGCACCCCATATTTTTTTATCGGAGGATATTTTAACTGTTACAATTACCGTGTTTCCTTGTTTTCCCGACACGTTTGTAGCCGAATAAGTCACATCAGCCGCACTGACGCTAAATGAGAAAATGCAGGATAAAAGCAATACAAACGACAGAACTGCTGCCGTATACTTCATAGTTTTCATAATTATTCACCCAACAAAAATATACAATATTTCACAGTAAAAGTCAATGGAATATACTGACAGAAAAAAACAAGACGGAGATTTCCTCCGTCTTGCTGTTATTTATATCAGATTATTTTCTGCTCTTGAAAAGATCAAGGATATCGCCCATATCATCATCCGCACCAAAGTTGCCGCTGTTTGAGCTGACATCATCCATTGCGCCGTTATAATAAGGTTTCTTTGCTACACCGTTTGAGTCGAGACCGAAGCCTGTAGCAATAACTGTAACGAACATTTCATCGTCAAGCTTTTCGTCAAAAGCAACACCGAAGATGATGTTTGCATCTTCATCAGCCTGAGCACGAACGATGCCTGCTGCTGTATCAACATCCTCAAGAGTGATGTCGGGAGAAGCAGTGATACTGATGATAACACCCTTAGCACCTGTGATTGTTGTCTCAAGAAGAGGACTGGAGATAGCAGAATTTGCAGCCTGCTCAGCCTTATCCTTACCGCTTGCGTGGCCGATACCCATATGAGCGTGACCAGCATCCTTCATAACCGAAGTAACGTCAGCGAAGTCCAGGTTAATGAAAGCGGGCATTGTTATAAGGTCTGTTACTGAGTTAACACCCTGGCGAAGAACGTCATCAGCAATGCTGAAAGCGTTTGCAAAAGTGATTTTCTGCTCTGAAACATATTTAAGTCTTTCATTAGGGATTACAATAAGAGAGTCTACATGCTGTGCAAGTTCAGCGATACCTGCTTCAGCCTGCTTCATTCTGTGGTTGCCTTCAAAAGCAAAAGGCTTTGTAACGATACCGACAGTAAGAATTCCTCTGTCCTTTGCGATTTCAGCAATTATAGGAGCAGCACCTGTACCTGTGCCGCCGCCCATACCGGCAGTAACGAATACCATCTGAGCACCGTCAAGCTTTTCAACGATTGCGTCACGGCTCTCTTCAGCAGATTTCTGACCGATTTCGGGTTTTGCACCTGCGCCGCGGCCTGAAGTAACCTTCTGACCGATCTGAAGAGTTGAGTTAGCGAGTGAACGTGCAAGAGCCTGCTGGTCAGTATTGATTGCGATGAGTTCAACACCGGAAATACCTGCTTTAGCCATACGGTCAACTGCGTTTCCGCCGCCGCCACCAACGCCGATAACTTTAATGTTTGCGATGTCCTGATACTGATTATCAATTTCGAATGCCATTTTTAAACATCCTCCTATGTATATTTTCACACCTAATTATGCATTTTAGTGTTTTTATTTTATCACTAATTAAAAATTATTGCAATATATATTGTATATATTTTTTCTTATTTTTTATAATTTTTACAGAAATTTAACACTTTTTCGGTTGTCTTATCCCGCCGAAGAGGGTTCCTCCTCTTTTTCGACATTTTCCTGTGTTTCGGAGGGAATCTCCTCTTCGATGAATTCTTCTTCGGGCACTGCCGTTGTCGGAACTTCTTCAGACCAATATGCCTTGCCGTCAACGATAAGATTCAGCGTTCCCCTGTACATATCGTTTTCTTCGTTTTGCGTTTCAATTGCAGCTTTTGCAAAAGCAAGTCTTGAGCTCAGAGTGGTTCTGCGTGTTTCACCTAATACAAGAGTTATTCTGTCCTGATAAACCATTTTTATGTTATAAAGATCAGAAACATCCAGTAATGAAATTCCCTCAAAGCCTATCTCCTCACAGGATTCCTTTAACGTGTCGATTTTTGTAAGAGCTTTTTCATCAGCAACACCGATAATTTCACCGATCTCTGCCGAATCAAACTCACCAAGATTAGCCAGCACGATGCCCTCACCGACGGTTTCAAGATTTTTCTCAAGCACCTTACCGTCCGCATTAAGAAGAATATAATATCCGTCAGATTCAACAGCCATAAACGGTTCTGTTTTTTCAACAACTATTTCAAGTGTTGACGGAAGACGTCGTTTTATTCTGATACTGTTCACATACGGAAGCTTTTCGGAAATTTTCTTATTAAGTATTTCAGAAGAAAGGAAAATGAGATTGTCTCCTTTTTCAATGCCTGAAGCCTTGATTATTTCACTTTCCGAATATACCACATCACCCGTTACGGTGATCTGATTTATATTGAAGAACAATGCAAGTGCCGACACAACACCTATGCAGAGAAAAAGACATCCGATGACCAGACGGAAAACTATTTTTTTCCTTTTATTCTTTTTTTTGCGCTGATTTGTCCTTTGAATTATTCGCTCATTATTGGACATTCCCGACTGCTGATTCTTCCTTGAATTTTGAGTATTTTTCATCACTTTTCACCCTTTTTATATCTGCACCGAGAAGACTTAAAACTTTCTCGGGTTTTTCATATCCTCTGTCTATATGGTGTATCCTTGAAATCTCGGTAACACCCTCCGCACACAGTCCTGCAAGAATCATTGCAGACCCGCCGCGCAAATCAGTGGCTTTTACATCTGCGCTGTTAAGTCGGTTCACGCCCTCAACAACAGCCATTCTTCCCTCGACGCTTATTTTTGCCCCGAACCGAAGCAGCTCTCCGACGTGCTTAAAGCGGCTTTCAAATATATTTTCTACAAATACGCTGGTACCCTCCGCAACAGTGGTCAACGTCATCATCTGTGCCTGTGCATCTGTGGGAAACCCGGGATGCGGCATTGTGCGTATCATTCTTATTCTTTTAAGATGCGACGGTGCTCTGACTGTGACATTTCCTGCTGTGACTTCGACCATACAGCCCGTTTCTCTCAATGGTTCAATTATTGGCCCGATATGCGACGGTACAATGCCGTTTATCCGCACATAGCCCCCTGTTATTGCCGCCGCAATAATATATGTTGAAGCTACAATTCTGTCGGGAATTATCGTGTGTTCACAGGAGAAAAGTGAGGAAACCCCCTCTATTCTTACCGTGCTGTCTCCCGCACCGTATATTTTTGCACCACATCTGTTAAGAAATGATGCCAGATCTGATATTTCCGGTTCCCTTGCCGCATTGGTTATGACAGTCGTTCCCTTTGCCAGAACCGATGCAAGTATAATATTTTCTGTTGCTCCCACACTCGGAAACGACAACACTATTCTCGTTCCCTTTAGGCCGTTTTTCTCAGCGGAGCATACAATTTTTCCGTTTTCATTTCTTACCTCAGCACCAAGTTTTTCTATCGAGGAGAGGTGCAGATCTATGGGACGGAGTCCTATTTCACATCCTCCGGGGGTTGAAAGAACCGCTCTGCCCGTTCTGCCTATAATACCCCCGAGGAACACCACCGAGGAGCGCATTTCTCTCATAAGTTCATCGGGAACCTCGCTCTTGTTGACAGCGGTTGAATCCACCGTAACGGTATGCTCCTCAACGTTCACACGACATCCGAGGTATGTAAGAATTTTTATTGTTGCTTCAACATCTGAAATCATCGGACAGTTATGTATAACACAGACACCGTTCACAAGCAATGTTGCCGCAAGAATGGGCAGTACACTGTTTTTCGCGCCCTGAACCGAGATTTCACCTTTAAGGCGTTTTCCGCCGTTTACAATGATTTTTTCCAATTTCCACACGCCCTTCCGAGTACAAAATACTTCGCGTCACATACTATGCCGAAGGCGGTGAATTTGTTATTTTACAAGGATGTTATTATTCTGCAGATTTCCGTCAGCGCATTGATTTTTGCTTTTTTCCCTGCATTTTCAGAGATAACTCTGAGAATTGTTCTATCGTTTTTCATCTCTTTGATTTTCTGAGCAAGATAAGCACCGTCAAGGTCTTTTTCCTCGATAAGCACCGCTCCGCCGTCACCTGCAAGAGTCATCGCATTGTGATACTGGTGATTTTCTGCAACATTGGGCGACGGAATGAGAATTGACGGCTTTGAAAGTGCGGAAATCTCCGATATAGAGCTCGCACCGGCACGGCTTATCACGATATCGCATGCAGAAAGGCATATATCCATATTATCGATATATTCTCTGATTTCAATATTAGTACCCTTACCGTATGCTATGCCCTTTTCTTTAAGTCTGTCACCGACCCATTTCCCATATCTTCCCGTTGAATGCAGGAAGCAGATATTCTTTTCATACTGAAGTATACCGAGCATATCAACTACTGCATTATTGATGGCATCCGCTCCGAGAGAGCCTCCCATTGAAAGTACAAGCATATCGTCCTTGCTCAATCCGAGAGTCGCTCTGGAAAAATCACGATCGGCTTTCAGAATTTCTCTCCTTACGGGAAGCCCCGTAACAACCGGGGGATATTTACATTTCATATGCTTTTCGGCCTCGGGAGAAGTGAGCATAACCTTATCCACTTTTCCTGCAAGCGCTTTATTTGCAATGCCCGGAAAAGCATTCTGCTCGTGAATTGCCGTTTTTATTCCGAGCTTCACAGCGGCACTGAGCACGGGGCCTGTCACATAACCTCCAAATCCGATTACGGCATCGGGAGAAAATTCTCTTAAAATTTTTTCAGCATCTGATGAAGCCTTCAGGGTCAGCATAACTGTTTTTATGTTTTCGATTATACCTGAAATCGACAGTTTGCGTGAAAGTCCGTTCATTTTTAATGTTTTTATCGGAAATCCGGCTTTAGGAACAATTTGCGTTTCCATCCTGCCCTCTGTTCCGATAAACAGGATTTCACAAGTCGGATCAAGTCTTTTTATTTCACCGGCAACTGCAACGGCAGGATTTATATGACCTCCCGTACCGCCTGCTGCAAATATAAACCTCATATCCTGTTACTCCTTTTTTCTCGAGCTTCTTGAAACGGAAAGAACGATTCCCATTTCAGCAAGAAGAATTACGAGGGAAGTACCTCCTGCTGAGAAAAACGGTAATGAGATGCCCGTATTCGGCAGTAAATCACTGACAACCGCTATATTCAGAGCAACCTGAATACCTATCTGAAAAACTATTCCCATAACGACAAGAGCACCAAAGCGATCTTTTGCGTTCATCGCAATTTTTATTCCGCGATATACGAGAAGGACGAAAAGAAGAATTATCACAACAGCTCCCACAAAGCCTAATTCTTCACAAACGATTGAGAAAATAAAGTCATTCTGCGGTTCAGAAACGTAAAGATGCTTTTGCTTTGACTGACCGAGACCGGCACCGAGAAGTCCTCCTGAGCCGATTGCATAGAGAGAGTTGTTGGTCTGCCAACGTGCACCGAGAGGGTCGTATTCCTTATCAAGCCATGCTGTTATTCTTTCGCCTGCATACTCTTTAAGGATTTCGGGATTGGAGATGAGAACAACTGCCGCAATTACCACGACCACCGAACCGACTGCAAACCATCTGCCCTTAACCTCTCCGAGCCACAGCATTACAACTCCGAGAGCCAGCATAAGTATTGCACCGGAAAGATGATTTTCGAGATATACAAGACCTGCAAACAGGACAATCAAAAGTCCGTAGCATATTACGCTTGTGAAGGATTTATATACGACTATTCTTCCGTTTGTATTCTCGTCAAGCTTTTTCAGAACCGTCATCTGACTCGGCTCTCTTCCCGTAACGCCCTTATAATTCGCTTCAAGTCTGTAGGCAAGGAAAAGAATAAGTCCTATTTTAGCAATTTCAGACGGCTGAAACGTTATAAATCCCAGGTCGATCCAACGGTAGAAATCCGGCTGAACCGAATCAGGCAGAAAAAGAACAACGACAAGAAGCAGCAATGAAACTCCCACACCTATTATGGCTACAAGTCTGAAATACTCATATCTTACCTTTGAAACCAGAAGCATTACAACGATTCCGATTACCGCATATATTATCTGTCTTGTAAAAATTTCCGTACTGCTGCTTCTGTTGTAATAGCTGTAAGTATAGCTGGCGGAAAACAGCATAACAAGACCTACTGTTACGATGGTCATCAGTATTATGAAAAAAGGAATATCCATAGAGCCTCTTGCAAAAAAGGTGTTGAACACGGAATTCTTCTTTTTCACATTTTTATTTGTTGCCATTTTCTCACCGCCTGAAAAAAATTCTGTATGGTTATCTGTTGATTACGCCATACCAGTAAAGTGCAAGTCCTATTGCACAGCCTAATGCATTTACAAGAGTAAATATTGTAACTATTTTACGCTCTTTCCACCCGCACATCTCAAAGTGATGATGAATCGGAGCCATTTTAAATATACGCTTTCCGTGAGTTAACTTGAAATATCCTATCTGAATAACATCTGAAAGAGCCTCAATAACATATATTATTCCGAAAAGGACAAGAATTATCGGACAATCTATTGCATAAGCAAGAGCTACGACCATACCGCCGAGGAACATTGAGCCTGTATCACCCATCATAACCTTTGACGGATAGTAGTTCCATATAAGATAACCTATACATCCGCCGGCGAGAGCTGCCGCAAGAATACTTATACCGAAAAATTTTGTCATGAGTGCCGCTATACAGAATGCTATTGCCGTAACGGAGGTTACACCTGCACAAAGTCCGTCAACACCGTCAGTAAAGTTTACAGCGTTTACGGCACCGTAAATCACGCATATGCCGAACAGCCAGAAAAACCATTTAAGGTCAACTGCACCTACAAAAGGAATTTTCATATAGGTAAGTCCGTTAGCATACAGCGCTATAAGATATCCGATTATAATAATCATCTGTAAAGCGGTTTTCTGTATTTCAGTAAGTCCGAGATTTCTCTTTTTTACCACCTTGATATAATCGTCCGTAAATCCGACAAGTCCGAGTCCAACAGCGAGAAGTATACCTGCAACAAGCTTAACCTTGAGCTGTTCGGGGAAAATATGCTCACTGCCGAAAAGATTTCCGCCCATAAGGTGATCTGTAACAAGCACGCAAACGACTGAAACGATGGTGCTGACAATAAACATAATTCCGCCCATAATCGGAGTTCCCTGCTTAGACTTATGCCAGGCAGGGCCGATATCAAGAATAGTCTGCCCGAATTTCAACTTGCGAAGCCACGGAATAAGGACAAATCCCGATAAAAATGAAATCAAAAAGCTTAAAACTGCTACTGCACCGAGAGCCACATAGATATTCATTACTTCATCTCCTTATTATACATCCCATTTTTCATATATCTTTTCAATAACCTCTTCAAGCTTCATACCGCGGCTCGCCTTAAAAAGAACGGTATCACCGGGTTTTATCTCGCATAGAAGAGTGTTTATAAGTTCAATTTTATCACAGAACGATTCTACAGACAAGAGACCGGATTTTTTTGCACTGTCAGCCATATACCGTGACTGTTCGCCGTAGGTATAAAGCACATCGACATCACATTCTGCCGCATATTCTCCCACATTTCTGTGAGCAGTTTCGCTGTAGTTACCCAATTCAAGCATATCACCGAGAACCGCAATTTTTCTGCCCTTAGCTATTTTACACAGAGAATTGAGTCCTGCTTTTTGTGAATCCGGGCTTGCGTTATAGCAATCCTCAATTACGGTAATCGCGCCTGCTTCTTTTATATTCTGCCGCATACCCGATGGTGTGTATTCCGCAAGTCCTGTCGCAATTCTTTCCGGAGATATTTTATACTCCATACCGACAGCAAAGGCGGCAAGGGCATCGTAAACATTATGAATACCGACGGTGGGAATTGTAATTTTTTGTCTTACATCACCGCAAACAGCGGTAAAAGTTGTAGAAAAGCCGATTTCTGTTATATTCTTCGCCAGAATATGACAATTTTTATTTTCAATTCCGAAAAATACGATTCTGAAATCATCGGATTTCACCGTACTGAGCATATCGTTATCGCCGTTCAGGAAAATTGTTGACCCTTTTTTTAGTCCCTTTAGAATTTCAAGCTTTGCCTGAAGTATTCCCTCTCTTGAACCGAGATTTTCAATATGCGAAACACCTACATTAGTTATAATCGCACAATCTGGTCTTGCACACTCCGAGAGAACCGTTATTTGCCCTGGACCGTCCATACCCATCTCCACTACGGCATTTTTTGTTGATTTTTCAAGTCGGAAAAGTGTTTTCGGCACTCCGATTTCATTGTTGAGATTACCTTCTGTTTTTATCGTTTCACCGTTTTGTGCAAGGACACAGGCAACCATTTCCTTTGTTGTGGTTTTGCCGACGCTTCCGGTGAGTCCCACCACCGTAAGACCTTCTATTGACATTCGGTAATAATTTGCAAAATCCAGAAGTGCCTTTTTCGTATCCTTCACATAGATAACGGGCACATTACAGTCTGTTTTTTTATGGCTGACAATCACACCGACACCGTTTTGTACAACAGACGGTATAAAATCATGTCCGTCAAATCGTTCTCCCTTGATAGCAAAAAATATCGTTTTATCATCGACATCTCTGCTGTCAATTGATACACGGTTTATTATATTTTCCGAATCACAAATTGTTCCTAACGCTTTTGCAATCTCCGATGCTTTAATATCCATCTGTATCTCCCGGTCTATCCAAAAAATTCTTCCGTTATCTTCTTCTCGTCAAACGGAATTTTTTTATTCCCTATTATCTGATATGTTTCGTGGCCTTTGCCTGCAAGAAGTACTGTATCTCCTCTTCTTGCTTTTTTAAGTGCAAATTCTATTGCCTGTCGCCGATTTTCGATAACGGCAATTGCAGAACGTGATTTTTCCATTCCGCACAATATGTCATTTATTATAAGCAGAGGATTTTCCGTCCTCGGATTATCGCTTGTCACAACCGCATAATCGGAGAGCTCTCCGGCAATTCTGCCCATTTCTGCCCTCTTTGATTTATCCCGGTCTCCTCCGCATCCGAAAACAACAAAGAGTTTGCCTTTTGTCAACTCGCGTGCGGCATTCAGAATATTCTCAAGTCCGTCGGGAGTATGGGCATAATCCCTCATTACAAGTATATTTTTCGGTACGGGAATAATTTCTGCTCTGCCCGTAACCGAGCCTTGTTCCTTTATCCCGTCTGAAATTTCATCCGCGGAAAAGCCGAGAATTTTCAGAACCGATGCAGCACAAAGAGTATTATATACCGAAAATCTTCCCGGCAGAGATGATGAAATTCTGCTTATGCAATCCGTACCGACAAACTCGTATCTTATACCGTTCTCGTTGCATACTATATTTTTCGCCGTGAAATCGGCACGGTCCGAAACGGTTGAATATGTATAATTTTTACAGACAATTTTGTCCTTTGATGATGAAAGCACCGCATCATCCGAATTATAACATATATAATCTGACAGATGTTGAATTTTCAGCTTTGCATCAGTGTAATTTTCCATAGATAAATGGTAATCAAGATGTTCCGGAGTAATATTTGTAACAGCGGCTGCGCAAAACCTTAACGCATCAACTCGCTTTTGATCAAGCGCTTGCGACGAAACCTCCATTACACAATATTCACAGCCGGACTCCGCCATTGAGGATAGCATTGAATACAGCTCCATCGGTTCGGGAGTGGTCAGCACCGACTCAGATTCAACCGTTCCCATCACATTTTTCACAGTGCCGATCAGTCCGCAGCTGTGCCCGAGATAATCAAGCACTCCCTTTATTATATGGCATGTAGAGGTTTTTCCGTTTGTTCCCGTAATACCTATAACCTTTATTTTTTTCTCGGGATTGCCGTAAAAGTTTGCCGCAATACGCGCAAACGCAGCTCTTGTGTCTTTCACAACAATTTGTTGTTCAAGACCGATGTCTCTGTCTGTCACAACGGCAATCGCTCCGTTTTCTACCGCCTTACGCGCAAGTGTGTGTCCGTCACATCTGTTACCGTTAACGCATACAAAAAGTGCCTTGTTTAAATTTTCGCTGTCCTTGTCCGTTACTCTTTCAACTTCCCTTTCCTCATACACATCCTGTGTTTCCACACCTCTGAGAAGAGAAGAAAGTTTCATTGTGATTACCTCTGTTATTTAGTCCGTAACATTTTCGCTTGAACGGAAATATACGGTTATTACCGAACCGACCTCGGCGACAGTTTCCTTTTCGATACTCTGTTTATAGGAGAGTACCTGCCCTGCGCCCTGTGTTGTTCCTGCAATTTTTATATTAAATCCCGAATTGACGGCCGCTCTGTTGGCTTCAGTCAGCGTCAGTCCAGTAAGATCGGGTACTGTTGCGGTCTGCTTGTCGCTGGTTTCATCTGTGTAAACAACGATAACACCGCCCTTTGGCATTGACTGACTTGACGACGGCATTTGTGATACTACTGTTTCGCCCTCACCGACAACCCTTACGGTAAATCCGCTTGCCTTCACTCTTGCGTTATCTAAACTTTCACCGATAAGATTCGGTGCAGTGACAGTTGCCTGTGCAAGCTCTTCATCACTGTACTGAGGATCAACATTGAGATAAGCAAGAATATTTTCAAATATTCTGCCTGCGACAGGTGCGGCACCCGAACCGCCCGTTGCATAGTACTGAGGCTCGTCAACCGCTATAAACACGGCTATCTGCGGATCATCTGCCGGCGCAAAGCCTGCAAAGGATGCGATGCTCTGATCTGCCGCATTTGCACCGATTTTTTCACTCGTACCTGTTTTTCCTGCTATATGATATCCTGCAACATAAGCATTCTTTGCGGTACCCCAGACTACGACTTCTTCCATAAGGTCTGTCATAATTTCTGCCGTTTTCTTCGAGATTACCTGTCGTTTAACCACCGGCTCCGTCTCTGACACTATATTGCCCTTACCGTCGAGAACCTTGGCTACAACATACGGTTTCATAAGTTTTCCGCCATTGCCGAGAGATGCTACGGCTGTTATCATCTGAATGGGTGTTGCCTGGAATGTCTGGCCGAAAGAGGCAGAGGACAATTCCGCAATTCCCATTTTATCAATATTATAATAAGTTTTGCCTGCAACAGGTGCGGCTTCTGACGGAAGATCAATTCCCGTTGTCTCGGTAAATCCGAATGCTTCAAAGTATTTGAAGAAGGTTTCCTTGCCCATACGCTGTCCCACGGTAATAAAGAAGGTATTGCAGGAATTTGGCAATGCTTCTGCAACTGTCTGAACTCCGTGAGCCTTGTGATTGAAGCAATGCTGTGTATAGTTGGCAACCTTAATTGAGCTTGTGCAATTATATGTTGATTCCGGAGTGATAGCACCCTCTTCAAGTGCAGCTGCCGCAACAAAAAGCTTGAAAACAGATCCGGGCTCATAGGAGTCGGAAATAGTTCTGTTCCTCCACTGTGAATACAGTGCATTGGTCTCTGCCTGTGCTTTTTCGGTTTTATCCTCCATGGCCTCAATTTCTTCAATGACAGAATCTGAATGGATTTTATACGGCTCATTAAGGTTGTAATCGGGCATCGTTGACATACCGAGAATAGCACCTGTTTTCACATCCATAACAATACCGTATGCATATTTTGATTGAGTTTCATTGAGAGCCTGCGCAAGCTGTTGTTCAAGATAATACTGAATTACCTCGTCGATTGTCAGCACAAGGCTGTATCCTTGCTCTGCATCATAAGTTGTCTCATAGTCATTCGGCATATCGCCTGCGAGTGCGTTCTGTGCCGTAATTCTTCTGCCTGCCTCACCCGTCAGAGCATCGTTATATTTCAATTCAAGTCCCGATCTGCCTATATCCTCAGATCCCGTAAAGCCTATTACGGTCGAGGCAAAAGAACCGAGCGGATAATAGCGTTTGGTATCGGGGTCTATTCCGACAATTGTATTAAGCTTCTGGTCTCTGTGTGACTTTATGTAGTTCTGAAGCTCTTCCTTCTGGCTGTTATCGATTTGTCCTATTATTTTTTCATAACCGCTTTCACTGCGATTGACCTTTTTGGTAACCGTTTCTTCATCAAGCTCAAAAAGCTTTACAAATCCGTCAATAAGCAACTGTTTTTGCTCATCGGTCTTTATTTTTGAAGGATTAATATAAACAAGCCATGCTGAAGCACTCTGTGCAAGCACTTTCATATTTGAATCGTAAACCGTTCCTCTGTTTGCGGCGATAACCGTATCACTGAGCTGATTACGTTCTGCTTTGAGTCTGTATTCTTCACCCTTGACAATCTGGATCCAGAACAGATTGCCTATTATCAAGAGCAATGCGGCGCAGAAAATGATAAATGCCTGCATTGATCGGCTTTCCATTTTTTTTGTAGGTTTTTTATTCATTTCCCGGTCACATCCCTTAAACTGATTTTGCTTTTTAATAAAACAACGAGAGTTAATGACATTCCGCCTCAACTCTCCTTTGTTTACTATATGAATATATTACTCTCAATCCTCTTTTATTACCGATGAGAGACCTGTTTCCTTACCGTTTGCTTTTGCAACATAATCATTTGCCGACAGGTCGATATAAACAACCTGATAATCCTGAACCTTAACCATTCCCAACTCGTTTATGGCATAATTTTCAACATTGTTTATGGAGACTATAGAGTTGAGCTCATTGTTAAGTTTTATGGTGTCGCTCTGAGCTAACTCAATTTTATTCTCAACCTCGCTGATTTCACGGTTAATTTCATCAAGCTGAACTCTGCTGTAAATTGCCATAGCCATAAACATTAAAATCGCTACGGCAATAACCATGACCTTTATTGCACGTTTTGTATCTGCCGCAGTTTGCTGACGCACCTGAGCGGCGGTTTTTGCCGTCTTTTTTACAAGCTCAAGCTGAGGTCTTTTCTGCGGTGCAGGTTTTGTCTTCGGTGCAGCAGAACCGTTATACGAAACCGGTCTTATATTGGTATTGTAATTATATGCACGAGTGTTTCTGTTCTGTTGCGCCAATTTTCTCTTCCTTTTCTTTGATTTATTTCAGCCTTTCAATAGTTCTGAGCTTTGCACTTCTGCTTCTGTTATTCATATCAAGCTCACTTTTTCCGGCTGATAACCCCTTATTTATTATTTTTCCCTCCGGTGTCTTTCCGCAGACACATATCGGAAAATCCTTGGGGCAGGTACATCCCTGCGTAAATTCACGGAACTTTTCTTTAACCGTTCTATCCTCAAGAGAATGGAAGGTTATTACGGAAAGTCTTCCGCCGACTTTAAGGCTGTGAAACATGTCGTCAACAGCCTGTGCAAGAATTGAAAGCTCATCGTTGACTTCAATTCTTATCGCCTGAAAGGTTTTTCTTGCCGGATGACCGTCACGGCGATATTTTGCAGGTACCGAATTTTTTATTATTTCCGCAAGTTCCAATGTGGTTTCTATATTTTTTTGATTTCTCGATTTTACAATGTTTTTAGATATGTTTCTTGCAAATTTTTCCTCACCGTAATGACTGATTATATTTGCAAGATCATATTCGCTGTATCCGTTAACTACATCAAAAGCACTTTTCCCCGATTTACTCATTCGCATATCGAGAGGTGCATCGTGATGAAACGAAAAGCCCCTTTCGGGATTGTCAAGCTGGAATGAACTTACACCAAGATCAGCAAGAATTCCGTCAGCCAGCCTGCCGTTGAGTATGTTTTTTATATTACTGAAATTATCATTCACAATTTCAGTCTGAGGATTATCGCCTATTCTTTCCGTAATTACCCTTATTGCATCGGGGTCGCGGTCAATTGCGACAAGCCTGCCGCCCGAAAGTCTTTCAAGAACGGCACGGGAATGACCTGCACCGCCGCAGGTACAATCGACATACAAGCCGTCGCTTTTTATATTCAGCGATTCAATCGTCTCATCAAACAATACCGATATATGTGAAAATTCCATCTCAATTACCAATCAATATCCGTTGTATAATCTATAGCCGGAGTATCGTCAACCTCGGGAAGCTTAAATTTATCAAGCGGCATAATAACGACTCTGCGACCACTACCGATTATCGCAACCTCTTTTTTGAGCCCTGCGTGATTTACGTGACGCACATCCAGGGTAACTCTGCCCTGATTATCAACCGAGGCTTCATTCACACTGCTGAAGAAGTCCATCTGCTGTTTGAGATCACGATGAGTGCTTCTGTACTGCTCTGCAATTTCGTTAAAATCCTTCTCCGTATACACAAACAACGATGATTCGGGGCCCGGCATGATGTAAAATCTTTCGCCAAGCTGGTCGCGGAAACGAACAGGAATGAACAAACGGTTTTTAGCGTCAAGATTATGATAATAATTGCTTACAAACACGATTTTTCACTCCTTATATTTTAGTTATTTTTTGTCTATTTCCACTTTTACATAAAATCAGGATGTATTTTGCCTCCCCGACGAACTAATTATACAATAAGAAAATAAAAAAATCAACCGAAACTCAAAAATAAATTTGTGCATTTTTCTACAAAATTTTTATTTTCTTTTTGTTGACTATATACAAAGATTAAAAAATAAAAAAGCACCTCGTTTTGTTCAAACGAAGTGCAGATTACGATGTTTAATTATTTTATAAATGTTTTTTTATAGCCTTCAATAGCGTCTTCAATTATGTCAACAGCCGCAAGAACACCCTGTGCCTCATCAATCGCTGTATCCTTATTTTCAAGCATCTTATAGACCTTGAAAAAGTGAATCATTTCGTCAAATATATGCTTAGGAAGCTGACTGATGTCCTTGTATTCGTTATATGTCGGATCGCCAAAGGGTATTGCGATTATTTTATCATCCGCATGGCCGCCGTCAATCATTGAAATAACACCGATCGGATAGCAACGGACAAGTGCCATGGGCTCAATCTTTTCCGAACAGAGCACAAGAACATCCAGCGGGTCATTGTCGTCAGCAAAGGTGCGCGGTATAAATCCGTAGTTTGCGGGATAATGAGTCGACGTATGCAGGACGCGGTCAAGCTTCAAAAGACCGGTCTCCTTATCAAGCTCATATTTCATCTTACTTCCCTTACTTATCTCAATTACCGCTTCAAAATCCTTTCGGGTTATTCTTACAGGATCAATATCATGCCAGATATTCATTATTTCTTGACTCCTTTGTGTTTTTCAATCAAATTATTACGCACTCTCCACAGCTCTTCGGAAAGGTCAACATAATAGGTATGCGGATTTTCAAAGCGCTTAACCTCTTCCCACAGATTATCAACCTGCTCCGCGCAGTAATCACGGATATCATCTACCGAGGGCTCGTCATATACGCATTCGCCGTTTACAAAAACTGGAACAAGCATTTTTCTTGCAACAAAATTTTCAACCTCTTTACGCTTCCATGTAAAATCCGGATCAAAAAGGGTGTACGGCTTGCTCTCGTCAATTTCTTCATTATCCAATGTCAACACGTCGGCAATCGCCTTACCCGTTTCGCAATCAAAAAGTCTGTAAAGCATTTTTGAATGAGGAGTGGTTATCTTGCTCACATTTTCGGAAAGATTGATTTTCGGGATAATCTCTCCGTTTTTTTCCGTAGCAGCCAGCTTATACACTCCGCTGAAGAGAGGTGCAGAAGCGGAATTTATCAATCTTTCGCCTACTATAAAGCAATCAACCTTTGCGCCCTGCGAAACCATATCATTTATAATATATTCGTCCAGAGAGTTTGATGCATTGATGTTACAGTCGGGATATCCTGCCTCATCAAGCATTTTTCGTGCTTTTTTGGAAAGATATGTTATGTCACCCGAGTCAATGCGGATGCTTATCGGTCTTTTTCCCATCGGTTTGAGGACATCGTCAAAAGCCCTAATCGCATTGGGAATACCTGAGCGGATTGTATCATAAGTATCCACCACAAGAGAACAATCCTCGGGGTATTGTCTTGCATATTCGCAAAACGCCTCATATTCGCTGTCAAACATCTGCACCCAGCTGTGTACCATAGTATTTATTGTGGGAATACTGAATTTTTCACTCTGTACAACACCCGATGTACCGATACACCCACCGATATATGCCGCGCGTGAGCCGTAGAAAGCAGAGTCAAAGCCAAAAGCGCGTCGTGTACCGAACTCAGCAACATTCGTTCCTTTTGCCGCACGGACAAATCTGTTTGCCTTAGTGGCTACGAGACTCTGATGATTCATACATACCATAAGTATTGTCTCAATAAGCTGAGCCTGAACTATAGGACCTCTCACCTTGATTACAGGTTCATTCGGAAAAATGGGTGTTCCCTCAGGAACAGACCATATATCGCACTCAAATTTAAAATTACGCAAATATTCAATAAACTCGTCGCACAATCCAAGCGTTGACAGATATTCAAGATCGGATTCCGTAAATGAAATATTTTTTATAAAATCAACAATTCTTGAAAGACCTGCAAAAATTGCAAATCCGCCTTTATCGGGTACCTTTCTGAAAAAAACATCGAAATAAGCAATTTCATTATTTTTTTCGCTCATAAACAGACCGTTTGCCATTGTCAGTTCATAAAGCTCCGTCATTAAAAAACGATTTTTGTTAAGGGATTCATTAGTCATAAAATATCACCACCTGTATTTTATCAAAAAAATATGCAAAAGTCTATAACAAATTATTGTTGAACAAAGATAAAAAATGGTATATAATAATTTCGGAAAAACTCAAAGGAGATGCTGAAAATGGAATTTAATAAGCTTATACTTATAAGAGAAAGCTGCAGAAATTATAACGGCGAGCCGATAAACACAGATCTGCTTTTAAAATGTGTTGATGCCGCAAGACTTTCACCGTCCGCCTGCAACTCACAGCCTTGGAAATATTATATCGTTAATGGCGGAGAAAATGCAGAGAAGATAAGAGATTGCATTCAGCCAAACGGTGCGAACAAATTCGTGCAGAATTGCCCTGCTTTTGCCATTGTTACAGAAAGGCCTGCTACGCTTAAACCATTTGTTGAGGCAGCTGTAAAAAATAAGCAGAAATGGGCTGAAAATGACATCGGTCTTTCAGTTGCTCACTATTGCTTGCAGGCTGCTGATTTGGGACTCGGCACTTGCATTATCGGTATGGTTGAAGAAGACAAAGTCCGTGATTATTTCGGCATTGAAGACAAAATAAGACTTGTTATTGCAACTGGATATTCAGCAGATGAAGCACCAAGAAATAAAGTAAGAAAAGCATTGGAAGATGTTTGCGTGATAGTGGAATAAGTGGAAAATGCAATCGTGCAGGGACAGACATCCTTGTCTGTCCGTTATTATGCAAAGTTAACGGCGAGGTCACCCTCGCCGTTTTCATTATGAATTACCGTATTTCTCTATATATTTTTTAGCCTTATTCCGAATCCATACGCGATTATGGTTAGTAAATCGTTTTATTTGTGAGTCATATCCATATGCACCCATTTTATAAAGTGTATCAATTACATGACCGTCAACATCAGAATCATTTAAAAGAGTTGCAATCTTTTCCGCATAATTAACATAACACTTTTTGCCCAAAAGCATGACAAAACTCTCACGACCTCTTTTTGCTCTTTTATCCATACAAATTGCAATAATTCGTTCAACTTGTTCTGTATTAGGTCTTTTCTTTCCATAAAGTATGTGCTGACGAATTTCTTCACCTTTTTCCCATAACTCATGTTCGAAATCATACCAGTCGTGAACATCAGGTGCAGTCTCCATAAACGGAAGGTCAGGCAAGACTTCGTCGGGAATCATTGATTCAGCATCAGATAAAAGTTTATTTAGCGTTTTATCAAACACATCTCTATCCATAGATGTTTTCTGCTCTTTTTTATTAGCACAATTTTTAAAATTCCTGAAAACCATCAAACGAACGCCTCTTATCAATTATATGTAAAAAATTTACGGGACGATGTGGTTACGCTTTGCCAAGACCCCTCTGTCACTACGCGTACTAATCATTTTGCACTTTGCGTTTCACACTTATAATCTGACTGATATTCCGTTGTCGCGAAGATAGTGTTTTAAGTCCATGATTGGGATTTCGTTGAAGTGGAAAAGGGATGCGG
>CALGUK010000048.1 GCA_937920235.1 uncultured Clostridia bacterium | reverse complement strand
ACAACGAAAACAGCTACACATCACAGATGGTTAGAACAATCAAATACTTCGCAGAGCTTTAATTCTGAAAAGTGTATAAAAACAGAGCAGGTAACCGAAAGGCTACCTGCTTTTTTGTTGTAAATCCACCTTCCCCTCAAAGAGAAGGCTTGTATGAGTGCCATTCTGAATAAACCAATCGCGTAGTGGCAGGCTTCCATGCCTGCAAAAACTAACACCGCGTAGTGGCAGGCTTCCATGCCTGCATAAATAAACAACGCGTAGTGGCAGGCCTCCGCGCCTGCATAAATAAACAACGCGTAGTGGCAGGCTTCCATGCCTGCAAAAACAAACAACGCGTAGTGGCAGGCCTCCGCGCCTGCAAAAATAAACAACGCGTAGTGGCAGGCCTCCGCGCCTGCAAAAAACAACAGCGCGTAGTGGCAGGCTTCCATGCCTGCAAAAACAAACAGCGCGTAGTGGCAGGCTTCCACGCCTGCAAAAACTAACACCGCGTAGTGGCAGGTCTCCGTGCCTGCAAAAATAAACAAACGCGTAGTGGCAGGCCTCCGCGCCTGCAAAAATTCTTCCCCTCAAAATATCATTCTTAATAAAGGATGACTTATTTTTTCATTTGGTCAAGGGTTTTGCGGAACGAGGGCAAAAATTCCCGGGCGAAAATCTGCACTTCCTCAAGCTCATTTTTTTCGATTGATTTGAGAAGCTTTTCCTCGGCTTCGCAAAATTCACTGTTGCCTGCTTTTCTCTCCTCGACGCATTTTAAATATCCGCTGATTTTGTCGGCCGCCTTAACGAGCTTCCACAGCTCTTTGTCCTCTGTCTTTTTCTTGAAAAGTGATTCGTAAGAGGGAAGCAAATCGTCGGGGAGCATTGAAAGAAGCTGTTTCGATGCATTTTTTTCCACAGATTTATACGCTTCTTTCGTCTCCTTGCTGTAATACTTAACGGGAGTGGGCAGATCACCCGTGATGATTTCGGGTGTGTCGTGGTAAAGACCGAGAAGTGCTGCTCTCTCACAGTTGTAGCTTTTATCCAATCGCTGATTTCCTATGCAGGCTAAGGCATAGGAGAGCTGTGCCACCTCGGCGGAGTGCTCGCTGAGGGTTTCGTATCTCGTATTTCGCATAAGCGCCCAGCGGTTTATGTATTTGGTGCGTGACGTAAACGCAAAAAAATCGTTTTTACCCATCAGATATCCTCTTCTCTGAAGCTTACCCTAAGCTCGTCGCGGCTCAACCTGATTTTCGTGTATTTTACACCTGCCGCATCAAACATTCTGCGTGAAACACGGTTGTTTACGCTGTCCTTGTACTTGTCGGAAATATAGATGACCTCTTTTATGCCACTCTGGATAATCGCTTTTGCACATTCATTGCAGGGGAAAAGAGCGACATAGATTTTACAGCCCTTCAGATTTCTGCCGCCGTTGTTGAGAATTGCATTGAGCTCGGCGTGACATACATAGGGATATTTGGTGTCAAACTCCTCACCCGTTCTGTCCCACGGAAATTCGTCGTCGTTACAGCCGTGAGGGAAACCGTTATAGCCGACTGACATAATCTTGTTGTTGTCGTCAACGATACAGGCGCCGACCTGTGTGCTCGGGTCCTTACTTCTGTATGAAGAAAGCAGGGCAATCCCCATAAAATATTCGTCCCAACTGATGTAATCTTCTCTTTTTGCCATTTTATTCACCCTTAATCCTTTTCCAATATTCTTTTGCTGCCTGTTCGGTTTTGTTATCACCGAACTCATAATATTTTCTGTTTTTGATAGCGTCGGGCAGATATTGCTGTTTCACCCAGCGATTGGGAAAATCGTGGGGATAAAGATAATTCTGTCCCTTGACTGCGGCATCCTCGCCGTCATAATGCTTGTTCTGAAGCTGACGCGGAATTTTGCCGTAATTTCCCTTGCGGACATCGTCGAGAGCAGCAAAAATTCCGTCGTGTCCCGTGTTGGATTTGGGACTTGTGGCAACGAGAACGACCGCGTCGCCCAGCGGAATTGCCGCCTCGGGCATGCCGACCTGCATTGCAATGTCACAAGCCGCCTTGACAATGGGCAGAATCTGCGGATATGCAAGCCCCACGTCCTCGCTTGCACACACCAAAAGTCTTCGGATTGCCGATACCATATCGCCTGCTTCGAGAAGTCTCGCCAGATAGTGCAGTGCGGCATCGGGATCACTGCCTCGCATACTCTTCTGGTATGCCGAGAGAATGTCGTAATGCTCGTCACCGAATTTATCATAGCGGAACGTGTTTTTCATTGTAAGACTTCCGGCATTTTCAAGAGTTATCACTCTTTTGCCGTCGGTAATGCCTGATGAGAGAACACAGAGCTCCGCAAAATTAAGAGATTTCCGCACGTCGCCGCCGCAAGCCGTGGCTATGTGCTCGCAAACACCGTCCTCGATTTCAAGCGGTATTCCGGTTTCATCTTCAAGAAAGTCAAATCCGCGCTTTACTGCCGGGATAACGTCCTCGGGGGTGACGGATTTGAATTCAAACACCGTACAACGCGAAAGTACTGCCGAATAGATGTAAAAATACGGGTTTTCCGTGGTGGAGGCGATAAGAGTAATCTGACCGCTCTCTATGTATTCGAGTAAGGATTGCTGCTGCTTTTTGTTGAAATACTGAATCTCATCAAGATAGAGCAGAATTCCGTTCGGGGCGGCAAAGGTATCAAGCTCACTGACAATCGCCTTTATGTCGGCGGTGCTCGCATTGGTTCCGTTTATGTGGTGAAGCTTGCGGTTTGTGTTTTTTGCTATAATTCTCGCAAGCGTGGTCTTTCCCGTACCCGAGGGACCGTAAAATATTAAATTGGGAAGATAGCCCGACTCAATAATATTCCGCAGGGGCATGTTCTCCCCCAACAGATGTCGCTGACCGACCATCATATCAATGGTCTGCGGTCTGAGTCTGTCCGCTAAAGGTGTTGACATAATCTCACTTCACAATATCAAGAATTTCTGACGGCTTGCTGACGATATATTCAGCTCCGTATTTTTCAAAATCCTCCCGCGAGCCGAAGCCGTAAAGCACGGCGCAGCAGGGAAGAGAAACAGCGTGCGCGCCCTCAATGTCAAAACGGGTGTCGCCCACCATAAGCGTGTTTTCAACCGTACCGCCCAGCTGTTTCATTGCATTTTCACAAACCATCGCCTTGCTCTCGCTTGTGTTGTCAAAGGTTGTGCCGCCAAGGTGGTCAAAGAATTTTTTGATATCAAGCTTTTCACAGATTGCGTCCACAAAATGCAGAGGCTTTGATGATGCGGTTGCAAGCTTGTAGCCGCGGTTCTTAAGTTCTTCGAGAAGCTCGTATATCCCGTCGTAAAGACGGCTCTCAAGATAGCCCTTGACTCTGTATCGCTCACGGTATTTTTCGGTCATTTCAACCGAGTGCTCGGGTGTGAAGCCGCAGAACTCGGTAAAGCTGTAGTGGAGAGGAGGTCCTATGAATTTTTTGAGAAGCTCCTCCGACGGTGTGCCGTGACCGTAAGCCTCAAAAGCGTATGTAAGGCTCTTGTAAATTCCCTCGGAGGAATCGGTGAGCGTACCGTCAAAATCAAATAAAATATATTTGTAATTACTCATAAATCTCTATTTCATACTCCTTTTCCCAGACTTCGCCTGTTGCGAGGGTGTTGCCCCATTCACGCTCTGTTATGTCGCCGTCAAAATCCTGCGCGTCGCATCTGCCGTACCAGGGCTCAATGCACACAAAAGGCGCGTTTTTCTTCGCGGGCGACCAGATGCCGAATACCTTTGCATCAAATCTGACCGTGAGATATTTTTTGCCGCCGTCGGATAGCGAAACCGCACTCACTCCGCTGTTTTCAAGGATGAGAGCGTCGTTGTCAAAAATATTGTCGTGAAGCACCGTGCTGCACGGCATATCGTACTCGGGCAAAGTGTATAATCCCTCGGAATTTATGAGGTGATATCTGAGATTTTCAGCATTCATATCAAGTATCGTACTGCCTTTTGTGCAGTAAAATGCCGGGTGGGCACCGATTGAGAAATACATGGTTTTATCATCGGTATTTTCCACTCTCCAGCCAACAGAGATTTTGCGGTCTTCAAGACGGAAGGAGCAGACAAGACGGAATCGGAAGGGATATTTTGTCAGCGTTTCTTCACTGCTTGTCAGCTCAAATGAGATACCGCTGTTGCTTTTTTCGACGAGGGAAAATTCGCTGTCCCTTGCAAAGCCGTGCTGACCGAGGGCATATTCCTTTCCGTCATATACGGTTTTGCCGTTTTTGTATTTGCCGACAAGCGGGAAAAGCACGGGACTTTTTCTGCCCCAGAATTCAGGGTTTCCCTGCCAGAGCATTTCCTTGCCGTTCTTTTTGTCGAATATTGACGAAAGCTCCGCACCGTGAGTGTCAACGGCAATTTTCAGAAAATCATTTTCAAGATAATACAGCATAATGAGCTCACCGACTGTTCTAAAAATTAAATACAGCTTATTATACAATATATTTCTTCGTTCGTCAACCGAAACGCAAAACAAATGTTCGATAAAAATGTTAAAAATAGTAAGAAAATTTTATAAAAACCCCTTTTAATTTATAGGAAATAGTGTTATACTATTAAAGGCATTTGAGCATTTTAATTTTATTGTGTCTTGAATGTCGATTTTTATGATTTAATACTACATCTTGTTATATTGTTTAAAGATTACTTGATTTTTGGGGGGAAGAGTCCTTGGAAAAAATCATAATTAACGGCGGCAGACATTTGTCCGGTGAGGTTGAAATCAGCGGTGCAAAAAATGCTGTTGTAGCGATAATTCCGGCGACCATTCTCGCAGAAGGCGTTTGCAGAATTGAAAATATTCCCAATATAAGCGACGTTACTGCAATGATTAAAATTCTGCGCCATCTCGGTGCTGAAATTAAATTTATAAATAAAAATACTCTGGAAATTGACACCTCCCACATCCGTTCAAATGTTGTGGAGCACGATTTGTCAAAGCTTATGCGCGCATCCTATTATTTCATCGGTGTTCTTCTCGGCAGATTCAATCATGCCAAGGTTGCAATGCCCGGCGGATGTCAGTTCGGTGTCCGTCCCATTGACCAGCACATAAAGGGCTTTGAGGCTATCGGCGCACAGGTTACTATGGAAGAAAATGCTATGGTTGATGTCAGGGCGGAAAAGCTTCTGGGAACCTCGGTCTATTTTGACGTTGTCTCTGTAGGCGCAACCATAAATCTTATGCTTGCCGCCGTCAAGGCAAAGGGACTCACCGTTATCGAGAATGCGGCTAAGGAGCCTCATATCGTTGACCTTGCCAACTTCCTTAACTCAATGGGTGCCGATGTGCGCGGTGCAGGTACGGATGTTATCAAGATTCGCGGTGTGGACAGGCTTCACGGCTGTGAATATGCAATTATTCCCGATCAGATTGAAGCGGGGACATATATGGTTGCCGCCGCGGCAACACAGGGCGACGTGCTTATCAAAAACGTAATTCCGAAGCATCTTGAGTCGATTACGGCAAAGCTTATCGAGTGCGGTGTCATCGTTGAGGAATATGACGATTCCGTAAGAATTTTTGCAGATTGCAGACCTAATCACTGCAGCGTTAAAACAATGCCTCACCCCGGCTTTCCCACGGATATGCAGCCTCAGTTCTCGGTGCTGCTCGCCACGGCAAGAGGTAACAGTATGATTTCCGAAAGCGTGTGGGATAACCGTTTCAGATATGTTGACCAGCTTCTGAGAATGGGCGCAAAAATCACCGTTGACGGAAAATCCGCATTCATTGAGGGTGTGGAGGGGCTTAAGGGCGCTCCCGTTATCGCAAACGACCTCCGTGCAGGTGCGGCAATGGTTATTGCAGGTCTCGTTGCAAGCGGTACTACCGAAATCGAGGAAATTCACCATATTCAGCGCGGATATGACAATATAATTGAAAAATTGCGCAGCTTAGGTGCGGATATCGAATTGAGAAACAGTCCTGATGACGAAAAAACCGTATTGAGCGTTGGCTAAAAGAATTTTAAGCAAATACTGAGAGGCGGTTTTAAAAACTGCCTCATTTTTATATTTATGACAGGAGAAATTCAATGGCAAAATTTTGTCCTATGTTTTCATCTTCCGCAGGTAATTCCATATACATAGGCGGCGGTGAGGACTCAATTCTTATAGATGCGGGTGTTGCGCTGAAGCATATTGAAAAAAGCCTGTGGGATCTGGGCGTTGATTCGGATACCGTGAAAAACGTGTTTATCACTCACGAGCATACCGACCATGTTCGCGGACTCAAGGCTTTTACGAAAAAGCACAAGGCAAGGCTCATTATGACCGGAGGCACTTACGAGGCTCTTTGCAAAACCGATGCTCTCAACAATGCCGATGAGTGCAAAATAATCACGTCCGACGGTGTTGATGTGGGCTGTATGCTTGTAAAACCGATACCCACCTCACACGATGCCAACGAGCCCTGCGGATATACGGTGGAGTTTGCAAACGGCAGAAAAATGGCGGTTGCGACCGATTTGGGTGTAGTCACCGACACGGTGTTTGACGCGCTTGCAGGTGCCGATCTCGTTATGCTCGAATCAAACCACGATGTGAATATGCTTCAGATGGGACCGTACCCCTATGTGCTGAAAAGACGTATTCTCGGCGAAAAAGGTCATCTTTCAAATGAGGCCTGTGCCGAGACTCTTGCAAAGCTTATCAAGACGGGCACAACGCGGTTTTGTCTGGGTCATCTCAGCAGGGACAACAATTTTCCTCTGCTCGCTATGAGAACGAGTGAGGATGCACTTTTTGAGGTGGGCGCGGTCAAGACGAGAGATTATTTTCTTGAGGTGGGAATGCCCATCTGGGAAAAGAGGCCGATGATGATATGATGAATGTTCAACTGATAGTTATGGGCAGACTCAAGGAAAAATATATGAAGGATTTTTCTGCCGAATATGAAAAACGGCTGAGCGCATACTGTAAATTTACCGTGACCGAGCTCGAGCCGGTCAGACTGTCCGACAACCCTTCACCCAAGGAGACCGAAAACGCTCTTTTAAAGGAAGCTCAGCTCATAAAATCCAGAATTCCCGCAAACTCATATGTCTTTGCAATGTGTGTCGAGGGCAGACAGATGAGCTCCGAGGCTTTTGCAAAAAAGCTGGGGGATATCGCACTTTCGGGAAAAAGTAATATCGTCTTTATCATAGGAAGCTCCTTCGGACTTGCCGATGAGATAAAAAGGACGAGCGATTTCAGGTTTTCCGTGTCGGAAATGACCTTCCCTCATAAGCTGGCAAGAATTATGCTGACCGAACAGATTTACAGAGGCTTTTCCATAATCAACAACGGAAAATACCATAAGTAATGTTTATAAAAAGAATAAAATTTGTTATCAATTTGTTAAAATTTGTATTATATCATTTTTTTACACAGAGGAGGTTGCTTAAACTATGAAAGAAAAAATTCTCGTTGTGGATGATGAAAAAAATATTTGCGATTTGCTGAGAATGTATCTTGAAAAAGAAGGATTTTCGGTTGTGATGGCTCATAACGGTGTTGATGCAGTCAATACCTTTGCCGCAGAAAAGCCCGACCTGGTTCTTCTTGACATTATGCTTCCTCAGCTTGACGGATGGCAGGTGTGCAGAGAAATAAGAAAAACCGACAACACACCCATCATCATGCTTACTGCCAAGGATGAGGTCTTTGACAAGGTCCTCGGTCTTGAACTCGGTGCCGACGACTATGTTACAAAGCCTTTTGACACAAAGGAAATCGTGGCGAGAATCAAAGCTGTTCTCCGCCGTTCCTCACAGGTGAAGGAGTCTGATGTAAAAGAGGTCAGATACGACAAGCTTACGGTAAATATGACGAATTATCAGCTCACGGTAAACGGCGAGGTGATTGAAACTCCTCCCAAGGAGCTTGAGCTTATCTATTATCTTGCAAGCAATCCGGACAGGGTTTTCACTCGCGATCAGCTTCTTGACGATGTGTGGGGATTTGACTATTTCGGCGACAGCAGAACGGTTGACGTTCACATCAAGAGACTCCGCGACAAGCTCAAGGGCGTTTCAGACGAGTGGGAACTGAGAACAATCTGGAGTGTCGGTTATAAATTTGAAACTCATGGCAAAAAATAATTTTATAAAAAAGCGTGCAGAGCGAATCAAAAGGTTTTTCACCCATCTGCCCCTCTTTGCCAAATATCTGACCATTATGACGGCGCTTATGCTGGTGAGCTATCTTGTGCTGGCATCCTCGTTCAGCGTGTTTCTTTCAAACCGCTGGGCAAAGGAGACACAGGAGCTTTTGTCGGTCAATGTAAAGCAGAATGCGGAATACGGTGAAAGACTGCTCGAAAACTGCACCACTCAGGAAGAGGTTAATAACGCTCTTATCATTATGTGTAACAACTTAGGCGTTACCTCAACAGCCATTGATGCCGATATATTCTTTTCAAATCACGACGGTAAGGTCATTCTTTGCCGCGACGATTTTCTTTACAGTTTTTCTCCCGACAGCTCGGGATGTCTTGTCCATGGCGGCTATATCATTCCTAAAACAATTATGGATGAGGTTCGTGACGGAGAATATTTCAGCAACAAGGAAATATCGGGACTTTTCACCGAGGACACCTTTCTGGCAGGCTGTCCCGTAACGGTTAACGGAACATTTGTGGGCGCGTTTTTTGCCAGCGTTCCCGTCCGCGACAATCTGCGTGAATATGCCTCGAATATAGCGGGACTTTACTTTGCTTCGGCACTTTTTGCGGCGGCTCTGTCGTTTATAGTGATTTATGCCTTTACCGCAAAGCTTACAAATCCGTTAAGGCAGATGTCAAATGCGACCAAGGCTTATGCCAAGGGCGATTTCAGTAAGAGGATAACCGTTCGCGGCTCTGACGAGCTTTCGGAGCTTTGCCGTTCGTTCAATCAGATGGCAACGGCTCTCTCGGTGCTTGAGTCGTCGAGAAGAAGCTTTGTGGCAAATATCTCCCACGAGCTGAAAACCCCTATGACGACCATCGGCGGATTTATCGACGGAATAATTGACGGCACAATTCCTCCCGAAAAGCACGACGAATATCTGCGTATCGTGTCGGGCGAGGTGAAAAGGCTGTCGAGACTTGTCACATCAATGCTCAATTTGTCGAAAATTGAGGCGGGCGAGCTTGAAATCAAGCCGACAAAATTCGACATATCCCAGCTTGCAATCAACTGTATGCTCACCTTTGAGCAGGAAATCGAGAAGAAAAATATTGAAATAGCAGGATTTGAAAATACTGTTCCGGTATATATCAACGCCGACCGCGATATGATATATCAGGTGGTTTACAACCTTGTGGATAATGCAGTGAAATTCACCAACGAGGGCGGTACCATTACCGTGATGACGGGTGAGGCAAAGAATAATAAGGTATATTTTGCCATTGAAAATACGGGCGAGGGAATTTCCTCGGAGGAAACGGGCAGAATTTTTGAACGCTTCTATAAGGTGGATAAATCCCGAAGCTATGATGTCAAGAGTGCCGGTCTCGGACTCTATCTGTGCAAAACCATTGTGGAGATGCACGGAGGCAAGATTTATGTCGAGAGTGAAAAGGGCAAATTCACAAGATTTACGTTCTTGCTTGATAAAAAAGATAAATAAATATATTTTTCCCCGGAGGGATTCTTATGGATGAAAATATGAACAACAATCTGAATAACGAGGGCGCTGATACCCAATCGCAGTACGGTCATACCGAGCAGAGAAACGAGCCGCCGTTCAGAGAGCCGGTAACTCCGCCCGCAGGAAACGGATACGGCTATAATCCGCAGTACACATACAATAATCAGACAAATCAGTATATGCCTTACGGCAGCTATTCCGCTCAGCCTCAGACCGAAAAAAAGAGTAAGGGCAAGAAAAAAGGCGGAATTGCAGTGGTTATCATTCTGGCAATCATTTTTGTAGTCGCTGCACTGATAATCGGATTTTCACTTTTTGACGGAAACGATAATAATGAAAATATAAACGGTGACGACACACAGATGAATCTTGCTCCGGTGCCCGATGATGACAGTGAAAAGCAGGAGCTTCCCGAGGGTGTTCTCTCGGCAGGAGATGTATATAAAAAGGTGAATGAGAGCTCGGTCGGTGTCCTTGTTTACACCAGAAATCAGCAGGATGTTTATTCTGAGGGTACGGGTGTCGTTATGGGACTCAATAAGGATAAAAATGCCACTTACATTATCACCTGTGCTCATGTTATCGACGTGAAAAACGCGCAGATTATCGTTCAGACCGCAGACGGCACTCAGTATGATGCGGTTGTGGTGGGTAAGGATGCAAAAACCGATATCGGACTGCTCAGAGTCAGCACAACAGACTTGAAGGCGGCTGAATTTGCCGTTTCCGATGAGGTCGGGGTTGGCGATACCGTTTATGCCATAGGTAATCCGGGCGGTACACAGTTCTTCGGCTCTTTCACAAACGGTATGGTTTCGGCTATCGGCAGACCGATTGACAGCCCCGTAGGATATGAGGTTGCCTGTATTCAGCATACTGCCGCTATAAATCCCGGTAACTCCGGCGGCGCACTCGTAAACGAATACGGTCAGATAATCGGTATAAATTCCTCAAAAATTGCTTCAACTGAGTATGAGGGAATGGGATTCTCCGTTCCGTCATCAACGGTAAAGGAGATTGTAGATGAGCTTATCCGCAACGGCTATGTCTCAAACAGACCCATTCTCGGCATCAACTTTATGGCGTCAACTCAGAATCAGACCTATTCGATTATCGTCAAGGCAAATTCTCTGCCTGCAGGCTCCGTGATAATCAGCAGTATTATGAACGGCAGTGACCTTAAAAATACCGAGGCAAAAGAGGGCGATATGATTATTGCCGTAAACGGTAAGGAGCTCGACACCTACGATGTGCTTCTCGAGGTTATTGAAAACGGCAAGGTCGGTGACACTCTCACTCTGACAATATGCAGAATAGATGCAAATTACAATGTGTCAACCTTTGATGTGACGGTTAAGCTCGTTGAGGATTCAACCGTTACCGAGCCCGAGGAGGAAATAAACGACAGCGGCTTCCTGTTCCCCTTCGGTAATTAAAAAACTTACGGCAGTTCACTGCGGACTGCCGTTTTTTGTATTGAATGACGGAAAATTATGTGCTACAATAAAAGAAAAACGGAGGAAGTAAAAATGGATAAAAATAAAAAGCTTTATAAGAGTACGGATAAAAAAATCGACGGTGTGTGTGCGGGTATCGCTGAATTTTTCGGTATCGATCCCACGATTGTCCGCGTGATTTATGCGCTCATCACTCTCTTTTCTGCAGGTATCGGCGGAATTGTTGTTTATGCAATTCTTGCCTTTGTTATGCCCAGACGTCCTTTCCCCGAGGATTACCGTTATGATGACGGAAACGGCGGAAATTAAGCGTTGTCAAGGGTGCTTTTATGGGAGAAATAAAGGATTTTAATGTCGGTGCCGCCGAGCTTGTCCGACTGAAAAAGCAGCTTGTCGAGGAGTATGAGGATATCGAGGATCAGCTTTTTGACCTTGAGGATTTTCCGCCCGATGAGGATGACGAACAGGAGCTTGACCTCTGGGAAGAGGAGTACAGAAGCCTCGAAGCGCGTCTTGACGAGCTGGAGGGAAAAATAACCGAAATTCAGAAGAAAATTGACGGTGAGGACTGAGGCTTGCCGATAAATTAACGGTGAATGCAGGAGAATATTGACACAGTGTACAAAAATTTTTCTGCTTTTTAGCACTTTTTTACATTTATCTTTGCAGGAAATTATTGTATAATACAAAATGTATATTCTTGCGAATATATAGGAGGTATTCTTACTATGGAAAAAAAAGAACTTTTTTGCGAGAAAAACGGTAAGCTCCATACCGGTCACACCATTCTGACAGGCTTCGCTTTTCTTGCATCTTCAATCGCTTGGGCAATTTATGACCCGTATATCACAAAAATCCTTAACAGATTGCTTACTGAGTCTGCATGGATTACTTCCTTGAGCCAGAAGCTCAATGAGGCATTCCCGTTCCTTGCGGAATTTGCAAAAACTCAGGGTCAGGACGTTAATGCGGTCGGCGGCGGAATCACTCTTGTTCCGCTTTTCATCGGTGTTATTATGACATTCGATAACATCTTCGGCGTTATCTTCCAGCCGACCTTCGGTAAGCTCTCGGACCGTTGCCATTCAAAGCTCGGTAAGCGCCGTCCCTTTATCGTTTACGGTGCACCTGTTTCGGCAGCACTTTTTGCGATTATTCCGTGGGTCGCTCTCACAAATTCACTTCCCGCAACAATGATTTTCATCATTCTCTTCGTTTTCTCAATGTCACTCTGGCGTGCTCCTGCAGTTGCTCTTATGCCTGCTCTTACTCCGCCCGAATTGAGAAGTGAAGGCAACGCTATCATCAACCTTATGGGCGGTGTCGGTTCTGTTATCGGTATGGTGGCAGGTACTGTTGTCGGTGCAGTTTATGCACTCGTAACAGGTGTTAAGGTTACAGCCGAAAACGAGCAGTCAACAAGCTTCCCCTACGTTTTCCTTGTAGGCGCCGTGGTTATGATTATCGGTATGCTCGTTGTCCGCATCTTCGTTAAGGAGCCATCAAGCAAGCTCGAGGTTCAGGCCGCAAAGAATCAGGCTATGGACGAAAAAGCAAAGCTTCAGGCTGAGAAAGAGGCAAAGAAGGCAGAAAAAGCAGCCAGAAAAGCTCAGAAGCTTTCAAAGGGCGAGAGAAAAAGCCTTATCGCAATGCTCGGCGGTCTCTTCTTCCTCTTCTGCGGTACAAATGCCATTACAACATTCTTCGCTCTTTTTGCTGCTGAGGTTCTCGGCAAATCAACGAGTGAAGCAACTATTATGACAACTCTCTTTGCCGTATGCTCTGCCGCTGCCGCTATTCCGGCAGGTAAAATGGGCAAGAAGCTCGGCAGAAAAAAGACAATCCTTATCGGTCTCGTAGTATTTATGGCGGTGTTCCTTGCATATGTGATAACCGGCAGTATGGCTCTTATCTGGGTTGCTCTTATCTTCGGCGGATTTGCAAATATGCTTATCACCGTTAACACACTGCCTCTTGTTCTTGAAATCGGCGGTGTTGACAAGGTTGGTACCTTTACAGGCTACTATTACACGGCAACATTCTCAGCTCAGATCGCTTCTCCCATCATTTACGGTATTGTCCGTATGTTCACGGGAACTTACGAATCACTCTTCATTTACAGCCCGATTATGTTCATTCTGAGTATTCTCTGCATCATCTTCGTCAAGCACGGCGAAGCAATCCCGCAGGAAATCGTTGACAAAATCGAAGAAGAAAATGCAGACTGATTTCCGAATAATATAAAATTTTCCCACCGAAGGAATTTCCAACGGTGGGATTTTTGTTTTGTTATGACGAAGCGATGTTAGAGAACACGAAATTGGATTTCAGTACAATCGCCTGGCAGGATTTGTCGTATTCCGTCTCATAGCAGGTCGCTTTTGTAATGCTGTATGCGGTTTCATACATAAGGTATGTGGCAATACGGTCAAAAATCTTGTGACCGTTGTTGCCGCCCATTGAGTAAGGAAGATAAATATCAATGCTGATGGTCGTTTCAATTTCACGGTTTTTCGTGCTGACAACCTCACCCGTGTCGAGAGTCTTTGTAAGCTTCGGACCGATTACACCGCCCTTGGTTGACAGTGCAACAATCGGGTTGGTGACCGGAGTGGGCTTGATGTCGTGCTCGTACGCCATAACGAAAATCAGATCGTTGAATTTTTCTTCATTTGAAAGGGCAAGCATCGCTCCTTCTACAATATTTCCGTTCAGAGTCATCTGTTTACCTCCGTAGTTTTTCTTATGACCGCCCAGATATATACCGTTTTGTCGTTAACACGGATTTTTTCCGCGCGGTCAATCATATATTTATTCTGCTCGAAATCGTTGATGCGATATGATAAACCGAGCTTTGTAAGGTCGTGACCGGCAGGGCCGATGTAAAGATAAACATCATTTTTGTTTATACCTATCGGAGTGAGTTCACCCTCCATATACAGCTTCGTCTTGTAGCGTAACGGCTGTATGAATGCTTTGAAACGGGGACTTTCCCAACCGTCATCCTTTGTGATGAATACGGTTGTGCCCAGGCGTCTGAGCAATCTTTCAAAATTCATATTTCCACCGCCCTGAATACAAAATCCACGTCCTTGAGATAATTTGCGGCATTGAGTAACGCTTCGTCACGGAATTTCACCGCATTCTCAACGTCTGCTCCCGCACTTTTGCTGACGGTTATATCGCCTGCCTTGAATGAGGAAAATTCTTCGCCGCTGCTCAGCTTAAGCAGAGTGAAGCTGTAAAGAGCAAGTGCGGCACAGGCGGTAATCACCGCAGGCTCATCCTCATATTTTGCGTCGCGGAGCCTCTCGGACATTGCCGAGCAGGCACTCAGACAAAAAGGTGTTGCCCGTTTACACTCCTCGGCGCTGAGTGCTCCCGTATCCTCAAGCATTTGGGAAACTGTCCAGACATTTATCATTTTTCATCACCCTTATCAGAGGTTCATAACCTTTGTTGAGTCGGCAAAAATCTTTGCAAAGCCCGAAATCTGTGTGATTGCAGCTCTCTCAAGCTGACGGTCGATAAGTCTGTCGAAATCTGTCACAACACCGCCTGCCGTAACCATTTCAAGAGCATAGTTCTTGTCGATGGCAATGAGCTTTTTGTCGATATCGGCAGATTTGATAAGATTTGCACCGAGCGGTGTAATCATAGAGCCGTTACCGTGGAAATTGAGTCCTGCGGGAGCATCGCGGAATTCTGCCATTGTGAGAAGCTTTGCCGTCACGTCGGGAGATGCAATGAGTGTGTTCATCTCATACGGTGTGAAGCTGTTCCAAAGCGTGATGAGGTCCTCATAGGTGATTTTGCCTGCCGCTGTGGGAGCGACCTCCTGAGCCTCGTTGTTGTTTCCGTCGCCTTCAAGAAGCACTTTTACCGCATCCTTGAACTGTGAACGGGCAATATAAGCACCGATCTGACGGAGAGTAACGGTGAAAAGGTCAAGACGCTGAAAACGGATGGCCTCATATGAAGCCACCAACATTCTGCCGCGCTTTTTGAGAGTGACGAGATTATCCTGGGTATGAATTACCGTTTCGGGAATCTGTACGCCCTCGCCGACCTCCTTGAGCTCCTTTTCTTCGGCTGTGGGGATAGATGCGATTGTTCTGTAATCAAGTCCGTTGATGTTTGTCTTTGTCGCAATGATTGAGTCAAGCTGCTTGCCCTCGTCAATACCCTGACGGACCGCACGCGCCACGTATTCGGGGAAGAGTACGGCTGAGTCGGTTGTTGCAAAGAATTTTTCAACCGGTGAGCTTCTCTCACCCTTGAGTCTGATGTCAAAACGCTTGAGCTGTCTTTCAAAGGCATCAAGATTTTCAAGAGAAGTACCTCTGTAATTTTCACTCGGGTCAATTTTTTCAAGCTCCGAAAGAAAACTGCCGGGTGTGTTGTAAAGACCTTTGTCAAGTCTGATTGTTTCAAAATTTGCCATTATATAATTCCTCCTTAGAATTTGAACTCGTTGTCCGAGCTGTCAGATGTTTTTTCGGTATTCAAAAACTGACTTTGAGGTATAAATCTGCTCTCCGCCTGCTTTTTGAGTGCCGTGCAAAGCGTTTCAAGTGATACGGATGAAAGATTTTTGAGTATCTCGTCAACACATTCACCGGGAATTTCGGGAATTGCAAGCGCAAAGCTTTTTTTAGCCGATTCCAAGAGTGAACTGCGATATCTCTCACCGTCATCACAAAGGCTTTTAAGACTGTCCATATATTGTGAAAGCTGTCTGACCTCATTTTCACCGAGGGTAATGCTTTTTTCTTCCTTTATGGATTTAAGTATGCTTTCCATTGATTTTTCTCCGACAAAAGATTTTGTTACTCCTGCTTTTCTCTGTGCGGGAACAGCCACGAAGGACCATTCGTAAGCATCTGTTACACGGGCAATTATACGGGAGCATATCTTACCTGCGTAGATTTTTCCCGGAACGTGATTACAGACCTCCTTTCCGCAGACGGAGCAGTATTTTTTACCTGCGGCACAGCTTACGCTGACCTCTTTTTTAATTCCGCTTTCAATATCTCTGATGAGTGAAGATGTCTTGTCGCTTCTCACCGTGTAGCACCAGGCTTTAAGACAGGTGTAGTCCCTGCCGTCAACGGTTTTTCGCTCAGGATATGTAATGAGCTTTGTTTTGTAGGTTCTGCAGGTCTGATCCTCACTTTTCATACTGTGATTGAGAATACCCGTCTTGCCGGGAAAGAGAGCTTCAAGGTCTGCAAGCGACTCCTTTGAAAACTGCTCAAAATCACGGTCAATATCGTTATCACAGAGAATTACGCTGAAACTGAACACCTCGTCGGGAGTAAGCTTTTTCAGAGCGTATCCGTTGATAAGCTCCATATCCTCTGCCGTGGGTGTTCCGATGCTGTTTTGGGTTGTGCAGCATTTTATCATTTGTTTTCACCTCCCGAAAGAGAGTCCGCCTGGGCAAGATAAAGCTTTGCTCTTGCCTGCTCAACAGAGTCCTGAAGTGTGATTTCATCCCATTCCACCTCAACACCTGAGCTGTTGGAGCAGAAACGGAGAAAAATATTGCAGATTTTTTCAATGACGGGAGTGAGCAATCGCCTGTAAGCGCAGAGCTCGGTGGTGAGCGCGTCTGCCTGCTGTGAGGACATTCGCTCGGTGGTGCTCCAGCTCAACCCCAACATAAAGGGCGGAACTCCCAATTTGGCAATAATCTGTTCAAGAAGCTGTCTGACGGGGATTTCACTGTCAAGAATCTGGTTGTCAGCACCGATAACCTTTATCTGCACATCTCCCACCGCCACAAAGTCCTTGACGCTTGAGCTGTTCATAGCGTCACTCCATTCGGTTGCAATCTGTGTTGCACGCTCACGGGCATAGGCTCTGTCGAGCATATCCGCACCGGGATTGTATGTGACCGCATACCTTATGTTACCTGCTCTCTCCCAGTTCTGACCGATGGCATTGTAGATTTTCATAAGAATTGACGAGACGAAGGGCAAGCCCTTGAGAATTGATGTTCCCGTCAGATTTTCCGGCTCGGGATTGAGTGCGGAAAACATCACAAGCTCCTGATATTTCACGGGTGTACCGCCTGCACCGTCGGAACGGCATACGAGAATTTCGTTCGGATTTTCACGGCTTCTTTTAAGAGAAATGTCTCTTACGGGTACGTTGTAAAGAGAGTGAATACCGTTGAAATCGGTGATGATTTCGCCTGCCGCCGTGCCGTAGGTGAGAAGCTGTTCAAAATAAGTGTCAATGAATTGCTGAAGTCCGCGGTTGTTGCCGTTTACGCTCACATTGTGCAGAAATTCGTCGAGCTGCTCCTGGTTTTTGCCGTTGCGGGATTTCACGGTAAAGCCGCCCGTAAGACGCACAAGCTTGTAAATCGCCGTGTCAATAAGCGGAATCGCCTCGCGCAGAGCTCTGTAAAGCTCCGGCTGACAAACTCCGACGGTGGAAAAACCGTAAAGGCTGTCATAAGGGTAAGTGTGCCCCGTCTGAGCCGCCGCGGTGCAGACCTTCTTTTTGCTGACCCTTTGGAATATCGACAAGAAAAAACCTCCTTTCATATTTTTGAGTTTCGCTCTACGGACAAGGCAAAAAATGATGAGTCCGCAGAGTCGGGAACAGTTGACGCAAAATAACGGATATCGTCCATTGCGTGATCGTGTTCCTTTTTCGGACAGTCGTTGACGCTGTTCGTGTCCCAACGGTAAAGGGAAAACTCACGGATTGTGTCAACACATTGACTGCCGATAAGAATTTTTTTGTTTTTCAGCTTTTCGGAGACCTTGCGGATACCGTCAAGCACCTTGTTCTGTGCAGGGATAACGCGGAATCTGCCTTCTCTGCGGATACATTCCATAAATGAGGCGGCAGAGGGGTCAACTATCACGGCTTCAATTCTTTTACCGTCTGCAAGAGCCGTGAGCTCTCCGTAATATTCCTTGTCGGTCATCTGAAAGCCTTTCACCTTTGAATCGTGATAGAATTCCTTTAATCTGTACCATATTCCGTCGCAGAGTCCCCACAGACCGAAGGATGCGGGGTTTACCGTACCGTAATCGCAGGAGATGTAATACTGACTGCACTTTTCGGGGAGATTTGTCACAATGTGTTGCTTCTCGTCGAAAAACGGATAAACGAGTCCGTCAACGGCAACCCATTTTCCGCGTACAAATCTGTCGTAGAATGCACCCGAATAAAGCTGCTCGTATCTTGCCCGGATTTTGTCGGTCAAAGACGGATTATCGTCCATCGTGAAGTGCAGGTAAAGACAGTTCTTCTCCTTTTTCTTCATAATCCATTCACGGTAAAACCAATGACGCGGATTTTCCGGGTTGCAGTTAAACCAGAATTTTGAACCGTTTACCGAGCATCGCGCTATTGCCTGCTCAACAAAGGAACGGGGCATCAGAGCAACCTCGTCAAGAAGCACTCCGCACAGCGTCATACCCTGAATCAGCGAGGCGGAGGATTCGTCTCTGCCGCCGAAAAGGTAGTATCTGTTGAAACGGTTACGCCTGCCGATCTCCAGCATATTTGCGCTCTTTTTTTCTCTGACGGTAAAGCCCATTTTTATGAGCACGGGCAAAAGCGGAGTTATCACGCTTCTGCGAAGTGAGGTTATGGTTTTGCCGCACAGCGCAAATGAGGAGTCTGAAAAACGGTAGAAGCTCCAGAGAATAAACGAGATTGACATGCTAAGCGTTTTTCCGCTTCTCACAGCACCGTCACAGATGATTGCATCACGGTCGCTGTCGGCACTGCTTTCACACCACCAGTTGAGAACGCGGAGCTGCTTCGGAGAAAATTCGCGGAACACGGTATCAGCCATTGTCTCCACACTCCGATTTTTTCATCGCACTGCGCTCAATCGCCTCATAAAACGAGAGAGCACCGTCGTCACCGCTGTTGTCCGTGAGAGAGGCAAGCTTCTCCAGAGCCTTGAGTCTGTCAAAAAATTTGATTTCCATTCCCTTACCGCTTGTGATTTTTATTTCGGACACATTGAAAAGGTCGAAAGAGTCAATATCGGGGGTAATATTGTCGTTTGCACAGAGAATAAGGCGGACAGCGTCACTTACCGAGCCGAAAGCAAGGCGTTCAAGTCCTGCACAGACGAGGGCGTTGTCGGCAGGTCTTTCTTTTTCAAGCTCCTGTATTTTTCTGACGATGTGTTTTTTTGACATAAGACGCAATACGCGGTGATGCGAGAGGGGAATTATCCCTGCACGCTTTGCGGCTTCAAGAGGGTTTCGCAGTGCGACATACAGCCTGCAGAAATCCTCCTCTTTTTTTGTCAGCTTCGTTTTACTCATTCTGAGCCTCCTTTGATTTTACGGCGCACATAAGGTCGCCTCGGTATCGGAGAAACGGCTTCCCGCAGGGAGAAGCCCCTCCGTAAAAAGTGCCGTGCAGGGCATTTGTTTCGCCTGTGACGGAAATCTTTTCGCATACTTCCGATTTGTTTACAAAAAGTTCATATATATGAGCGATATAACTCCTTGACAAAGGAAAAATGCGGTGTATAATAGTTATTTAGTTAATCGGTTAATTATTAGTCGGTTAATTATTGAACATTTTAAGAAAGAGTGTGAATTAAAAAATGAAAGAGCAGGCAGAAAAGGTCGTTTCCGCTTTCCGCAAATATCATTGTCTTCACAGAAATGTAATCGACAGCAGATTTCGTGAAAAGGGAATATGCATGGGTCAGCCTCCCATTCTGAAATTCCTCAGCGAAAACAGTGATGCCACGCAGAAAGAGATTGCCGACGCACTTCACATCTCGGCACCATCCGTGGCAACCTCACTCAAGAGGATGGAAAAAGCAGGTCTCGTTGTCCGTTTTGAGAGCAAAACAGATGCAAGGCGGAATAACCTCAGACTAACAAAAAAGGGCAGGGAGCTGTCAGATTATGCCGACGCAATTTTTTTGCGCGTTGATGATGCGGTCTTCTCCGGATTTTCCGAGGAGGAGCTTCTCACACTGTTGTCTTTTTTTGAAAGAATGAATACAAATCTTCAGAGTTTAAAGGAGGAACACAATGCTTAAGCTACTGAAATACGCAAAGAAATATATAGTTCCCGCATTGCTGTCACCGATACTTATGGTAGGTGAGGTAATACTCGAGCTTATGATTCCGCTTGTTATGGCGGATATCGTGGATATTGTCCAGTCGCAAAGCGGTATGACCGACGAGAGCATGAATCAGATTATCCGTCTCGGACTCAGGATGCTGCTCTACGCCTTCGGCTCTCTTTTCTGCGGTGCAATGGCGGCGAGGGTTGCCTCGGTTGCAGGTATGGGCTTCGGCGCAAGACTGCGTGAGGTTATGATTGATAAAATCCAGAAATTCTCGTTTTCCAACATTGACCGCTTTTCAACCGCGTCGCTCATAACCCGACTCACAACCGATGTAAACTCCGTGCAGAACACGTTTTTGATGCTCATCAGAATGTTGTTCCGTTCTCCCGTGATGTTTGCGGTCGCTCTGTTCTTCACGGTCAGAATGAGCCCCGAGGTCTCAAAAGCGTTCCTCGTTTCGCTTCCCTTAATCGCCGTTATTCTGATAATTTTTGCCCCGATTGCTCTCAAGCGATTCAGAAAAATGCTCGAGATGTTTGACGGCTTTAACGGCTCAATTCAGGAAAATCTTACAAATATCCGCGTCGTAAAGGCTTTTGTCCGTTCCGACTATGAAAAGGATAAGTTCAAAAAGTCAAACGACAATCTTATGCAGGCCGCTCTACATGCGGAAAAGCTTATGATTCTCGGTCAGCCTGCATTTATGATAATAATGTACGGCACAATTCTTGCCATACTCTATATCGCGGCGAAGGCGATTTCTGCCGAAACTCTGCAAATCGGTGATTTCACCGCAATTTATACCTATGTAATGCAGATTCTGATGAATTTCCTTATGCTCATTATGCTTATCGCCCAGTTCTTTATGTCACAGGCAAGCGCAAAGCGTATTCTTGAGGTCATTGACGAGGTGCCCGATATCCGTGACGATACCGCAACCGTTACCGAGGTGCGCGACGGCAGTATTGAGTTCAGAAATGTGTCGTTCAGATACAACGGCTCGGGTAAGGATATCATCCGTAATGCAAGCTTTAAGATCGAAAGCGGTGAGATGGTCGGAATTATCGGTGCAACCGGTTCGGCAAAATCCTCACTCGTTCAGCTCATTCCCCGCCTTTATGACGTCAGCGACGGACAGGTGCTCGTCGGCGGTGAGGATGTGAGAAATTACAAGCTTCACGATCTTCGCGAGGAGGTCAGCATGGTGCTTCAGAAGAATGTGCTGTTCTCGGGAACAATTGCCGAAAATCTTCGCTGGGGCAATAAGAACGCAACCGACGAGGAGCTTTATGAAGCCTGCAAAATCGCAGATGCTCACAATTTTGTGTCGTCCTTCCCCGACGGATATAATACGGATCTCGGCCAGGGCGGTGTAAATGTTTCGGGCGGACAGAAGCAGAGGCTGTGTATCGCAAGAGCCGTGCTCAAAAAACCGAAAGTTCTCATTCTCGACGACTCCACAAGCGCGGTGGATACCTTTACCGACTCCAAAATCCGCGCAGGTCTCAGAAATGCCGTTCCCGACACAACTAAAATTATTATCGCCCAGAGAATTTCGTCGGTTGCCGACTGCGATAAAATCATCATAATAGAAAACGGCGAGATCAACGACGTGGGTAACCACGACGAGCTTCTCGAACGTAACTCAATATACAGAGAAATTTACGAGTCACAGCAGAAGGGCTCGGATGACTTCGATTTGCAGGGAGGTGAGTCATAATGGCAGGACCTATGGGACACGGCGGAAGAAAAGGTGCGGGAAAACCGGTGCAGAAGCCTAAAAACGCTAAAGGCACTATACGGCGACTTCTCGGATATATCCTCAGACAAAAAGGACTTTTCTTCGGAATGTTGATTTTTGCCGCAATAAACTCTCTTGCAACGGTGTCGGCAGCTCTGTTTATCGAGCCGATAATCGACGATTATCTCACCCCGCTTGTCGGCAGGGAATTCGGCGGAGAATTGCTTGAGGGACTCCTTAAAATGATGGGAGTCATGGCTGCGGTTTTCCTCTGCGGAGCGTTGGCATCCTTCGGTCAGTCAAAATGCTCGGTATGGCTGACTCAGAGAACTCTCAACACGCTGAGAAAGGATCTGTTTGATTCGCTTGCAGATTTGCCGATAAGCTATTTTGACTCAAGACCCAACGGCGAAATTATGAGTCGCTTTACCAACGACGTTGAAACTCTGCGTCAGTTTATCAGCCAGGGACTCACTCAGTTTGTGTCCTCGGGCATTATGATTGCGGGCTCATTTTTCATTATGCTGTCGTTCAGCTGGCAGATGACTCTCATAGTAGTCGCAATGGTTTTCGTTATGGTTTTCATCACGAAAACTCTCGGTAAGAAAAGTGCTTTCTACTTTAAAAAGCAGCAGGAGAATATCGGTAACGTAAACGGCTACATTGAGGAGATTATCGAGGGACAAAAGGTTGTCAAGGTGTTCAACCATGAGGAAGAGGTCGTGAGTCATTTTGATGAGATAAACGAAAATCTCCGCAAGGCATCAACAAGCGCAAACACCTTTGCGAGCATACTCGGACCGATTATGAACAACCTCTCTCACATCACCTATGCCATTACGGCGGCAATGGGCGGTCTGCTTGCACTCAAGGGCACCATGACTCCCGGCGGAGTTGTCGCGTTCTTACAGTATATCCGAAGCTTTACACAGCCGATTTCAAATATCACACAGCAGTTCAATAATGCTTTTATGGCTCTTGCAGGTGCAGAGCGTATCTTTGCGATTATCGACGAAAAGCCCGAGGAGGACGACGGCTATGTTGTGCTTGTGAATGCAAGTGTTGACGAAAACGGCAATATCACCGAGAGCGAGAGCAGGACGGGACTCTGGGCGTGGAAGCATACTCACGGCGACGGCACCGTTACCTATACCCGACTTGCAGGCGATATCGTCTTTGAGGACGTCACATTCAGCTATGACGGTAAAAAGACGGTTCTCAACGATGTGTCACTCTATGCAAAGCCGGGACAGAAAATCGCATTTGTCGGCTCTACCGGTGCAGGTAAGACCACAATAACAAATCTTATCAACCGCTTTTATGAAATTCAGCAGGGCAAAATCCGTTATGACGGCATAAATATCAAGAAAATTAAAAAAGACGATCTCCGACGTTCTCTCGGAATCGTTCTTCAGGATACGCATCTGTTTACGGGCACTATCGAGGATAATATCCGTTACGGCAATCTCAATGCCGACCACGATGCTGTTGTCAGAGCGGCAAAAATCGCAAATGCCCACTCCTTTATCGAAAATCTGCCCGACGGGTACAACACGATGCTCACGGGTGACGGCTCAAATCTCAGCCAGGGACAGCGTCAGCTTATCTCAATAGCCCGCGCCGCCGTTGCTGATCCTCCCGTTCTCATTCTTGACGAGGCAACAAGCTCAATTGATACGAGAACGGAAAAGCTGATTGAAGAGGGTATGGACTCTCTTATGGAGGGCAGAACGGTGTTTGTAATTGCCCACCGCCTTTCAACCGTGCGTAATGCAAAGGCGATAATGGTGCTCGAGCACGGCAGAATTATCGAGCGCGGTGACCACGACGACCTCATTGAACAAAAAGGTAAGTATTATCAGCTCTATACGGGAAATTTCTCGGACAATTAAATAAACAGTTATACGGTTGTGAGACTCTTTGGTGCCCCGGTGTAACCCGAGCTCATCGTCGGTCATCTTAATCAGTCAGATGCATCGGGAAATGCGGATTCCGACATAATCGGGCCGTAAGCCGATTGGCACATAAACCGAATAATAAAACTACCGCCGCGGAGAAAGCTCTTCGGCGGTTTTTTCTGTAAATCGGTGAATAGCGACAGAAATCAGATGTGATTGATTCATTTCGGTAAAATTTTGTTGTTTTTGAAATCTTATTGTCGTTTTTTGTAACAAACTGCACAAAGGCTCGTAATGAAATTTGTTATCAATTTGATTATTTTGTGCAAAAAACACTTGAAATCAATTAAACGCGGTGTTAAAATATATCTGTATAACTGTAACTGCGAGGTGTAAAACCTGACAGAAACAACAATTTATCATCCATTCAAGGAGGAAAAAATATGGCAAGAAAACAGGAATGTATTGCAATGCTTCTTGCAGGCGGTCAGGGAAGCCGTCTCGGTATTCTTACAAAGAACATTGCAAAGCCTGCCGTTCCTTACGGCGGTAAATACAGAATAATCGACTTCCCGCTTTCAAACTGTGTAAATTCCGGCATCTCAACCGTAGGTGTGCTTACACAGTACCAGCCCCTCGAACTCAATGATTACATAGGCAACGGTCAGGCGTGGGACCTTGACCGTGCAAACGGCGGTGTCCACGTTCTCTCTCCCTATCAGCAGATAAAGGGTACGGAGTGGTATAAGGGAACAGCAAACGCAATTTATCAGAATATCAATTTCATTGACCGCTATGACCCCGAATATGTGGTTATCCTTTCGGGTGACCATATCTATAAAATGGATTACAACAAGATGCTCGAATACCATAAGGAAAAGGGCGCTTCGTGTACTATCGCAATGCTTGAGGTCCCGTGGGAAGAGGCAAGCCGCTTCGGTCTTATGATTCTCAATGACGACAATTCAATCAGCGAATTTGAGGAAAAGCCGAAAAATCCGAGAAGCAACAAGGCTTCAATGGGTGTTTACGTCTTTACCTGGAGCAAGCTTCGTCAGTACCTTATCGACGACGAGGCTGACCCGAATTCAAGCAACGACTTCGGTAAAAACGTCATCCCCAAGATGCACGCGGACGGAGAGCCGATGTTTGCATATCTCTTTGACGGATATTGGAAGGATGTCGGAACAATCGACAGCTTGTGGGAGGCAAACCTCGACCTGCTCAACCCCAAGGTTGACCTTGATTTGTCGGATACAAGCTGGAAAATTTATGCAAAAACTCCCGTAAGTCCTCCTCATTACATCTCTGCCGATGCCAAGGTGCAGAATTCAATGGTTTCAGAGGGCTCAAGAGTTTTCGGTAATGTGGATTACTCAATCCTTTTCAACAATGTAACCGTTGAAGAGGGCGCAGAGGTCAAATATTCCATCGTAATGCCCGGTACGGTTGTCAAAAAAGGCGCCGTGGTTCAGTATTCAATCGTTGCGGAAAATGCCGTTATCGAGTCGGGTGCCGTTGTCGGTGCAAGTCCCGAGGACTGTGCTGACCGTGCCGACTGGGGCGTTGCCGTTGTCGGTTCGGGTGTCACAATAGGCGAGGGTGCAAGCGTTGCTCCTAAGGCTATGGTGGATGAAAATATTGCAAAGGAGGCTGAATAAGATGACAGGTAAGAATATTGTCGGTATTATTTTCTCAAATGCATATGACGAGTGTATCGGTGAGCTCACGGGTATTCGTACAATGGGCTCGGTTCCGTTCGCCTGCCGTTACCGTCTTATTGACTTTGCTCTTTCCAATATGGTCAACAGCGGCATCGAAAAGGTCGGTGTGCTGACAAAGAGTAACTATCAGTCACTTATGGACCACGTCGGAACAGGTAAGCCCTGGGATTTGTCCCGTAAAAATGACGGTCTCTTTATCCTTCCTCCTTTCTCAACCAATGAAACCGGCGGAAACCGTGATAAGCTCGCTTCCCTTAAGGGTATTGCAGGATTTATCAGCCGTTCCGATGAGGAATATGTGCTTCTCTCCGACTGTAATGTTGTTCTCAATCTCGATATCGATGCTCTCAAGGATTATCACATTGAAAAAAATGCCGACATCACAATCGTTTACAAAAACGGCAAAAAGCCGAACCTTACAGATGTTGTCGTGCTTGATATGAACGACGACGGAAAGGCTGAAAAAATTTCAATCTCTCCCGTTACGGATGAGAATGTTAACTTCTCTCTCAATGTAATTCTTATGAAAAAAGCACTTCTCGAGCGTCTTATCAATGAAGCCGTAAGCCTTAATCATAAGGATTTTGAGTCGGATATTATCCAGGGTAATGTGGGCAAGCTCAATATCTACGGCTTTGAGGCACAGGGCTATTCTGCGGTTATCGAGTCAATGGAGAGCTATTTCAGAACGAATATGGAGCTTCTCAATCCCGAAAACTGTGATGACCTTTTCAATGCGGAAAGACCTGTTTATACAAAGCTTCGTGACGATATGCCCGCAATTTACGGTCTCGGCTCCGATGTGAAAAACTCTCTTGTTGCTGACGGCTGTATCATCGACGGAACAGTTGAAAATTCAATCCTTTTCCGCGGTGTAAGAGTTGAAAAGGGCGCCGTTGTCAAGAATTCAATCATTATGCAGGACGGTTTTGTGGCACAGAATGCAACTCTCAACTGCGTTGTAGCTGACAAGAGCGTTGTTATCACTCCGAACAAAACACTCTCGGGTGCAGAAAGCTATCCCGTTTATATCGGCAAGGAAATCGTTATATAATTAAAGCAAGATATTTCTGACTCCCCGAGGGAGCAGAAAATAAAAAATTGAGGTAAAATATGAAAGTTTTATATGTTTCAAGTGAGGCTCTTCCGTTCAAGGCCAGCGGCGGTCTCGGAGATGTGGCAGGCAGCTTGCCCCAGGCACTCCGTAAGCGTCTTATCGGCGCAAGAATCGTAATGCCTTTATATGACACTATCAGTCAGGAACTTAAGGATACTATGAAATTTATCACAAGTATCTCCGTTCCTGTTGCCTGGAGAAGACAGTATTGCGGCGTTTTTGAAGCAAAAGCAGGCGGCGTGATTTACTATCTTCTCGATAATCAGTATTATTTCAAGCGTGACGGTCTTTACGGCTATTATGACGATGCGGAAAGATTTGCGTTTTTTGCCCGCGCCGTTCTGGAAATAATCCCCCATATCGACTTTAAGCCGGACATTATCCATTGTAACGATTGGCAGTCGGCATTGACTCCCGTTTATTACAACACGCTTTATGCAAACCGTCCCGGCTATGAGGACATCAAAACAGTTTTCACAATTCACAATATTCAGTATCAGGGAACATACGGTATGGACCTTCTCGGCGATGTTGTGGGACTTCCCGACTCTGCCGCATCACTTCTTGAATATGACGGCGCCTGCAACTTTATGAAGGGCGCTATCGAGTGTGCCGACAGAGTGACAACGGTCAGCCCGTCATACGCAAACGAGATTCTTGACCCGTGGTATTCACACGGTCTTGACCCGATTCTCAATCAGCGTTCCTGGAAGCTTTCGGGCATACTCAACGGTATTGACACAATCCTTTACAATCCCGAAACGGATAAGGATATTGAGGTGAATTACAATTCGGAAAATTTTGCCGAAAAGAAGCCGGTCAACAAAGCAAAGCTGCAGGAGTTTTTCTCACTCCCTGTGCGTGAGGATGTTCCGATGATCGGCATGGTTACCCGTCTTGTCGGCCATAAGGGACTTGATCTTGTTAAGGCGGTTCTTGAGGAGCTTCTCACAACGACCGACGTTCAGTTCGTGGTTCTCGGCTCGGGCGAGTGGCAGTATGAGAGCTTCTTTAAAGAGATGGCAGATAAATTCCCCGAAAAAATGGGACTCAAGCTCGGCTTTATCCCGTCACTCTCCAAAAAGATTTATGCGGGCTGTGACCTGTTCTTAATGCCTTCAAAGAGTGAGCCCTGCGGTCTTTCACAGATGATTTCGCTCCGTTACGGAACAGTTCCGATTGTCCGTGAAACAGGCGGTCTGCGTGACAGCATCAAGGATTCGGGCGATAATGAGGGTAACGGATTTACCTTCTCGACCTACAACGCTCACGATATGCTTTTCACAATCAAGAGAGCTGTTGAAGGCTATTCAAATAAAGAGGGCTGGAACATTCTCGTAAAGCGTGCAATGGAATGTGATAACAGCTGGGGCAAATCCGCAAATGAGTATATCCGTCTTTACAAGGACGTTCTCAAAAACTGAAAATCATAAATTCTTACGGCGAGGAGAAATCCCCGCCGTATTTTTTTGCACTAAGGAACCGAGCGTGAAAAAGCCTTACGCTCCTTGATGTATTTAGCATCACCGAACCGCTTGCGATTCGTTCTTGCGGTCTCCTCCGCCCTTGCGACATCAAAGCTGTAGCTGTTGTCGGCACATTTTGTGTCTCCGTTGTCCGATTCGGTCTGACAGATGTCGTTGACATAGTAACAGCAGATAAGTCCCTGCCGTGTTTCTTTTCGGACAATGAGACCTGCCTCGATGAGTGCGGAAAGCGTTTTTGTGGCGGTGGAGATGCAACAGCCCAGATGTGCGGCGATTTCTTGCTTCGGATAACAGACGAAAACACCCTTGTCGTCGCGAAATCTTTTCGGGTTGCGTGCAGACGCTTTTTTTCTGTTGAGCATAAGAACATAAAGAATTTTTGCTTCGCTTGAAAGCGACGAATATCGGCTGTCATTTATCAGCGCAATAGGAAAAACAGCATAAGAAAATTTGCAGGACATAAAAATCTCCCTTCGTATATAGCTTCACGAAGGGCTTTTATCCCGTGCTTTGCGATAAGGCTTGCCGAATTTCCCTGTTCGTTTACAAATAATTTACAATTGTGCGGCATAACGGAGGTTCTGTACGGAAAAGCTTTGAATTTTTTTCGCGTGCGTATTATATAATTTTATTTTTATTTTTTAACTCTTTTTATTACTTGGGTGTAATTTTTAAGGGGGAGGGGTGTATTTTTTAAGGGGGAGGGGTGTATTTTTTACACCGGTCCCGTGTATTTTTTACGGGGGTGACACAGAATGCCCGGAGAGAGTGTCTCTCCGTCATAATACCCCGTCACAGTGCATACAATTAAGCGAACCGATATGTAAAAAAGGAGCGAGAATAATGGAATTCAATATTCAGAAAGAGCAAATCAGCTTTTGTACTCAGCATCCCGAAGGAAGTGCGGAGCAGGCGATTGATTGCGACATAACCCTGCCCGATTATCTGCCGGATATTGTGAGAATTTTGCGATGCAGCTGTATTCCCGGCATCAGATCCTGCCGCACGGTTTCCGACAGACTTACGGCGGAATGCGGATGTACCGTCAGAGTTCTGTATGTCTGCGACGAGGGTAAGATTCATTGCTTTGAACAAAATCTGCAGTTTTCAAAGCAGATAGAAATTAAAAATCCCGACGGATCGGGCGAATACTTCACGGGGATAAAAACCGATTATGTAAATCATCGTGCATCGGGACAGCGCAGAATAGAAATTCACGGTGCGGTTACGGTTTTCGTCGAAGCGCACAGAAAGAAAACCGACGAAATCATCACGGATGCGACGGGTTGCGGAATAACCCTGCAAAGTGAGTCCCTGCCCGTATGCAACACCGTTTCAGTCGCAGAAAGAATATTTACAATTACCGAAACCTGTGATGCGTCGAGCCTCGGAGAAGCGGTGAGCGGTGTGATTTCCGCAAATGCTTCCGCCGTGATTGAACAGCTGAAAATCGTGTCGGATAAGCTGTTTTTAAAGGGACAATTGATTGTCAACTCAGCCTTTATCGGTGCGGAGTCCGGCAGCGTTTATACGCTTCAGAACGGAATTGAGCTCAATCAGATTACAGAGGCGGCGGAAATTGACGAAAGCTGTCGTGTCGAGTCGTCTTTATCGGTGATAAATCTTGAGGTGAAGCCGAGAACCGACTCCTCCGGGGATAAGAGCCTTGTGGATGTCAGCGCAACACTCAGCCTCTCTGTCAGGGGATACGAAAACCGCACTCTCAGATGTGTCACGGATGCTTATTCCGTGCTGTACGAAACCGAGTGCAGCCGCGGTTCAATATATGTCTCCTCCATTGAGGACGAGATAGACGATACCTTCCTCTGCCGCGGTGAAGCCGAGCTTTCCGCAACGGGTATCAGCCGTGTTCTCAGCCTTGAATGTTCCGAAATCACCTCGTCGTTTTCCGTGGGTGAAGACGCTCTGATTATCGGCGGAGAGGTTACTGCGGATATACTCTTTTGTGATGCGCGCGGTGAGGTCTCTTTTACACGGCGCAATCTTCCCTATGAATATAAGCGAAACAGCACCGTGACCGACGGCAGAATTGTCTGCAATCCTCATTGTGCGGTAACGGCATCAAGCTTTATCCTCTGTGGCGAAAACAAGCTGGATATCCGTGCCGAGATTAACGTGACAGGCTTTGTGTTCTGTGAAAAGGAACAGCAGACGGTGTCCTCAATTACCGTGAACTGCGATAAGCAGAAAAGCGTCACGGCATCAGCTCTCACGGTGTATTTTGCCGAAAAAGGCGAGCCGCTGTGGAATATTGCCGAAAAATACAACACCACGGTGGATGCCATAATCCGTGAAAACGCAATGACGGAGGCGTGTATCCGTGAAAAATGCAAGCTGCTGATTCCGAGAGTGTAAAAGGAGTGATAACTGTGAGTAATTCAAGTATTTACAACGATATTGCCGCCAGAACGGGAGGCGATATCTATATCGGTGTTGTAGGTCCCGTCAGAACGGGAAAATCCACCTTTATCAAGAAATTTATGGATACCGTCGTGCTTCCCAATATGGATGACGATGCCGTGCGTGAAAGAACGGTTGACGAGCTTCCCCAATCCTCTGCAGGCAGGACGATAATGACCACCGAGCCGAAATTTGTGCCCGAAAATGCCGTGAGAGTCACCCTGCCCGACAATGCCTCGTTCAATGTACGGCTTATCGACTGCGTGGGATATGTCGTTCCCGCATCACTCGGATATATCGAGGGCGAACAGCCGAGAATGGTGCGTACCCCGTGGTACGAAAATGAAATTCCCTTTGATATGGCGGCGGAAATCGGCACAAAAAAGGTCATAACGGAGCATTCCACAATAGGTCTCGTCATTACCACCGACGGCAGTATCAGCGATATTCCCCGTGAGGAATATGAGAGCGCCGAGAAAAAGGTCATTGATGAGCTGAGCGAGCTGAATAAACCCTTCGTGGTGCTTCTCAACTGCGTCAATCCGCAGAGCGACAGCGCACAGTCCCTTGCCGCAACTCTGTCCGCAAGGTATAGGGTGCCCGTTATGGCGGTGAACTGCCTTGATTTGACACGGCAGGAGATACAGGAGATAATCACCCAGATTCTTTTTGAATTTCCCGTAAAGGAAATCGGCATCGACATCCCCCTGTGGCTTGCGGGACTTCCCGTTGAGCATTGGCTGAGAAGCGAGGTCTATAAGAGCATAACTGCGTCTCTTGACGGTGTGGACTATGTCCGCGACATCGCTTCAATGACGGATTTGCTGACACAATGCGAGCATATTGACGATGTCAGAATCGACTCAATGGACTTGAGCGTGGGCAGTGCACGTCTTAAAATTGCGATAGACGGCGAGCTGTTCTATAAGATTATCCGTGAACAGACCGGGCTTGAGATTACCGACGAGAGAGAGCTTCTCAACTGCCTTAAGGAGCTGGCGGGAGTCAAAAAGGAGTATTCAAGAATAAAATCCGCATTGGATGAGGTGCAGACCACGGGATACGGAATTGTGATGCCCACCATCGAGGAGCTGACACTCGAAGAACCCGAAATTGTAAAGCAGGGCGGCAGATACGGTGTAAGGCTGTGTGCATCTGCTCCGTCAATACATCTCTTGCGTGCCGATATCAAAACCGAGGTTGCACCTGTTGTCGGCAGTGAAAGTCAGTCGGAGGAGCTTGTCAGATATCTGCTTGACGGATTTGAAGACGATCCGGGCAAAATCTGGGAGTCAAATATTTTCGGAAAATCCCTTAACGAGCTCGTCAATGAGGGACTCAGAAACAAGCTTTACCATATGCCAACGGATGCGAGAATGAAATTCCAGGAAACTCTTGAAAGAGTAATCAATGAGGGCTGTAACGGACTGCTCTGCATAATATTGTGAGACAAAGGGGAGGATATCATTATCTTCCCTTTTTATTTTCAAAAAATGTGATGTTTCTGTGCTTCTTACTCCGCTTTTCTGATAATAACTGTTGAAAAAAATACTGCAATGTGGTAAAATATATCGAATATATTAGAATGGAAAGGTATGTTTTTATGTCAGGACATTCAAAATGGAGTACAATCAAAAGAAAGAAAGAAAAAACAGATAACGCGAGAGCAAAGGTCTTTACAAAAATCGGACGTGAAATTGCTGTTGCGGTTAAAGAGGGAGGACCCGACCCGGCAGGTAACTCAAAGCTCAAGGATGTAATTGCCAAGGCTAAAGCCGCAAACGTTCCCAACGATAATATTGACAGAATTATCAAAAAGGCTGCGGGCGAGGGCAGTGCCGACAATTATGAGGAGATTATGTATGAGGGTTACGGTCCGTCGGGTATCGCCGTAATCGTTGAGACTCTTACCGATAACCGTAACAGAACCGCTGCCGATGTCCGTCACTTCTTTGATAAGTGCGGCGGAAATATGGGACAAAGCGGATGCGTTTCGTTTATGTTCAACCGCCAGGGCGTTATCATCTTTGAAAAAGAGGGTATTGACGAGGATCAGCTTATGGAGGACGCTCTCGAAGCCGGTGCCGTGGATTTCATCACCGACGACGAGATTTACGATGTCCGTACAGAGCCTAACGATATGGGCGCTGTCCGTGATGACCTTGAGGCAAAGGGATATAACTTTGTTTCAGCCGAGGTTGAGTATGTTCCCACCACATATACAGCTCTTACAAATCCCGATGATATCAAGAATATGGGCAAAATGCTTGAGTTGTTTGAGGATAACGACGACGTTCAGAACGTGTATCATAACTGGGAAAACGAAGACGATTACGAAGGATAATTGTGGTCTTTTTGCGAAATTCCGTCCTTTCGCCATTGACATACACTCGTATGCAAGCGGTATCAAAAACAACAGCACGTAGTGGCAGGTCTCCGCGCCTGCAAAAACAAACAAACGCGTAGTGGCAGGCCTCCGCGCCTGCAAAAACACCAATCGCGTAGTGGCAGGCCTCCGCGCCTGCAAAAACACCAATCGCGTAGTGGCAGGTCTCCGCGCCTGCAAAAACAAACAAACGCGTAGTGGCAGGCTTCCACGCCTGCAAAAAAACAACGCGTAGTGGCAGGTCTCCGCGCCTGCAAAAACAACAACGCGTAGTGGCAGGCCTCCGCGCCTGCAAAAAAACAAGCGCGTAGTGGCAGGCCTCCGCGCCTGCATAAATAAAATTATGAAAAAATTCCGAAAAAACATCCGACTAAAAGGATATGATTACAGTCAAGCAGGCTTGTATTTTGTTACTGTTTGCACAAATTTTAAGGAAAAGATTTTGTGGCAAGAAGTAAGAGATGATGAAGTAATTTTATCACCTATAGGCAAAGCCGTTGAAGATTGTATAAAGTTTATCAATGAAAATTATGAGAATGTTGTAATTGATAAATATTGCATTATGCCAAACCATATACATTTGATTATTGATTTAGGTTTTAGCGAAAGCAGGCGTGGAAGCCTGCCACTACGCGAACTTGAGGAAAGCGAAAGCAGGCATGGAAGCCTGCCACTACGCGAACTTGAGGAAAGCGAAAGCAGGCGTGGAAGCCTGCCACTACGCGAACTTGGGGAAAGCGAAAGCAGGCATGGAAGCCTGCCACTACGCGAACTTGAGGATCAAAACAATATTGAATTGCATAATGTAGTCGGCAGAATGAAATCATATACAACAAGGCAATATAAAATATTGTCAGGAAAGACTGTCTTGTGGCAACACAATTTTTACGAACACGTTATTCGTAACGATGAAGATTACGCTGAAAAGCGGCAATATATTGACGAAAATGTGTTGAAATGGAATTTGGATTTTGATTATTAGCTATGAAAAAGTATGACTATTTAATCGTGGGTGCGGGACTTTTCGGTGCCGTTTTCGCCTGCGAGGCAAAAAAACGCGGTAAGCGGTGTCTCGTTATTGAAAAGAGAAATCATACGGGCGGTAATATCCGTTGCGAAAAAATCGAGGATATCACGGTCCACAAATACGGCGCACATATTTTTCATACAAGCAATGAGCGTGTGTGGGATTATGTAACCTCGTTCTGTCGGTTCAACGGCTTTATCAATACGCCTATGGCAAACTATGAGGGCAAGCTGTATAATCTCCCCTTTAATATGAACACTTTTTCACAGATTTTCGGTGTGACAACTCCCGAGGAGGCAAAAGCGAAAATCGAGGAGCAGAGAAGTGAAATCAAGGGTGAGCCGAAAAATCTTGAGGAGCAGGCAATCAGCCTTGTGGGTCGTGAGATTTATACAAAGCTCGTAAAAGGATATACCGAAAAGCAATGGGGACGCGACTGCCGTGATTTACCCGCTTTTATCATCAAGCGTCTGCCCGTCAGATACACCTATGATAATAATTATTTCAACGACAAATATCAGGGTATTCCCGAAAACAGCTATAACGAGCTGATTGACAAGCTGTTGGAGGGTGTTGAGGTGCGTCTCAATACGGATTTTCTTGAAAACCGTGAGCATTTTCTCTCCCTTGCCGAAAAATGTGTCTATACCGGTACAATCGACAGCTTTTTTGACTATTCCCTCGGTGCTCTTGAATACAGAAGTCTGCGTTTTGAGACCGAAATTCTCGATATCAAGGAATTTCAGCCGGTTGCCGTGGTGAATTATAACGAAAGGCAGATTCCGTTTACCCGTATTATCGAGCACAAGCATTTTGAGTTCGGAAATCAGCCTAATACGGTGATAACACGCGAATATCCTGCCGATTGGCAAAGGGATGACGAGCCGTATTACCCCGTAAATGACGACCGTAACAACAGCCTTTACGAGCAGTACAGACTGCTTGCGGCACAGCAGAAAAATGTGATTTTCGGCGGCCGTCTCGGTCAGTATAAATATTACGATATGGATAAATGCATTGAGTCTGCTCTGGCTCTGTGTGAGGAGGAATTCGGTAATGAGTGATATTAAGATTACCGCCATAATGCCCGTCTATAACGTGGAAAATTTTGTGGGGAAATGCATTGAAAGTCTGCAGGCTCAGACCTTGACGGAGTGGGAGCTTATCGCGGTTGACGACGGAAGTCCCGACCGAAGCGGCGAAATCTGTGACGAATATGCAAAAAACGACAGTCGAATCACGGTTATTCATAAGGAAAACGGCGGTGCTCCCAGTGCCCGAAATACCGCAATTCCGATGGCAAAGGGCGAATATCTCTATTTTGTTGATTCTGATGACTGGGCAGAGCCGAAAATGTTTGAGGATATGTATAATGCGGCAAAGAAAAACAACGCTCAGCTCGTTGTCGCCGGTTATTACATCGACACATATTATTCCGACACCGAGTGCTATACGCAGGAGCAGTCGTTACCGTCAAGAGCTTTCGGCAGTCAGAGAGAATTCCGTGAGTACGCTCACAGGATGTTTGATAAAAATCTGCTCTATACTCCATGGAACAAGCTTTTTTCAAGAGAGTATATAAACGACAATAATATAAGGTTTAAGAATACCTTCTGGGACGATTTTCCATTTAATCTGGATGTTGTCCGCGATGTCGAGAGGGTTGTTCTGCTCGAGGATAAATATTATCATTTTATGCGTGCCCGCGCTGACAGCGAAACCGCAAAATACCGCAGTGATATGCTTGCAAAGCGTGAAGAGGAGCACGGCTGGATGCTTGATTTATACAACTATTGGAATGTGAATTCCGATGAAAGCCGTGAAATGCTTCACCGCCGTTATATTGAACGCGTGGTGGGCTGTATTGAAAATGTAACCAATTCTGCCTGCACTCTTACCAAAAAAGAGAAAAAACAGCAGATTAAAGATATGATTACAAGTAAAAATGTGCGTAAAGCGTTGAAATACGCAAAGCCGAACTCACTTGTAATGAAAATTATGCTCATACCCGTAAGACTCAAATGGACTTGGCTTACTTATCTTGAAGGTGCATTTATTTCAAAGGTAAAATCGGGTAATGTAAAACTTTTTGCCAAACTCAAAGCAAACAGGTAACCGCTGCCGGCAAGCTTATGCACAATTCTCAACGGTTACTTTCCCGTCACAGCTCACACGGAATACTCTCAAATACATAAAGTATTGTCCGGGTTTCTGAACAGCTCTGAAAAACTATTTCGCTGACAACTGCACAACATTTTTTTATCAGCGGTTACAAAAGGATTGATTATAGTGTCGCTTAAAGATAAACGACTTTTTTTACTTGATATGGACGGAACAATTTACGAGGGTGCTCGACTTTTTCCCTGTGTTAATGAATTTCTTGCACATATCGAAAGCGTCGGCGGACAGTATGTGTTCATCACAAACAACTCCTCCCGTTCGGTCAAGGATTATGTTATAAAGCTCTCAAAAATGGGAATCAAGGTGACCGAGGATAATTTCTTCACCTCCTCCCAGGCAACTGCCCTTTATCTCAATAAGCATTTTCCCGGAAAGAAAATCTATTGTATGGGCACAAAATCAATGATTGCCGAAATGGAAAAATACGGTGTCAGCATCACCACCGAGGCCGATGAGGATACCGACTGTATCTGTGTCGGATACGATACGGAGCTTACATATAAAAAGCTGTGGGATGTCTCCTACCTTTTGCAGACGAAAAAGGACATCCCCTATATTGCCACAAACCCCGACAGAGGCTGTCCCACCGAATTCGGACTCGTTCCCGACTGCTTCGCAATGTGTGAAGCCATCAATTACGCAACCGGGCGCAGACCGCTTTATATCGGCAAGCCGGACGGATTTATGATAGACTTTTCCGTTGAACGCTCTCCGTTCACCAAGGAGCAAACCGTCGTTATCGGCGACCGTCTTTATACGGATATAGCCTCGGGTGTCAATGCGGGAGTTGACACGATTTGTGTCCTCAGCGGAGAAAGCACCGCAAAGGATATTGAAGAAAGTGATATAAAGCCCACCTTTGTCAGACAGGACATAAAAGAGATTTTAAAGGAATTACAGGAGTAATATTATGGAATATGATGCATTTGACGCCGGAATTGAGCTTGGCGGACTCCGAAGCCGAGACGATATAAGACTTCTCATCTGCTATCTTCTCAAGAGCGTTGACGAGCCTATGACAAGGCAGTTGCTCAATGATGCTATGCAGGAGGAGGGACTTGCCAACTTCTTTGAAGTGGGACAGGCGATTGAGGAGCTTCTGAAAACGGGTAACATAACGGCGGATATCCGAGGCGATGAGGAGGTCATCACCGTGACACAGCGAGGCAGAGATGCGGCGGAGCTTCTCCAGACAAGTCTGCCCAGAACGGTCCGTGAAAAAGCCGTGAATTCCGCAATCCGACTCGTGACCCGTGCCCGTGTGGAAAGAGAAAATAAAATCGAAGTGGTAAAAGAGGATGACGGCGGATATACCATCACCTTTACTCTCTTTGACAGAAATACAGAGCTAATGAAGCTCTCAATCTATGTGGTTGACAGCCTTCAGCTCGAAACGGTAAAACAGAATTTCATAAATGATCCCGTTAAGGTGTATTCGTCAATCATAACCTCACTTACGGTATAACAACAGAGAGGCTTCACCAGAAGGGAAAGACAAATCAGAAAATAATGTTTAAGGAGAATATATATGTCCAAGGAACTCGAAAAACAGTATAATCCGAAAAATGTTGAAGACCGGATATACAAAACCTGGGTCAGCAACAAATATTTTCACGCAAAGCGTGAAGAGGGCAAAAAGACCTACACTATTGTAATTCCGCCACCGAATATTACGGGTCAGCTTCATATGGGCCACGCTCTTGATAATACACTTCAGGATATTCTCATCCGTTATCACAGAATGGCGGGCTATGATACTCTCTGGCTTCCCGGTACGGATCACGCTTCAATCGCAACAGAGGCAAAAATTGTTGAGACAATGAGAAAAGAAGGCATCACCAAAGAGGATTTGGGCAGAGACGGCTTCCTTGAGCGTGCTTGGGACTGGAAAAAGCAGTACGGCGGAAGAATTATCGAACAGCTTAAAAAACTCGGTTCATCTTGTGACTGGGACAGAGAACGCTTTACTCTCGACGAGGGCTGCAGCAAGGCGGTCAATGAGGTTTTCTGCCGTCTTTATGAAAAGGATTTGATATACAGAGGTAACCGTATGGTCAACTGGTGTCCATGCTGTAACACGTCAATTTCCGATGCCGAGGTTGAGTACGAGGAGCAGGACGGCAGCTTCTGGCACCTTCTTTACACAGTTAAAGAAACAGGCGAAAAGCTCGAGCTTGCCACAACTCGTCCTGAGACAATGCTCGGTGATACAGCAGTTGCCATCAATGCCGCCGATGAAAGATATAAGCATCTTCACGGCTGTCACGTTATTTTGCCGTTACTTAATAAGGAAATCCCGATTGTCTGCGACGAGCACGCTGACATGACAAAGGGTACGGGTGTTGTTAAAATCACTCCTGCCCACGACCCCAACGACTTTGAGGTCGGTCAGCGCAATAATCTTCCGATTGTCCGCACATTTACTTATGACGGTCATCTTACAGGTGCAGAGGACAAGAGAATTGCCGACGAGCTTATAGCAAGCGGCCGTGCAACAGAAAATGAGCCCGAGGTACTTGACTGCGGCAAATACGCAGGTATGACCACAATGGAAGCAAGAAAAGCCATTCTCGAAGACCTCAAGGCAGGCGGATATCTCAAAGAGGTTGAACCCCGCAAGCACGAGGTCGGAACCTGCTATCGCTGTCATAATACGATTGAGCCAATGGTTTCAAAGCAGTGGTTTGTCCGTATGGCTCCCCTTGCAAAGCCTGCTGTTGAAGCAGTTGAAAAGGGCGAAACAAAGTTTATTCCTGAAAGATTTACAAAGAATTACCTCAACTGGATGAACGGTACTCGTGACTGGTGTATTTCCCGTCAGCTCTGGTGGGGACACAGAATCCCTGCATGGTACTGTGACGACTGCGGCGAAACAATCGTTTCAAAAACACCCGTTACCGCTTGTTCAAAGTGCGGCAGCACACATATTCATCAGGATGAGGATACTCTCGATACCTGGTTCTCATCAGCGTTGTGGCCGTTCTCAACACTCGGCTGGCCCGAGCAGACAGAGGATCTCAAGCACTATTACCCGACGAACACTCTCGTAACAGGCTACGATATTATCGGCTTCTGGGTATCCCGTATGATTTTCTCCGCTCTTGAATATACAGGTCAGGTTCCGTTTGATACGGTTCTCATCCACGGTCTTGTCCGCGATGCTCAGGGCAGAAAAATGTCGAAATCTCTCGGAAACGGTATTGACCCGCTTGAAATTATCGACAAGTACGGTGCTGATGCATTGAGATTTACTCTTGCAACGGGTAACAGCCCGGGAAACGATATGCGCTTCTCTGACGAAAAGGTTGAGGCAAGCCGAAATTTTGCCAATAAGATATGGAATGCGGCTCGTTTTATTCTTATGAATCTCGACGAGAACGAATATGCACCTTATGTTCCGAAAAATCTTGCAATTGAGGACAAGTGGATTTTGAGCAAATACAACGACCTTGTCAAAGACGTTACCGAGTCTCTTGAAAAATTTGAGCTCGGTATGGCTGTTCAGAAGCTTTACGACTTTATCTGGGACGTATTTTGTGACTGGTATATTGAAATTGCAAAAATCCGTCTTAACGGCGAATGTGCAACCGCAAAGGCAACGGTCAAAGCGGTTCTCGTTTATGTAATGTCAAATACACTTAAACTCTTACATCCGTTTATGCCTTTCATCACGGAAGAAATCTGGCAGACACTTCCTCACGACGGCGACTCAATTATGATTTCCGAGTGGCCTGTGTTCAGTAAAGACCTGTCCTTCAAGGCTGACGAGGCAGAAATGGAAAAAATTATGACCGCCATCAAGGCTGTCCGTAACCGCCGTGCAGAAATGAATGTTCCGCCTTCAAAGAAAGCAAAGATTTTCATCGAAACCGCTTACGAAAAGACATTCTCGGAGGGTGCAAACTTCTTCCTGCGACTTGCTTCGGCTTCCGAGGTCGAAATCGTTAAGGGTTACGAAGAAGACGGTGCTGTTGCTATTATTACCGAAGATGCCCGTCTCTTTATTCCGCTTGATGAACTCGTTGATTTCAAGGCAGAGTCAGAACGCCTTGAAAAAGAAAAGGCAGGCGTGCTTAAAGAAATCGCATTTGTTTCAGGCAAACTTAACAACGCAAACTTTGTGGCAAAAGCACCCGAGGCACTTGTCAACGAGCAACGCGAAAAGCTTGCAAAGTACAACGAAAAGCTTGCAATGCTCGAAGAAAGCATAGCAAAAATCGCAAATAAATAAAATTGATACGGAAATGCCTTCACCTCAAGGTGAAGGCAGTAAGCTCCGTTCAGCAAACAAAAAAGGAACTCCCCGGAGGAGTTCCTTAATTTTTATGTACTGAATTATTCCTTGATCATAAGAGATTTAACGATTGCCGTCATTTCTTCCTTGCCGTAGATTACGGGAACGGGGTAAAGCGGGTTGCCCTCTTTAAGAGCTCGTTCAACGATAAGCGGAATATCCTCTTCCTTAATCTGTGTAAAGCCCTTCGGAATATTCATTCTCTCATTCATAGCATAGATTTCGGCGATAAAAGCCTTTGCCTTTGCTTCCTGAGAGTCTCCCTTGATGCCTACGATATCGGCAAGCTTTGCAAGAGGAGTATAAACCGCGCTGCCGTAAGATTCAAGCACAACGGGGAGAATTACTGCATTTGCAAGACCGTGGGGAAGTCCGTACATACCGCCGAGATTGTGGGCGATAGCGTGAACATAGCCGACATAAGCGCGCGTAAATGCCATACCCGCATAGTAAGAGGCGAGGAGCATCTGATTTCTTGCTTCAACATTTTTACCGTCCTTGTAAACGGTTTCAAGATTTTCAAAAATCATCTTTGTTGCTTTTTCGGCATACTGAATTGTTGACTTCACATTGCTCTTTCCGATATATGCCTCAACAGCGTGGGTTAGTGCGTCCAAACCGGTAGTTGAAGTGATGTGCGGAGGAAGACCGAGAGTGAGTTCGGGGTCAAAAACCGCATAACGAGGACGGAGAACCGAGTCGTTACAAGCATATTTTTCGTGGGTTTTCGGATTTGAAACAACTGCGGCAAGAGTACACTCAGAGCCTGTACCTGCTGTTGTGGGAACAGCGAAGAACGGAGGAAGCTTTTTGCCGATTTTCATAATACCGCGCATTTTTTCAATGGGCTGGTTGGGTTTAACAACCCTTGCAGCCGCAATTTTTGCACAGTCCATGGGTGAACCGCCGCCGAATGCGATAATTCCCTGACAGTTGTTGTCAATATACATCTGTCTTGCAGTTTCAATGTTGTCAAAGGTCGGATTAGGCTGAGTACCGTCATAAACGGTGTATTCAATGCCTGTGTTTTCAAGCTCCTCGTAAAGACCGTTGAGAAGACCGAGAGAGGTGAGACCCTTGTCGGTAACTATCAGAACCTTTGAAAGTCCCTTCTCCTTGATGAGTGCAGGAAGCTTGCGAATACTTCCCGGGCCCGTGAGCATTGTGGGCTCACCCCACGGCAGAAAGAACTCTACAAACATAATTACCTTCTGGTAAACTCTGCAGAACGCTTTGTAAAATGGTGTCATTTGAAACATACCCTTTCCTTAAAAAATATTATTTTCACTGTTGTAAAGTGCAACAGCTTGTTTGCAATCACAATCAATCTGAGCCTTCAACTGTTCTTTGGTTTCGAATTTCTTTTCCGCACGAAGAAAATCGATAAGCTCAACCTTGATTTTTCTGTAATAAAGGTCACCGTCAAAACCCAGAATACAGGTTTCGGAAAGCACCTTGTCGCCCCCCACGGTGGGATGACATCCGAAATTCGTCACGGAGGGATAAACCTTGCCGTCAACTGTGGACTGCGAAGCGTAAACCCCGTGCTTCAGATTGATAAATCCCGAGGGAAAATGCTGATTTATAGTGGGAAAACCGAGAATTTTTTTGCCGATTTTATTTCCCTCAACCACAAGAAAATCATAGGAAAATTTTCTGCCCAGCATCTCGTTTGCCGCCCGGACGTTTCCGTCGGCAAGCTCTTTGCGAATCCTGGTTGCGCTTATCATTTCGCCACCCGATTCGACACTTTTTGCCATTTTGTATATTATAGCATACTTCTTACATAAATTGCAAAGGATTTTACTGTTTCCGCCGCCATCTTTTCCGAAAAGAAAGTTTTCGCCGCATATCACAGCGCCGACATTGTGCTTTTTTATCAGAATATCCCGTAAAAATTCTTCGGGAGACAGGTCGCGGATTTCCTCAAAGCTTATGTGAACGGGCAGAATACCCATTTTTTTCACATAATCCTCCTTATCCTCCGCCGTGATAAGCTGAGGAGGAGCAACCCCCTTGAGCACCGCCTGAGGATGTGTGTCAAACATAAGCATTGCAGGAGTAAATCCCGAGCTTTCAAATTTTTTTGCCTCACCCAACACGTTGAGGTGACCTCTGTGCAGTCCGTCAAAGGTGCCCAGAGCCAATGCAAGCTTTTTCATTCGTCTATCAGCACCCTCCTGACAGCAAGTTCTGTTTTTTCACCGTCGATTTCTCCGAGACCGAGAAGCTTTGAGTCGGGGGAGTAAACACGGTAAATTCCCGCATCAAAATTCCCTTTGAGCCGTTCACAGCTCAAGGAACCGCCGTTGTGAAACCGTTTTGCCTGCGGCTCGGAAACTCTGATTTCGGGATAAGCCGAAAGTGCCTTTTCCACCGAGGTTATAACCGTGTCAGCACGGTTTTCGTTCACAAGGCCTTCAAGCTCAACGAGAGTTACCGCATTTTCGATTGAAAATCCGTTTGCTTTTGTACGGCGAAGCTCTGTCATAACCGCACCGCAGCCCAGAGCTTTTCCCAAATCGTCGCAGAGTGAACGGATATATGTACCTGCCGAGCAGGTTACGTCAACAGTAAATTCCGTTCCGTCAAAATTGCGGATTTCAAGCGACTTTATCGTGACCTTACGGCTTTCACGCTCGGTTTCTATGCCTTTTCGCGCCAGATCGTAAAGACGCTCACCGTCTTTTTTGATTGCAGAGTACATCGGCGGAGTCTGTAAAATCTCGCCTCTGAACTGCTCGGCGGCATTTTCAAGCTCCCCGAGGGTAACGTTTACGGGGGAGTCGGACAAAATTTTGCCCGTAATGTCGAGAGTGTCGGTGGTAATGCCCAGCCTTACCCTCGCGGTATAGGACTTTTCGTGCTCGGGAAGCAGCTCAATAAATCTTGTGCAGTGACCGAGCATAATGACAAGCACACCCGTCGCCATAGGGTCAAGAGTGCCCGTGTGTCCTGCTTTTTTCACGCCGAGAAGCCTCGAAGCCTTTTTACAGGCCAAAAACGAGGACATTCCGCCGGGTTTGTCAAGACAGATTATGCCTGTCATTAAAATCCCTTCTTCATTACAATAGCTTTTACAAAATCCGTTCTCTCCGAGGAGATTACACTTATACTTCAAAAAACTCCGATATTACATCAAGTAATTTCGCCTTGGTATCATCAAGTGAGCAGTCAAATTCACAGCCTGCTGCACGGTTATGACCGCCGCCGCCGAATTTTCCGCAGATTTCAGCCGCATCATATGGCTCGGTCGTGCGGAGAGATACCTTCCATTTTCCGTTAGTCTGTTCACGGATTGTAACACCGATATTCACGCCCTCAATTTTGCGGGGAAGTGAGGCAATACCGTCACATTCACCTGCATTTGAGCCGCTTTCACGGAACATCTCCTGCGTTATCGTCATAATCGCACATTTTCCGTCAAAATACGACTCGATTGAAGCAACTGCCATCTGCTCAAGACGGATATATGAGAGTGTGCGTGTTTCAAACATAAGCCTGTTGATAAGGGTATAATCCGCACCCTTTTCCATAACCTCTGCCGCAGTTCTGTGAACCGTGGGTGTCGTGTTTGAAAACATAAAGCATCCGGTATCCGTTGCAAGACCGGTGTAGATGCAGTTGGCGATTTCGGGCGTAATTTCAACTCCGAGAGCGCATATAACCTCATAAATCACAACTGCCGCCGCAGCCCTGTCCTCCAGGAGAAGATTTTCGGCATATTCGCGGTTGGACATATGGTGGTCGATACACAGAAAGACTCTGTCGCCGTATTTTGCCTCAAATTCTTCACCGAGAAGCTTTTTGTCGGCAACGTCAACTGATATTATTTTGTCAAATGCGATTTCACCGTTGTCGATATTTTCCCAAAGATATGAGAATTTCGGGTGAATATCGTCATTACAGCGAACCGTTGATTTTTTACCCATCAGGTCGAGAGCACGCTTGAGGGCAAAAGCGCTGCCGAGCGTGTCACCGTCGGGGTTGCGATGCGAGAGAATAAGATAATTGTCATATTCCTTTAAGAGTGCAGCACACTCTTTAACATCAATTCTGTTCATTATTCGTCCTCGTCAACATCGGCACCTGCAGAGGTGCTTTCGATTTTTCTGAAAATTTCCATACCGTGCTGAACGGAATCATCAGCGATGAATTTGAGCTCGGGAGTCTTTCTCAGACGGAGAGCACCGCCGACCTGCTTTCTGATGAGTCCCGTGGCACTTGTGAGTCCCTTTACAGCCTCGCGCGCATCGTCAATACCGTTCATCGAGCTGACATAAACCTTTGCATAGGATAAATCCGAGCTTACGTCAACACGGACTACCGTGAGAATTTTATCTCTTACTCTCGGGTCCTTGAGCTCACGGATAACGGCAACTATTTCACGCTTGATGTCCTCTGAGACTCTGCCTGTTCTGTATCCTGCCATCAGTCTCTGTATTCCTCCATAATAAAGGCTTCAAAAATGTCGCCTTCCTTAACGTCGTTAAACTTCATAAGACCGATACCGCATTCATATCCCGAAGCAACCTCTTTTACGTCGTCCTTGAAGCGCTTGAGAGATGAGATTGCATCCTCGGCAATAACGATACCGTCACGGACAACGCGGATCTGTGCGTTTCTTGTAACCTTACCGTTCTGAACGTAAGAGCCTGCAACCATACCGACGGAGGAGAGCTTGAATACGTTACGGACTTCAATTCTGCCGAGCAGTACCTCACGGAATTTGGGAGCCAGCATACCCTTCATAGCGTCCTCGATTTCTTCGATACAGTCATAGATAATGCGGTACATTCTCATATCAACACCGTCACGCTCCGCCATTTCGGTTGCAACGGGGTCGGGACGAACATTGAAGCCTACGATAATAGCGTTTGATGCATTTGCAAGCATAATATCGGATTCGCTGACAGCACCCACACCGCCGTGGATAACCTTGACGGCAACTTCTTCATTGGAGAGCTTTTCAAGATTTTGCTTGACCGCCTCAACAGAGCCCTGAACGTCTGCCTTGACGATGATGTTGAGAGTCTTGATTTTACCTGCATTGATTGATGAGAACAGATTGTCAAGAGTAACCTTCTGATACTGCTTGAACTGTTCCTCCTTGGCTTCCTGCTTTCTCTTTTCAACAAGCTCGCGGGCAAGTCTCTCGTCGGAAACCGCGTTGAACACGTCGCCTGACTGAGGAACCTCATCAAGTCCCATAATCTCAACGGGAACAGAAGGACCTGCTTCGTTGAGCTTTCTGTGCTTGTCGTCAACCATAACACGAACACGGCCGACAGCCGAGCCTGCAACAACAATATCGCCCGAATGAAGCGTACCGTTCTGAACAAGAAGTGTAGCAACAGGGCCCTTACCCTTGTCAAGACGTGCTTCAATAACGATACCCTTTGCCGCTCTGTTGGGATTAGCCTTGAGCTCGCGCATTTCTGCCGTGAGAAGTACGTTTTCAAGAAGCTTGTCGATATTCATATGTGTCTTTGCAGAAACGGGAACACAGATAACGTCACCGCCCCATTCTTCGGGAACAAGGCCGTGCTCCGTGAGCTGCTGCATAATTTTGTCAACCGTTGTACCCGGCTTATCCATCTTGTTGATGGCAACGATAATATCAACCTCAGCGGCTTTTGCGTGGTTGATAGCCTCAATGGTCTGCGGCATAATACCGTCGTCAGCGGCAACAACGAGGATTGCCACGTCCGTAGCCTGAGCGCCGCGGGCACGCATGGATGTGAATGCGGCGTGACCGGGAGTGTCAAGGAAGGTGATGTACTGACCGTTGAGATTTACTCTGTAAGCACCGATGTGCTGTGTAATACCGCCTGCTTCTGTTGCCGTTACGTTTGTATTTTTGATAGCGTCAAGAAGTGAGGTCTTACCGTGGTCAACGTGTCCCATAACAACAACGACGGGGTCACGCGGTACAAGGTCGGATTCATCATCCTCATGGTCGTCGATAATTCTTTCCTCAATGGTTACCACAACCTCGCGGTTAACCTTTGCGCCGAGCTCGGTTGCAACGATTTCAGCCGTATCAAAGTCGATAACCTCGTTTACGGTCGCCATCATACCGAGTGAGAAGAGCTTTTTGATAACCTCAGCGGCTGTCATCTTAAGACGGGATGCAAGCTCACCGACGGTGATTTCGTCACCAACCGTGATTACCGGCGGCTTCTTTGCACGCTCTGCCGCAATGCGCTTGAGTCTCTCAGCCTCGGTTTCCTTTTTACCGCTTCTCATACCCTGCTTGCGATACTGCTGGCTCTTCTGTTTAAGCTTCTGCTTTTTGACCATATTGTCGCTCTGGTGAGCATTGGCAGGAGCAATGTTTTCATATTTTTCATTGTATTTTTCAGCATCAAATGAATTGGTTCTTGTATCAATATGACGCATTTCACCCTTTGTACGAGCCTGCAACGGACGGTTCGGGTCCTTTTCCTTCTTCTTCGGCTCGGCATTTTTCTGAGGCTGAGCGTTTTTCTGCTGATTGTTTTGCTGATTGTTTTGCTGATTGTTCTTTTGATTGTTTTTCTGAGGCTGAGCATTCTGCTGAACGGGCTTTTTAGCGTTGTTCTGCTTTTCATTTTCGTTAACTGCGTCGATATTCTGATTCGCCTTTTTGTTATCAGGCTGTTTGCCCTGCTTCGGATTTTCAGAAATTGTGAAAGAACCGCTGAAATAATCGTCAAAGTTCTTTACCGATCTCGTATTTGTGATTACGTCGATAATGTAATCAAGCTCTTTTTCCTCAAGAACTGTCTGTGGCTTTTTCTCGCCCTCAAAGTATTTTGAGACATGCTCCATAATAAATTTACTCGGAGTGCCGAAATCTCTTGCGACCTCGTGTATTTTATACTTTTTAATCATTCACATAACCTCCCGTTATAATACTGATAAGCTTTTTTGCAAATCCCGGATCGTCAACGGCGATAACACCTGCACGCGTGCCCAGACACAGTGCCAGCTCCGCCATTGAAAAGGAAGCGTCAATATAAGGAATATTCCTGTTATCAAATTCACATTCGTCTTTTATCTCTTTTTTAAGCCTCTGCGATGCGTCACAGCAGGTTATCACAAGCTTTGCCTTGCGACCCTTTATCGAGGTGACCGCCGCATCGTGACCGGGAGAGATTTTTCCGGCTTTTCTGCAAAGACCTAAAATTCCTTTTAAATTATCCGATATCATCTTTTTTGAACTCTTCCTCCAGACTGTCATAAACTGAGGCGGGAATTGTCATTTCAAAAGCTTTGTCGATTTTTCTGGATTTTCTTGCTTTGCGGAGACATTCAGGGTTGTTACAGAGATATGCACCGCGGCCGGGCTTTTTGCCCGTAAGGTCAAGACTGATTTCGCCCTCGGGACTGCGGACAATACGCACAAGCTCTTTTTTCGGCTTCTGTTCGTTACAGCCGTTGCAACGTCGTACCGGTATTTTTTTCTGCTTCAAGTTGATTATCTCCTTTCAGATATCGCTGTATCGACAGGGTGCTGTTATCAGCCCTCGTAAAAACCGCTTTCAGGCTTGATGTCGATTTTCCAGCCCGTAAGCTTTGCGGCAAGCTTTGCATTGAGACCCTTGTTGCCGATTGCAAGAGAAAGCTGGTGGTCGGGAACGGTTACCTGACACGATTTGGCATCAGCGTCAACAATTTCAACCTTAAGTACGTTCGCCGGAGCAAGTGCCGCACCGATAAACTCTGCCGGGTCGTCGCTGTATTTTACAATGTCGATTTTTTCACCGCCGAGAACCTCAACAATATTGTTGACACGGGCTCCGCGCTGACCGATACAAGCACCGATCGGGTCAACCGCCTCGTCAGTGCTGCTGACAGCCATCTTCGTTCTGAGACCTGCCTCACGGGAGACTGAGTGGATTGTTACGATTCCGTCGTAAATTTCGGGAACCTCCTGCTCAAAAAGTCTCTTAACAAGACCGGGATGAATTCTTGAAATCATAATTCTCGGTCCGCGCTCCGTCTCCTTGACGTCGCTGATGTAAATTTTTGTAAGCTGACCTTCGGTAAAGGTTTCGCCGGGAACCTGCTCGCTCTTGGGAAGAACAGCCGAGCCTTTTCCGATTTCAAGTGTGATATTTCCGTTGATCGGGTCAATTCTGCTGACCTTGGCGGTAACAAGGTCCTTTGTCTTTGACTGGAAATCCTTGATAACCTGACCGCGCTCCGCATCCTTTATGCCCTGACGGATAACGTGCTTTGCCGTCTGTGCGGCAATTCTGCCGAATTTCATTGTGTCAAGGTCAATTTCAAGCTGCTCGCCTGCCTTGGCATCTGCACGGTATTCCTTTGCATCCTCAACGAGAATATCTGTATCCTCATCCTCAATTTCGTCAACCACGTTAAGACGGATAAAAACTCTCATCTCATATTTTTCCGGATTGATTGTGCAGAAAACAACCTCTTTGTTATTATAGTCCTTTCTGACTGCCTTGATAATTGCTTCGCTGATTTTGTCATAAAGATATTCTGCTTCAATACCTTTTTCCTTTTCCATCAAAGCAACCGCTTCAAAAAATTCCTTATTCATTTTCCTAAAACCTCCTGATTATGCTCCTGTCAATCAATATCGCCGATTCCGTCAAAATCGTCCGCCTTGATCCAGGATGCCTCTTTCTTTAATATATTCATTTCAGTTTCATCATCAATAGCGATTGTGACACTGTCGCTGTCATAATCAATGAGAATACCCTTGTACTCTCTCTTGCCCTCAAAAGCCTTGATAAGCCTGACCTGAATTTTTTCGCCGAGATAACATTCAAAGTGGAAATCGCGACAAAGCTCGCGCTCGATTCCCGGTGACTGAACCTGCAGATTGTAAGCCTGCTCAATGGGGTCGGCTTCGTCAAGCGGTCCGTCAATGGCGTGATGCATATCAACGCAGTCGTCAATACTCACACCGTCTTCCTTGTCAATGGTAATACGCAGATACCACCTTGCGCCCTCCTTGACGAATTTTACGTCCCACAGAATAAGACCTAATTCGTCGGCGATCGGCTTTGCGATATCCCATACCACCGAGGCTGTGTTCTTTTTCATAAAACCTCCTTATAAATTCAAGAGAGCGGGTCGCCCCACTCTCTTTAACAAACGGATATTCTTACGATAAGAATAATACCATATAAAACCAAAAAAATCAAGCCTTTTCGGGAAATTTGCTTATTTTTCCGATTTCATTGCCGTTACAAATCGTCCGGGTCCTGTTCGGGAACGTCAAAACCCTTCGGATTACCTGTATACCAGCCGTTTGCGTCAAACTGCTTTGCGTTTTCATCACTGTTCCAGATTTCCGCAATTTCCTCACTGATTTTTTCGATTTCCTTTCTTGTCTGTGCCTGTTTTTCGTCCTGCCTGCGCTTGCCGAAAAGCATAATATCACCTCCGTATTTTATTTTCCCTTTTTTCATACAATAAAACAGCGGAATAATATGCAAATTGTTTCCTGTCTGTCCATAATCGTCTTGCAGAGCGATTTTTGCCTTCAAAATCGTTGACTTTTGAATTTTGTAATATTATAATATTTGGTAACAAAAGGCAGTTGACCTTTGATTTTTACAAAAAATTTTTGAAAGGAACTATATTAAAATGAAAAAACTTATTTCTGTTTTCCTTGCTGTTACAATGCTTTTTGTAATGTGTATTTCTGCTTTTGCGGCTGAAAAACCCCAGGCTGCTGATGATGTTGCCGCATGGACGGAATATTATGCAGAACTCCTTGCAGATGAAACTGCAGACCCGCTTGATGTTGCGTCAGAAGTTGTTGATGATATCGACAACGGCATTGTTGATGAGGAGGTTGCGATTGAAGCGATTGAGAGAGCTGCTCTCAGACTCGGTACGGATTATGCCGATGAGGTTGTTGCAACTGTTTCAAATTTCCTCGGTCTTACCGGTGCTCCGACAATTCCCGACCTTCTTCCCGATGATGACGAAGGTGGTTTGCTCTCCACATTTTTCGGAAAAATCGCAGATTTCTTCCTCAAGATAATAGGCTTCTTTGCAGGCTTCCTTTTCGGAAAAGCATAATTTACGGATAATATTTTCAGCGCCATCGAGTTTCGGTGGCGTTTTTTTTATTTTACTCTTGACAAAGATAAAAAATAAGGCTACAATAATAATTGCAAGGCGAACAAATGTTCGAGAAAACGTGTATATGAAGATATATGCGTTTTTTATTTTTTCCGAAAGGGGAGTTTTTATGACAGGAACCGACAGAATACGTGAAATCACGACGGAGGATTATTTTTTTCTGACAGAAAATTTTGAAAGGCTTGATGCCGAAAAGTCTGCAGGAATTATAAGCTACATTGTCCGCGACAGACGGAAAAAGCTGTGCGATACCGTTAAAAAGGCGTTTGAAAACGAGCTCAGCGTTCTTGAACAGAATATTATAATTGACCGACGTGACAAGGGCATTTCCGCTTCCCTTGTGGCGAAAAAATACGGAATGTCCAGATCGTCTGTTTACAGAACCGTCGCCTCAGCCGAGAAAAAGCTAGAGAGCGTGCTTAAATATGTTCTGATTTACAACGACTCGGTAAGACCTTTATCCGTCAGAGAGTGTCTGGCAGGTATAAAAAATAATGAAGCATCGGGGGAAGCAATTGAAAACTGAAAACACATCACTGTTCCGTCTGGGACAGGAATACGAGCGCTGTGCCGAGCTGCAGAGAGATTTTATCGAAAAATGCAGGGCGGACTTGAAGAGGGCAAAGGATTTGGGGGACAGCAATGCGGTGAGACGACTTGAGCAGGAGCTTCGTACATTCCGTGAGATAAGACGCGAGCTTCGTGACACCGCACGCAAATTGATGACATATTATAATTGAATAAGGAGAAAAAATGGAAAATAAAGTTATTTCTATTGATATACGTCCCGGGGCGAATACTGATGTGACGGAAAATGCAGGTGTTATGTGGGAGCATAATGCCACCGTACTGAAGTTCGTTATCGACGAGGCGTATTCGGGCGATTACCGTTATTATCTCGAATACCGTTCTCTTATGGGTACAAAGGTGCGTACAGATTACCTTGAACCCGACAAAAATAACATCATAACCTATGCCGTACCCGTTTCAATGAGCTCGCTTAAGGGTGTGGAGTGTTATTTCAATATTGTCGATATTGACGGCGACGGGAATACGGTTCAGGTGATAAAACCCGTGAAATTCTGTCTCAGCTTCGATTTTTCACCGGATACGGACAATTCACTTGCAAAGGTGAACGATTTTTCCGTGAACTATCTGCTTGAGGCAATCCGCTCCGGCACTTTCAAGGGCGACAAGGGCGAAACGGGAGAAAAAGGCGACAAGGGTGATAAAGGTGATAAGGGAGAGCAGGGGGAAGTGGATTCCGATTACCTCGACAATAATTTTGCAAATGCGGTCAGAGTAACGGCAAAGGGCAATCCGTTGACTCTGAACGATGTGTCGCCGATAAGCCATAAGCTGACGGTCAGAGCCGACTCGGGAAAAAGAGTTTATGCCTGCGGTAAAAATCTTATTCCCTTTAACGATAAAAAATACAACGGCAAATACGAGGCAGGCTCAACCTATGAGATGAACGGAGTGAGTCTCACCATAAACTCCGACGGCTCCGTCAGAGCATCGGGAACGGCAACGACGGCGGTGGTTTTTCCGCTGTATTACAGCGACAGTTTTAAATCGGGCAAGCAAAAGATAGTTCTCAGCGGCAGTCCCGAGGGGTCGTCCTCATCAACCTACTGTCTCCGTGTTAAAACGGGAGACTCCGCTGTGATGAATTTTGAGGATTACGGCAGCGGCAAGGTCATAGACGGTGTTGACTTGACAGGCATCAGAGTCTATATCATCGTGTTCGGCGGTAAATCCGTTGATGCCGTGTTTTATCCCCAGATCGAATTCGGTGATGCTCCCACACCGTACCGCTGTCCGACGGGATGCTTTTCATCAACTGCAGCATCAGACGGTACCGTGAACGGACTTGAGTCTGTCGATACCGAGATGAGCCTCTTTTCCGATTCCGAAATCGAATGTACCTATAACAGAGATGTCAACAAGGCTATTGCGGAAACAGAACTGAAAAATCAGCAGAATATGGAAAATCTCAAATATCGGCTTATAAATCAGATAACCTGCGAAAACGATGTTCAGAATGTGGAGTTCAAAACCGATTTGCAGGGCAATGCGCTGAAAAATCTTAATCTCGGTAAAATTTTTATACTTTTCGACGGGTATTTTGTCAATACCAATACCCAGACTCTTATCGCCAATTTTAACGGAGGCTCGATTTATCAGATGTATAAGAGCTTCTCGGTGACGGCAGATAAGTATTACGGCTTCTGGTTGGAGAGTGAGAGAATCATAGCTCTGCCCGACAAGGCTGTTTTCAAAAGCATATATCCGTCGGCAATGCTGTCCAATTTCACCGAGTCCTCGTCATTTGCACAGGGACTCGTAAACAACAATGTCGCGGCAAACTGTGACATAAGCGTGATGCCAAACTGCGTAATCGAGTCTGTTCGTTTCGGATGCGGAAATACCAATAACAGCATTAAAGCGGGAAGCCACATTTATATTTTCGGAGCATAATTTATAAGAAGGAGTTGATATTGTGTCAGTATATAAAGGAATAGACGTCTCACGGTGGCAGGAAAAAATCGACTGGGCAAAGGTCAAGGGCAGCGGAATACAGTTTGCCATGCTCCGTGCGACTTACGGCTGGGGAGAATACCAGAAGGATTCGTATTTCGAGCTGAATTACAAAAAGGCAAAAAGCCTTGATATAGCCGTCGGAGTTTATCATTATGCCTATGCCACAACGGTTGAAGAAGCCGTGAAGGAGGCAGAGCATTGCTGGTCGGTAATCAGGGGTAAACAGCTTGAATACCCCGTGGCATACGATATGGAGGAGGATAAAATCGCCTCTCTCGGCAAGGAAAAAATTTCCGAAATAGCCAAGGCATTCTGCGAAAAAATGGAGAGCTACGGCTGTTATGTGTGTATTTATGCCAACAAGCATTGGCTTGATAACTATTTTACCGAGGAAATTTTTGAAAATTACGACATCTGGCTTGCACAGTGGTCAAGCAAGCCATCGTTCAACCGTCTTTACGGCATCTGGCAGAAATCCTCAAAGGGCAGGGTTTCGGGCATAAACGGCTATGTCGATTTGGATGAGTCCTATAAAAATTATCCCGCAATTATGAAGCTCAACGGTCTCAACGGCTTTGCAAAGACAAACGGAAAGCCTGCAACAGGTAAAAAGGTCACTCTGAATAATGCCGGTCTTTATGCTTCGGCAAAGGTGACGGCAGAGACTAAAAAAATCAGCGGTGACTACTTCATTTACGACGGCAAGCTCATAAACGGCAGATACAGGGTGACAAATTCTGCAGAAAATGTGGGCAAAACTCCTGTCGGGAAATATGTTACGGGCTTTGTCAGAGCAAGCGAAATAAAAGGCTTATGACGGAGATGGAGGTACTCAACCACCGTCTTGATGCGGTGGAGGAGGATATAAAAATACTATATAAAAAGGTCAACGAGGTAACTCTCACTCAGGTCCAGAGTGTCACCAAGCTGGACAGTATGCTCGTAACTCTCGGAGAACTGAAGGCGAGCATAGAGGCGCTGAAAAAACGGCCGGGATGGCTGTGGGATAAGCTGACCGTCGCCCTTATAGGTGCGGTCTGCGGCGCCGTGATGAGTCTGCTTGCAGGTTGACGGCAAAAAGGAGAAAAATGATAGAATTTATCGCGGAAAATGCACTGATTCTTATCCCCGTGCTCAACGTGCTGGGCTCAATAATCAAGGATATTGAAAAGATACCGAACAAATTTATCCCTCTTATTCTCACGCTTTTCGGAGTGCTCGGCTCCGTTGCCGTGCTGGGATTATCCGCCGAAAGCGTGCTGCAGGGGATACTCGTGACGGGTGCCGCCGTTTACGGTAATCAGCTTGTAAAACAGTTCACGAAAAAGGAAAATACAAATTAAGCTGTCCTGCTTCAATGAAGCTTGCTTCAGGAGAGATTTACAAACAGGACAACAAAAAAGGCGGGGAGCTTATGTGCTCTCCGCCAAAATTTTTATATTGATTTTTATTCCTCGTCAACCTTTGCCTCGGCAATAACCTTTTCAACGATATTCTGAGGAGCTTGCTCATATCTTGTGAATTCAAAGGAGAATGAGCCTCTGCCTGCTGTTACGGAACGAAGAACAGTTGTGAAGTCGCCCATTTCAGCCATGGGAACTTCAGCCGTGATTTCCTGCATCTTGGGTTCGTCTGCAGGTCCCATACCGAGAACTCTTCCGCGGCGCTTTGTGATATCACCCATAATATCACCGAGATTATCGTCGGGCATACGGGCAACAAGAGTACCTACAGGTTCAAGGATTGTGGGATCAGCCTTCGGAATACCTGCTTTGTAGGCGAGAGAAGCCGCCATCTTGAAAGCCATTTCGGAGGAGTCAACCGGATGATAGCTTCCGTCATAGAGAGTAGCCTTTACGCCGACCATCGGATATCCAGCAAGAACACCCTTGAGAACACAGTCGCGAAGACCTTTTTCAACTGCAGGGAAGAAGTTCTTGGGAACTGCACCGCCGAAGACCTCCTCTGCGAATACAAGCTCGTCGCTGTCGCAGGGCTCAAAGCGGATATGTACGTCACCGAACTGACCGTGACCGCCGGACTGCTTCTTGTGCTTGCCCTGTGCCTCTGCTGATTTGCGGATTGTCTCTCTGTAAGCAACCTTGGGAACGGTGAGGTCAACCTCAACACCGAATTTGTTCTTAAGCTTTGAAACGATAACGTCAAGATGCTGTTCACCCATACCTGAGAGAACCTGCTCTTTTGTCTCCTTGTTAATGGCGAATGTGATTGAGGGGTCTTCCTCCATAAGTCTGAGAAGTCCCTGAGCAACCTTTTCTTCCTCACCTTTTTTGCGTACATTGACAGCCATTGAAAGACAAGCCTTCGGACAGTCAACACCCTGAAGTGTCACGATATTCTTTGCATCGCAGAGTGTGTCGCCCGTCTTGACACCTGCCATTTTGGTAACAACACCGATGTCACCTGCGATAATCTCTTTTGCATCTTCCTGCTTGCCGCCCTTGACCGTGACAATTTTACCCATTTTCTCGATTTCGCCCGTGCGGACGTTATAAGCCTGGGTGTCTCCTGCGAGCTTGCCCGAAACAACCTTGAAGAATGACATCTTACCTACAAACGGGTCAGCAACCGTCTTAAAGCAGATTGCGGCAAGAGGACCGTTGATGTCGCAGGGAAGAATAACATCTTCACCGGCTTCGTTCTTGGCGGTTTCGCCTGCATAACCGTATGCACCGGGAACTGACCATGCAAGGTTGTAAAGAAGCTGGTCAACACCTGCACCCGTGAGACCTGCAACGGCATAAACGGGATAAATCGAACCGTCAAAGATACCTGTGCAGAGACCCTTGAGGATTTCGTCGGGAGTAAATGCCTCGCCCTCAAAGAATTTTTCCATAAGCTCGTCGTCGGTTGTGGCAACAGCTTCCATAAATGCAGATGTCATTTCCTCGATTACGGGGTCGTTGGGCATGGGAACCTTTGTAGCCTTGCCGTCTGCGTCATATTCATAAGCCATACCTGTCATAAGGTTGACATAGGATTTTGTGACATTGCCCTCCATATAAGGAATGATTGTCGGGCAGAGCTTGTTGCCGTAAACCTCCTTGAGAGCCTCAAATGTCTTGTAGAAGCTTCTGTGGTCGGAGTCGGTTTTTGTAATGGCAAAGAATTTTGCAAGACCTCTCTTTTCAGCAGCCTTGAAAGCCTTTTCCGTACCGACGTCAACACCCGAACCTGCACTTGTTACGATAAGAACAGCCTCTGCCGCTCTGACAGCCTCAGCCGCACCGTTTTCAAAGTCAAAAAGACCGGGAGCATCTATAATATTAAGCTTTGTGTTATCCCATTCAATTGCAGCCATAGCAGAAGAAACCGAGGATTTTCTTCTCTTTTCCTCTGTGTCAAAGTCGAGAACGGTGTTACCGTCAGCAACCTTACCGAGTCTGTCGGTTGCGCCTGCAAGATAGAGCATTGCTTCGCAAAGAGTGGTTTTTCCTTTTCCGCCGTGACCGAGCACGGCAATATTTCTGATGTTGTTTGAGGTATAAGCCTTCATAGAAGTATGCCTCCCTTTCCTAATTTGCGATATTGGTGGCTGATAATCAGCCTTGTTATGTGAAAAATAAATAGAATTTTTCAGCACTTTAAAGGAATTATAGCATAATTGCCCAAACAATGCAACTATGTTTTGACAAGTTTTTCAAGACAATTTTCACAACTTATATGACTGATTTCTGTTGATTTTTTACTGTTGCGACTGTATAATAAATGTGTATGCAGTAAAAGGAGATGAAAATTTATGTTACCTCCCGTAATAGAATTTCTAAAGGACAAAAGCGTGCTCATTCTCGGCTTCGGCAGAGAGGGAAAAAGCACATACAATTATATAAGGAAATATCTGCCCGAAAAAATCCTTGCAATCGGTGACGGCAGAGAGCAGAAAATTGACGATGATAATGTGCGGTATTTCTGCGGTGAGGATTATCTCTCACATATCGGCAAATTTGATGTGGTTATGAAAAGCCCGGGAATATCCTTCGTTAATGTGGATGTCCCCGAAAACACTTATGTAACCTGTCAGACCGACCTGTTTTTGAAATATGCACCCTGCAGAAAAATCGGTGTGACGGGCTCAAAGGGTAAAACCACAACCTCAACTCTCACATATAAAATGCTCTGCGCAGGCGGTGTTGACTGTGAGCTTATGGGCAATATGGGACTTCCCGTTTTCGATTATATCGGGGAGATGACTGCTGATAAGGTTGCGGTTATTGAGATGTCGTCGCATCAGCTTGAATTTACAAGGAATTCACCCGACGTGGCTGTGCTTACCAATATATATGAGGAACATCTTGAGCATTATAAGGGCGGTATGATCGGTTATGTAAACGCAAAGCTCAATATTGTCCGCCACCAGAATGAAAATAATACATTTATATATAACGGTACTCAGGGAGTAGAGCCATATCTGCGGCTGAATGAGGTCAGGTCAGATGCCGTTGCCGTCGGAAAGGGCGATTTTCTGCCTTTTGAAATCAACAATGTTCATCTGGCAGGCGAGCATAACCGTCACGACGTGCTTTATGCATTTGCCGCCGCTTCGGTATTCGGTGTGACCGCCGAGCAGGCAAAAAAGGCGATTGACGATTTTAAGGGCATAGAGCACCGTATGGAAAACATCGGAGAGCACAAGGGCATAACCTTTTATAACGACTGTATAGCAACAATTCCCCACGCTGTTATGTGTGCGGTGAATGCAATAAAGGCGGATACGCTCATAATCGGCGGCAAGGACAGGGGAATAGACTATACCGACTTTGCCGTTGACCTTGAAAACAGCGATCTGAGTGTAATTATCGGCACAAAGACGACGGGGCATAAAATTATTGATATGATGACCGTAAATGGCACGAAAAAAATTCTCATCAAGGCTGAAAATCTTGAGGAAGCAGTCAGAGAGGCTTATGCCAATGCCAAAAAGATATGTATTCTCTCTCCTGCCGCATCAAGCTATAACGAATACAGAAATTTTGAAGAAAAAGGCAGACATTATAAAGAGCTTGTAATGAAATACGGGGTGTAAAATATGGATTTGTCAGAAAAACAGATAAGCTATGAGTATAAATTCCGCGGAAAAATCGTAAATCTCCGTGTGGACGATGCACTTCTCCCCAACGGTGCCACCGCCAAGAGAGAAATCGTTGAGCATAACGGCGGTGTATGTGTTGCACCGCTCGATGATGAGTATAATCTCTATTTTGTCAAGCAGTTCCGTTATCCGTATATGGAAATCGTCACCGAATTGCCTGCAGGCAAGCTCGAAAAGGGCGAGGATCCGTTTGAGGCGGGTAAGCGTGAATTAAAGGAGGAAACGGGTGCCGTCGCGGAAAAATACATAAGCCTCGGCAAGCTTTATCCCACCCCCGGCTACTGCGGTGAAATTATTCATATGTACCTTGCAACACAGCTCTCCTTCGGTGAGCAGAATCCCGACGAGGATGAGTTCCTTGAGGTTTACAGAATACCGCTCGAAACGGCGGTCAACATGGTTATGGCAGGCGAATTGCCCGACAGCAAAACCCAGACTATGATTCTTAAAATAAATCAGCTTAAAAATGAGGGAAAAATATGAAGCTTGTTCTTGCATCCAAATCTCCCAGGAGAAGCGAAATACTCAAAAATGCAGGGATTGATTTCACGGTTCGCACGGCAGATACCGATGAGACCGTTCCCGAGGGCACAAAGCCGGATGATGCGGTGGTCTTTCTTGCCGCGAGAAAAGCCCTTGCCGTTCCGAGAGAACAGGGCGAGACCGTTCTCGGTGCGGATACCGTGGTGGTACTCGACGGTAAAATTCTCGGCAAGCCTTCCGACAGGGCGGACGCTTTCAATATGATAAAAAGTCTTTCGGGCAGAGTTCACTCGGTTTTTACGGGAGTCTGTGCTGTGGGCGACGGCTATACAATGACCTTCGCCGAGGAGACACTCGTGGAGTTCCTTCCTCTTTCCGATGAGGAAATTTCCGATTACGTAAATACCGACGAGCCTTATGATAAGGCGGGGGCATACGGTATTCAGGGACTTGCCTCCAGGTTTATCAGACGCATTGAGGGCGATTATTTTAATGTGGTCGGACTGCCCGTGAGTAGTATTTATAAAAAGATTTTAAAAAAAGACTGAATTTTATTGACAATTTATAATTTTTGTTGTAAATTTAGTATGTGTATGTTAAATATAACACTTGAAAGGGGAGCCTTAATATGGCTAAAAAGAATTTAACACCCGAAGAACTCCAGGTAAAAATGGAGAAAAGATCTGAAAAAAGTAAGGTCTTCTTCGGAACATTTACAAAAGCATTGGCAGTTTTCCTTGCAATCGTAATGGCTTGGTCATTGGTTGTAATCAGCATGACTGCTCCCAAGGTCGGCTCAGGCAACAGCGTGGCTGTTTCCGGCGATGCACCGTCTGAAAGCACACCTTCAGGCGACACACCTTCAGGCGACAGCTCAGTTCTTCCCGAAGATCCCGCTCTTCCCGAAGATCCTTCAGGCGACGCAACAGGTGATGCAACAGGTGACGCTCCGGAAGGCGAAAAACCTGCCGAAGCAACAAAGGCTGACGTTGCAAAACTCCTTAATGAAGTAACTGCAAAGGCAGCAAAGCAGAGCTATAAGTGGACAAGAAAATCTTGGTACACAAAGCCTCTTGATGTAGGTAATGCAACAGGTACTCTCAACAAGGTTATCGGTATGGTTGATAAAAACGCTAACCTCGATTCAGTTGTCGGCGGTTTCCTCTCAATCACAGGTTCTGAAAGTGATCCTGCTTGGGAAGGCCAGGCAAAGAACGGCGCTCTTCCCGGTGAAGGCAAGATGAAGGAAGAGAAATTCCTCCTCAAAGCTTTCTCTCTCACAGAGGCTGACATTATGGATATGAGAGTTTCCGGCAATACATATACTCTCCAGCTCAAAGGCTGCAAGAGTCCTCTCAAGGACGGTAAAAACGCACTCAACCGCGCAACTAACGACTTCATTACTAAGGATGAAATCTCAAAGGGTGTTTCAGACGCTCTCGGTTCACTCGGCAATCTTGTAACAATCAACTCACTTGACGTTGATTTCACAGCAATCGTTATCGTTGCTAATGTTGAAAACAACGCTCTCAAGGACATCAAGCTTTCTTACACAATGACAGTTAACGCTCTCAAGCTTAAGGCTATGGGTATCGGTATCACAGGTACAGGCGCAGGTAAGATGGAGTGCACATACTCTAACTTCGCTTAATTACATTGATTTCTGAAAGGAGATTTCAATTATGGCAAAAGAAAAGACACCTTTAACTCCTGAACAGGCAGAAATAAAGGCAATGAAAAAAGAAAAATCATCAATGGGCTGGACTAAATTCTGGGCAGTTGTTCTCGCATTGGTTCTCACAGTTGGTGTAGTATTTGTAGGTAAAACAACAGCAGATAAGGCTCTCGAAGCAGCAGGCTCATCAGTTCAGACAGGTGAACCCACAGGCGACGCTCCCGCAGGCAGCACAGATGAAAATCTCCTCGGCGGCGGTGACGAAGACCTCCTCGGCGGCGACGATGCAACAGCAGGCGACGACGCAACAGCAGGTGACGACGCAACAGCAGGCGACGATGCAACAGCAGGCGACGATGCAACACAGAGCGAAGATAAAGCAGCTTTCACAAAGGCAAACGCTCACGAAGTAATGAACAAATTGACAGCAGCCGCAGCAAAGGGCAGCTACAAATGGACTCGTGCTTGCGGTTACACTCCTGACGGCGCAATCGATGTAGGCGGTGCAACAGATACTCTTAACCGTATTATCAAGCTCGTTGATAAGAACGCTTCTCTCGACACAGTTGTCGGCGGATTCCTCGGAATCGGTAACAAACAGGGCGAAGTTAAGAACGGCACTCTTCCCGAAGGCATGAAAGAACAGTACGCTCTCAAGGCTATGACTCTTACGGCAGCAGACGTTAAGGGCGCAGCAGCAACAGGTAACAAGTACCAGGTTCAGCTCAACGCTTGTGCAAATCCCAAGAAGGATAACACAAACGCTCTCAGCCGTGCAACAAACGATTTCTTCACACACGAAGAGGTTGTTAAGGGCATTTCAGACCTTACAAATCTTATCACCGTAAGCAGCACAGATGTTCAGTATCAGTCAATTCTTCTTACTGCAGTTGTTGACGGCGATAACCTCAAGTCTCTTGAGATTTCTTACACATTCTCAGCAAAGATGGTTCTCAAGGCAGGTATCTCAATCACAGGTACAGGTAAGGCTACAAATAAGATCACTTACACAATGGCATAATCGGTCTCACAAGACAAACTCAGCGGCATCGTCAATGACGGTGCCGTTTTTTTGCTTTCTCTGTCCTTTTTCACAAATCTGACGAATATAATTCGGTAAAGTGCCTCATTGTAAAGGATGTTGTTTTGGTGTATAATTAACTATCGATGAAAAATCGGGAGGAAAAAACAATGAAAGTTTATGAAATCAAAGAAATTCTTGATGCTCAGGTAATCTGTGGCGAAGAATTTATGGATCGCGATGTTTTTACCGCTTGCGGAAGCGATATGATGAGCGACGTTCTCGCTTATGTCAAGGAACAGGCAGTTCTCCTTTCGGGACTTGTAAATCCCCAGGTTGTCAGAACAGCCGAGATGATGGATATGCAGTGTATCGTCTTTGTCCGCGGAAAACAGCCGGATCAGAGCATTATCGACCTGGCGAGAGAAAGAGATATCGTGCTTATGACTACAAAACAGGCGATGTTTGCCTCCTGCGGAATGCTGTATGAAAAAGGCCTCAGAGGAGGGGCAATGAAATGAGCAATTTTAAGCTTCACTTCAGTGTTCCGGGAGATGATTTTACCCGTGCCGGCGAGGCTTCCGGCTCAGTGAAGAAAACACTCAAGGACCTGGGCTTTAATCCCGAAATCGTGCGCAAGGTTGTCATAGCGCTCTATGAGGCTGAGATAAACCTTGTAATCCACGCAGGCGGAGGCGAAATCGACGTGGAAATTTCTCCCGAGTGCATCTCTATGGTGCTTACCGATGAGGGACCGGGTATTCCCGATGTGGCTCTGGCAATGAAGGAGGGTTATTCCACCGCCCCCGATAATGTCCGTTCGCTCGGCTTCGGTGCGGGAATGGGACTTCCCAACATAAAAAAATATACCGATGAAATGAAAATCGATTCGACTGTCGGTGTTGGTACCACTATGTATCTCAAGGTCTTTACTTCATAAGTCTTACCGACAGAATTTAAAGGCGGAACAGTTTCTGCCGAAAAAATTTTAACGGAGTAACACAAATGAACGAAACATATTTCCATTCCGTGCGGCTGGATGAAGAAAAGTGTAAGGGATGTGTGAGCTGTCTCAAGCGCTGTCCCACCAACGCAATCCGTGTCCGTAACGGTAAAGCGCATATTATTTCCGAACGCTGTATCGACTGCGGCGAATGTATAAGGATCTGTCCTTATCACGCAAAATATGCCGAAAAATATTCGCTTAACGAAATTATAAATTATAAATACAGAATAGCCGTTCCCGCACCTTCGCTCTACGGTCAGTTCAATAATCTCGACGACCCCGATTATGTCCTTACGGGACTTAAGCGTATCGGATTTGACGATGTTTTTGAGGTTTCAAAGGGCGCAGAGCTTGTCAGCGAGGCAACAAGACTTATCCTATCAATGAACAAAACGAAAAAGCCTCTGATTTCTTCAGCCTGCCCCGCTGTTGTCCGACTTATCAGAGTCCGATTTCCGAATCTCATTGAAAATGTTCTCGACCTAAACGCTCCTATGGAGGAGGCGGCGCGTCTTGCAAGAATAAAGGCGAAGGAAGAAACAGGACTTGATGACGGCGATATCGGTGTGTTCTTCATAACACCCTGCACGGCAAAAATTTCCTCAATAAAACAGCCGATCTGTAACGGAAAATCAAACATCAACGGCGTGCTTGCAATAAAGGATATCTACCCCGTACTCGTTCAGCAGATGGATAAGATAATCGAGCTCGAAACTCTCAGCGATTCGGGAATAATCGGTGTGGGCTGGGCTTCCTCGGGCGGTGAGTCTGCGGCAATTCTGCGTGAGAGATATCTTGCGGCAGACGGCATTGAAAATGTTATCAAGGTTCTTGAGGAGCTTGAGGATGAAAAGCTCAACGACCTGGATTTTATCGAGCTTAATGCCTGCTCGGGCGGTTGTGTGGGAGGTCCTCTGACCGTCGAAAATCCTTTTGTGGCAAAAGCAAGACTTCACCGTCTGCGTAAATATATGCCCGTATCATGCAATCATCTTGAATATGACTCCGTTCCGAAGGAGATGTATTGGGAAAAGCCTCTTGAGGCTGCTCCCTGGAAGCTTGCCGACAATGTTTTTGAGGCAATGCAGAAAATGAACGACATCAATGAGCTTGAAGGCACCTTGCCCGGTCTTGACTGCGGTATGTGCGGTTCACCGTCATGCCGCTGCTTTGCAGAGGATGTTGTAATCGGCAAGGCGGATATAAATGATTGTATTTTTAAGATGAAAGACCGTGAGGGTGCAGAAAACTTCATTCCGAAGCCGTTCCGCACCGTAGCAGGAGATGACAGCAAATGAACGTTAAAGAATTATGTGAAAAATTAAACCTCAGCGTGCTGGTTGAGGGCGATTCCGACCGTGAAATAACGGGAGGCTACTGCGGTGACCTTCTCAGCTGGGTTATGGGCAGAGCACAGAGCGGAGACTGCTGGTTTACCGTAATGGGAAACGTGAATGCCGTCGCCGTGGCTTTTCTTGCCGACTGTGCGTGCATTGTGCTCTGCGAAAATGCAACTCTCGATGAGGATGCAAAGGAACGCGCCGTGCTTCAGGATATATGTGTGCTCGCTTCTCAGGAGAACGCTTATACCCTTGCTAACCGTCTCGGTGAGCTGATATGAGACTCAAGTATGATTTTCACCTCCACTCGTGTCTCTCTCCCTGCGGCGATAACGATATGACACCGTATAACCTTGTCAATATGGCAAAGCTTATGGGCTACGATATTATCGCTCTTACCGACCACAATTCCTGTCTGAACTGTCCTGCTGCCGTAAAAGCCGGTGAGGAAGCAGGCATCACCGTTGTGCCGGGAATGGAGCTTTGCACCTCTGAGGAAATTCATACCGTCTGTCTTTTTCCGACTCTTGAAAGAGCGCTGGAGTTTTCCGACTATGTGAAAAAAACAATGCCTCCCGTGAAAAACGACGAGAGTATTTTCGGAAATCAGTACATAACCGACCATCTTGACAATATCCTCGGCAGTGAGGAGATTTTGCTGACCACCGCTTCGGGAATAAGCATAGATAATGTTGTCAGCGAGGTCAGCAGGTTCGGCGGTGCGGCTTTTCCGGCACATCTTGACCGCGCATCATATTCCGTGCTGTCGGTTCTGGGCTTTATGTATCCCGAAATGAATTTCGCCTGTGCCGAGTTTACCCATAAGGCATATATTCCGCAGTATGAGGAAAAGCATACTCTTCTTAAAGGTATGAAGCATCTGCGTAATTCGGATGCCCATTATCTTGAAAATATGGTTGAAGCTTCAGAAAGCATAGATTTACCCGAATGTACGGCTCGGGCTGTTGTGGATTATATCCGTTCAGCCGACTGATGATTAGTATGTTTACACAAAAAACGGCAATGATTTTTGTTTATGTGTGTAATTGAAAAGCTTTCGGGAAATATGGTAAAATTGTAATATAAAATAAGAAAGCGGGTGTTGTATAATGAAAAAGACTATATCTGTTATTTTGGCTGTAATACTTGCCGCCACCACTATTCCAATGATGATGTTTGCGGCGGCAGTTCCCTATGATGTTGACGGAAGCGGTGCAGTTGATACCATCGACGCAAGACTTGTTCTGCAGATCGCGGCAAAACTCAGAAATGCATCTGATTTTCCTCTTGCCGATGTTGACGATAGCGGTGCTGTTGATGCCATTGATGCAAGAATGGTTCTTCAGGCTGCTGCAGGTCTCAGAAAAGCGCCTGTTGAGGATGAGGAACTCGCCTTTATCGTCAGAAGATTTAACGAGCTTTCAGCAAAAAAATCTGCAGGTAATTACTCCTGGACAAGAGAGTGCAGCTTTACCGAGGATGGCGCGATTGATGTGGGTAACGCAACAGGCGTTCTTAATAATATCATAAGCCAGATTGATGCAAACGCTTCTCTCGACTCGGTTGTAGGCTCATTTATCGGTGTCGGTAATGACAGCGGTACTGTTGTAAACGGCAAGGCAGACGGCAGCTATGCCCTCAAAGCAATGTCTCTCGAGGCCGAGGATGTGGCATCTTATAAGGTTGACGGAATGAAATATACGGTTCGCCTCAAGGATTGTCAGAATCCGCAGAAGGACGGTAAAAATGCTCTCAACCATGTAACTGACGATTTTATCACCGAGCAGGAAGTCAAGAGTGCTATAGCAAGCGTAACAAATCTGATTACCGTCAAAAAGCTTGATGTGAAATATACGGACATCACTCTGGAAGCAGTTATGGAAGGTAACGATGTGGTAAGCTGTGTAATCACATACACAATGGATGCCAAAATGACTCTTACCGTCGGCAGTGTGGATATCGACGGTACGGGTAAGGCTGTCAATAAGCTTACATATTCCGATTTTTCATAATCCGGCATATAATTTACGTTAAAAATAAAGAGAAGATTCGCTTTGAATCTTCTCTTTTTGTTATACAATCAATTTTTGTCTTTTTCGCATACGCTTGTTGCATATCCGTCGGCAATTTCCGTGGTGAAGCGGTATCCGTTCAGGGATAAAACATCAAATCCTCTGAAAATTTCACTCACACCGCCGCCGTCAATTTTGCTGTATGCCTCTTTTTTTGTCCAGATTTCATAAAAACGCTCTGCCGTGGGTTTTTCGGAAAAATATTCAAGCTCTTTTCCGCAGTAAAATCTCGCGGCTATTTTTCTGAGATCTCTCTCCGCGTCAATTTTTTCAATATCTACACCGACGGGGATTTCGCTTTTGCACACCGCCGCCATATCGCCGCTGTGACTTATACTAATAAAGCAGTTGTCGGCAACGGGCTTTCCCGATACTTCGTAATGCAGATTTTCAATACCCTTTTCCAGCAGAACCGAGGCACAGATGCGGCTTTCCCTCTTTTTGCAGTGCTCTGCGACACCGCTCGGCAGAAGCTTCGGGTCAATGTCATCCTTATCGGATAATCTGAACAGATACAATTCCATATTATCACCGGAATAATTTTATCACAGAAATTTTCAGATATCAACCCGTTTTCCCAGATACAAAGCAGGCGAAACAGCCTTTCCGTCGCGGGAAATTTCGATGTGCAGATGTATTCCGTCTGCCTTTTCAATGGGGATTTCACCGAGAACGCCGATTTTTTCATTGATTTTCACCTCGTCACCGGGAGTGAGCGTACTGCCTTTTTCAAGACCGCAGTATCTTGCCGTAATTCCGTTTCCGTGGTCAATCGTCAGAACCGTTCCCCACAGAGCGTTGTGCTCGAGATGTGTAACGGTCCCGTCACATATCGCGTTGACTCTGCCGCCGGCTGAACCGCCTATGTCAATGCCGCCGTGAGTTCTCCAATCCTCCGTCGTGCTGTTTTTTACAAGATTTTCACCCGAATAAGCCTTTATAACGCTTCCCTCAAAGGGATATGCATAATACACGTCGGTGGGCTGCTGCGTCAACGGCTCGGTAAATCGGTCATCAGGAATGTTCTCCACGGGATTATTAACCTCAATTTCATCGGTAATGCGCTCCTCCGACGGCTCGGCATCTGTATGCAAATCGCTGTTCTGTGAGGATATGTCCTCGTTGTCCCTGTTCTGCATATTAAAAGCAAAAAGCGTGACACCGCAAAGGGCAAGTGCAGTGACGGAATAAACAACCTTTTTGAAATTTTCTGTATTAAAAGCTTTTTTCAATTAAAACACCTCTGTCTTTATTTTTGACAGAGGCGAATTATTTATACAAAAATTTTCCGTTTCCGATTTTCTTCCGTAAAAGAAAAAACAGACGGTTGCGGGTCCGTCTGTTTTTCCGGGCATTACTGCCCTGAGGGGTTGTTTGAGGATGGGGTATGTGTACCGGAGTCTCCCTCCGAGTACATTTAAATAATAACCCATAAATATTAAAAAACAGTGAACAAATCTTTAAAATTCCGAAAAGGAAATGTGAACATCAGAAAAGTATGATAATAAAAAATTTTTTTAAAAAATGACGAACAAATGTTTACTTTTTGAAAATTATGTGTTAGAATATATAAAAAAGTACGGATTTTTATAAAATTTTGAATGAGGAGTAGTTTTTTATGCGACCAATTAACGATACTCAGAAAAAAATATATGAATTTCTCTGCGAGCGCTCTCAGTGCGGTGTTCCTCCCTCGGTGCGTGAAATCGGCTCCGCTGTGGGACTCCGTTCCACCTCCTCGGTTCAGGCAAATCTCGATGCCCTTGAGGAAGCAGGCTATATTGAGCGCGACCCGATGCTTAAACGCTCAATCCGTGTGCTCGGCCAGGCGGAAAATGTCACAAGCGTTCCGCTGTTGGGTACCGTAACCGCAGGTATGCCCATCCTTGCTGTTGAGCAGATTGAAGGCTATATCGCTTATAACGGCAGAGTCTCCCGCGATAAATCTCTCTTTGCGCTGAAGGTTCGCGGTGAAAGTATGCTCTGGGCAGGTATTCACGACGGCGACATCGTGATTGCCGAAAAAACTCCCTATGCCGATAACGGCGAAATCGTTGTGGCTATGATTGAGGACGAGGCAACCGTCAAGAGATTTTATAAGGAAAACGGCCATTTCCGTCTTCAGCCGGAAAATGACGCATTTGAACCGATTATCACAAACGAGGTAATCATTCTCGGTAAAGTCGTTGCACTTTACAGATACTATTAAGCTTACGCTCACGGCAGGGGATAGCCTCTGCCGTTTTTTATTTAGTCGGTTTATCATTGACAAACCGTGAAAAAAATAGTTTAATATATAGGATATATTATTGAGTAAAGGTGAGACAAATGGAAAACACCGCAGAAAAAAAGAAAATTGTGCTCAGCGCCATTCAGCCTACAGGTACACCCACTCTCGGCAATTATCTGGGTGCGCTGAGGAATTGGAAAAATATGAAGGACGATTACAACTGTCTTTATGCAGTTGCCGATTTACACTCACTCACAGTCCGTCCCGAGCCTGCAACACTCCGTAAGAATACAACGGAGCTTTATGCTATTCTTTTAGCGTTAGGTCTTGACCCCGAGGAGAGCATCGTGTTTATACAGAGCCACGTTCCCCAGCACGCTCAGCTTGCATGGATACTGAACTGCTGCACCCAGTTCGGTGAGGCGGCAAGAATGACTCAGTTCAAGGATAAGAGCGAAAAGCATCCCGAAAACGTAAATGTGGGACTTTTCACATATCCCATTCTTATGGCAGCCGACATTCTTCTGTATCAGGCGGATTATGTTCCGATCGGCGCTGACCAGAAACAGCATCTTGAAATTGCCCGCGACATTGCAGACCGCTTCAATACGGTTTACGGTAAGACCTTTACAATGCCTGAGCCGTTTATCGGCAAGGTGGGTGCAAGAGTTATGTCGCTTCAGGACCCGACTGCCAAGATGAGCAAGTCGGACCTTAACCCCAAGGGGTATATCTCAATGCTTGACGACGATAACGTGATCGTCAAAAAAATCAAGAGTGCCGTTACCGACAGCGAGGCAAAGGTCAGATACGCCGAGGGTAAGGACGGCATCAATAACCTTATGGGTATTTATTCCTGCTGTACGGGACTTTCATACGAGCAGATCGAAGCCGATTTTGACGGTAAGGGATACGGCGATTTCAAATCTGCCGTGGCAGAGGCAGTCGTTGAGGAGCTTCGTCCGTTCAAGGCGGAATATAACAGACTCATAAACGATAAGGCATATCTCAATGAGTGTGCAAAGAACGGTGCCGAAAAAGCGGCACGTCTTGCTCAGCGCACTCTCACCAAGGCTATGAAAAAATCGGGACTCTATATGCTCTGATTTTGCCGAAAAAATGAACAAATAAACAGAAATATGTAAATGAATGCAGGATTTTGTGCTTCTGCATTCATTTTTTTCGTGTTCCGAGAGAAAAATCCAACGAAAAATGAAAGTTTGAATTGTGCAAATTTCACGAAAATTAAAAACCAATTGTTAATCTGTTGACAATCTGCTTGTAAGGAGTATAATAATATAATACAAAAAGAGCATTTTTCATCTCTTTTAAGAAAGGAACAGTAAACGTGGAAAAATATTTATCAGTATTTGCGTTCCTCGGTGCTGTAATTGCATTGATTTTTGCAATTTTCACAGCTAAAAAAGTTCTCGGCTTTTCCGAGGGAACAGACAAAATGAAAAAGATTTCACAGTCAATCCGTAAGGGTGCTAACGCGTACCTTAAAAGACAGTATTCCGTGGTTGCAATTTTCTTTGCGGGAATGTTCGTTGTTCTTTGCATTATGGCGGGCTTCGGACTTCTTACCTGGTTTGTGCCTTTTGCATTCATCACGGGCGGCATCTTCTCGGCACTTTCGGGATTTGTCGGAATGAAAATAGCAACTCTTTCAAATGCAAGAACGGCAAACGCCTGTCGCGAGGGACTCAACAAAGGTCTCCGCGTCGCTTTTTCGGCAGGCTCGGTTATGGGCTTTACGGTTGTAGGTCTCGGCCTTCTTGATATCGCAATCTGGTACACACTTCTCACATTCGTATTCAAGCTTCCTCCTGCAGATATTACTGCGGCAATGATCACATTCGGTATGGGTGCTTCTTCAATGGCGCTTTTTGCCCGTGTGGGCGGCGGTATCTTCACAAAGGCTGCCGACGTGGGTGCTGACCTTGTCGGTAAGGTTGAAGCAGGTATCCCCGAGGATGACCCACGTAACCCCGCTGTAATTGCCGATAATGTCGGTGATAACGTCGGCGACGTCGCAGGTATGGGTGCTGACCTTTATGAGTCCTATGTCGGCTCAATCATCTCCGCATCTGCACTCGGTGTTTCAGCTTTCAACGGCAGCATCAAGGGTATGGCTGTGCCCATGCTCCTTGCAGCTCTCGGTATAGTAATGTCAATTATCGGTACGGTTTTTGTCCGCACAGGCGAAAATATTGACCAGAAGCAGCTTCTCAAGGCTCTCAGCCGCGGTACAAATTTCAGTGCAGTTGCAATCGCAGTTCTCGCATTACCTATCGTTTACTTCGTGCTTGACGGTAATCTCGGACTTTATGCCGCTATTATCTCAGGTCTTCTTGCAGGTGTGCTTATCGGTAAATCAACAGAGTATTTCACATCAGACAGCTATAAGCCCACAAGAAAGCTTGCCGCCACTTCGGAAACAGGCTCTGCAACAATTATTATCGGCGGTCTCGGTCTCGGTATGAAATCAACAGCACTTCCGATCGTTATTGTAGGTGTCAGCGTTCTCGTTTCATATTTCGCATCGGGCGGTGCATCAAGCTCATCAATGGGACTTTACGGAATTGCTCTCTCAGCGGTCGGAATGCTCTCAACTCTCGGTATCACCCTTGCAACAGACGCTTACGGCCCGGTTGCCGACAATGCAGGCGGTATCGCCGAAATGGCAGGTCTTGAGCCCGAGGTCAGAGAGAGAACTGATGCTCTTGACTCTCTCGGCAACACAACTGCCGCAACAGGTAAAGGCTTTGCAATCGGTTCTGCCGCACTTACCGCACTCGCACTTATTGCATCCTATGTTGATAAGGTAAAATCAATCAACCCGGCTGCAGATCTTGATTTTGACCTCATAAACCCCGTAGTCCTTATCGGACTTTTTGTTGGCGGATGTCTTCCCTTTGTATTTGCAGCACTCACAATGGATTCTGTCGGCAAGGCAGCACAGAGCGTTGTTAAGGAAGTACGCCGTCAGTTCAAAGAAATCAAAGGCCTTATGGAAGGCAAGAGTGAGCCCGATTACGCATCCTGTGTTGACCTCTGCACAAAAGCAAGTCTTCGTGAAATGGTATTGCCCACGGTAATCGCAGTTGCAGTTCCCGTTGTAGTGGGACTCATACTCGGCTATAAAGGTGTTGTCGGTATGCTCGCAGGTGCAACCGTATCAGGCTTCCTCATGGCAATCTTTATGTCCAATTCGGGCGGCGCCTGGGACAATGCAAAGAAATATATTGAATCCGGTGTTCATGGCGGAAAAGGCAGTGAACAGCATAAGGGTGCGGTTGTCGGCGACACCGTAGGCGATCCCTTCAAGGATACCTCAGGTCCGGCAATCAACATCCTTATCAAGCTTCTTTCAATGGTTTCAATTGTATTTGCAGGTCTCGTTGTAAATTACAGCATATTCTGATTTGTCTATTTTTCCGTAATACCGCGTGTCTCTCGGCTCGCGGTATTTTTATACAGCTGTCGCCTCGGACACATTGTCTTACGAAAAAATAAATCAAATCAGATTTCAAGATGTTTATTTTCCGTAATACCGCGTGTCTCTCGGCTCGCGGTATTTTTTTATTGACTTTATCTTCTGCAGATTTTATAATTATTAACAGGAGAGTGAGCGGTATATGGCAAATCTTATATGTGCAAAATGTAATAAACCCATAGATGAAGAAAATCTCGTCGAGTGTCCGAATTGTTGGGAGATGTATCACAGAGAATGTTGGGAAGAAACACAGTTCTGTCTCAACTGCAAAAAATTCAATCCCGATTTCGGATTACTCCGTGAAGAAGACGATACGGAAGAATTACACCGAGAGGAAGAAAGCCCTGCTGACGAAGAAACTGAAGTTCAGGAGCAGACAGCGGAAATTCCCGTCTTTGAAGCACCCTCCTCGTCGGTTGCAAATACCGTGCTTATCGCATCTCTCGTACTGCTCGCCTCGGGTATTGCAGGCGGCATAGCGTTTGTCATTCAGATGCAGTTTCCCCACCTCAGAGACGTAACGGGAGTTATCGGCGGCTGTGCAATAGCAGGTGTCGGTGTCGCTCTGGCACTTGCGGTAAGAGGTCTTGCGGAGCTCGTCAACAATTCACAGAAAAACGCTTTTTATCTGTCCGAATTGGTCAGAAAACAAAAGGAAAAGGACGAATAAAATGGGAAAAATAAGATTCTTAATTGCATTGATTGTCGGCAAGATTTCAATTCTCCTGCTCGATAAAATATTCAAAAGAGGTACCAATCTTCCGGGAGAAATAATGCTCAAAATCTGTCCGGACGCTCTCTCACGCTTCACTATGCCGAAAACCACCGTATGCGTTACGGGTACAAACGGCAAAACGGGCACGTCAAATCTGCTCACTCATATAATCCGTAACAGCGGCAGAACTGTCGTCAACAATTCCAAAGGCTCAAATATGGCACCGGGACTCGTAACTGCTCTTGCCTCTCAGTGCACCTTAAGCGGAAAGGTCACCGCGGATGTGGCCGTTTTAGAGGTTGATGAGCGTTCATCACAGTATATTTACACTCGCTTCACCCCCGATTACATTCTCTGCACCAATCTTTTCCGCGACTCGATTATGCGTAACGGACACAGCGGATTTATTTTCGATAAGATTAACGATTATCTCAACAGCAAAACGACTCTCGTTCTCAACGGAAACGACGGAATTTCAGGACTTCTCGGCGAAGGTGTCTGTAACAGAGTTTTTTATTCCGTAAACAGAACCGAAAGAAGCACGGCACAGTGTGAGGATACGGTTTGCGACCTCATTGCCTGCCCCGTGTGTAACCGCAAACTCGACTATGAATTTTTCCACTATAACCATATCGGAGCTCCGAAGTGTTCTCATTGCGGATTTGAAATGCCGCAAAGCAGATTTTACGCAAGTGATGCGGATTTCGAGAACGGAACCTTCGTCTTTAACGGTGACGGCGGTGAAAGTGCAGTTCTCAGCTTCCAAAAGGGAAATTTTTTCAACGTGTTCAACATCACGGGTGCTTGTGCCGTGTGCAGACTTATGGGCATCGGAATTGAAGAAATCGCAGAAAGCATAGAGGACCTTTCTTCCAAAACGGGCAGATTTCAGGAAAAAGAATACGGCGGTGTTGAGGTCGTATCAATGCTTTCAAAAAATCAGAACCCCATTTCCTGTTCACAGAGTCTTAAATATCTCAACAGCACCGATGCGGAAAAGGATGTTGTGCTTCTCATAACCGACTCCAACGATAAGGTACACGGTCACGAGGACATATCCTGGATTTACGATACGGATTTCTCACCTCTTAACAGAGACTCGGTAAAAACCGTATATATCGGCGGTTCAAGGTGCTATGATGTGGCAAACTGTCTTGAAATCAAGGGCATTGACATCTCCAAGCTCGTTCTTTTTGAAAACTATGATGAGCTTGCCGAGACGGTGAGTAAAAAAGCGATTACGGGCAGAAGCGTGTTTGTATATTTTGAGCTCTATGCAACGGGTGTTGTCGATAAGATAAAAACAGCATTGTCAAGGAAAGGGGATAAATGATTATGTCAAAAATGATAGTTGAAGTGCTTTATCCCGAATATAACAATCTCTACGGCGATCGCGGAAACTGCGAGTATCTCGTCAGAAAGCTCCGTCTTGCCGGGTACGAAACAGAGGTTATTGAGACATCTCTTTTCGATAAGCCGTATTTTACCGAAAATCATACGGACTTTCTCCTTATCGGACCCTGTCAGGAAAAGCATCAGCTCAATGAAATCGCTCAGTTAAAAAAATATAAGGAACAAATCAAAAACCGTATTGATAACGGCGGCATAATTCTTGCAACGGGAAATGCCTTTGAGCTGTTCGGTCAGTATATCGAAAACGACAAGGGCGAAAAAACCGAATGTCTCGGCTTTTATCCGTATTACGCCAAGCAGTTTTCAAAATTGAGATATAACGACTGCAGTGTGGGCGAATTTGAGGGTATGCAGATTACGGGCTTCAAAAATCTTCTCAGCCATTCCTACGGCGAAAATCCTCACCCGTTTCTGACCGTGAAAAAGGGCGGCGGAATGAATCCCGACAGTAAAATCGAAGGAGTACGCGAAAACGGTCTTTTTGCAACATATCACACCGGTCCGCTGCTTCCTCTCAATCCGCAGTTTACCGATTTTCTCATAAGGCTTGCGGATGAAAATTACAGGGGAGTCGCCCTTGAATATGAGGTGCAGGCATATAACAGCAGAATAAAGGAGCTGTCGGGACAGTAAAAAAATTTGTAATTCGTATTGACATCAGCAGTTTACTGTGCTAAAATGTTTTTCAATCAGCAACAGAGGTAATACTTATGAAAACTCTTAATTTCGCAGCTGAATACTTTTACTTTAGCTTTTACTTTACAAAGTCAAAGGCTTGTTTCACTGCGGAAAAATAAAGATTGCTGAAAATATGTAATTTTTATTCTCACGGTGAAACATCCGTGAGATTTTTTTGTTAAAGGAGTAAGAAAAATGGTAGTAATTCTTAAAAATGAAGTTGATCCGGCAAAGGTCGAAAACCTGACAAAATGGTTGCATGAGCAAAACCTCGTCATCAATGAGGTTGTCGGACATTATCAGACAATTTTAGGCCTTATAGGTGATACGAGCCGTGTTGATATCGACCTTATCCAGAGCCTTGATATCGTTGAGGATGTCAGACGCATTTCAGAGCCGTACAAATGCGCAAACAGAAAATTCCATCCCGATGACACGGTTATCGATGTTGAGGGCTATAAAATCGGCGGAGGAAATTTCCAATTCTTTGCAGGACCCTGCTCAATCGAGTCAAGAGAGCAGATTCTCAGCATCGCAAGGGATGTAAAAGCCGCAGGTGCAAACTTTCTGCGCGGCGGTGCGTTCAAGCCGAGAACCTCTCCGTATGCATTCCAGGGTATGCGCGGCGAAGGTCTTGAGCTTATGCTCGAGGCAAAAAAGGAAACGGGTATGCCCATAGTTACCGAAATAATGGATGCTTCACATATTCCGCTGTTTGAAAATGTCGATATCATTCAGGTCGGCGCCCGCAATATGCAGAACTTTGAGCTTCTCAAGGAGCTGGGACATCTCGATAAGCCCATTTTCTTAAAACGCGGTCTTTCAAGCACATTCCAGGAATTGCTTATGAGTGCGGAATATATTATGGCAGGCGGTAACGAAAACGTCATTCTCTGCGAACGCGGTATCCGTACGTTTGAAACTGCCACAAGAAACACTCTTGACCTCTCGGCTGTTCCCATGCTTAAGGAAAAATCTCATCTTCCCGTGGTCATTGATCCCTCACACGCATCGGGAATTGCACGCTTCGTAAAGCCCATGTCCCTTGCGGCAGCGGCATGCGGTGCGGACGGACTTATGATTGAAGTCCACAATGACCCGTCAAAAGCTCTTTGCGACGGACCTCAGGCATTGACACCGCCTCAGTTTACAGATGTGGTATCTTCCGTCAATAAGGTTCTGGAAGCAGTAAAATAATTGTAATCTGGTGATAAAATGAAAGTCGGTATAATAGGATTAGGTCTTATGGGCGGTTCGCTTGCCAAGGCAATAAGCTTCGGCACGGAGCACACCGTCTGGGGTACAAACAGAAGTCCCGAGGCAGTGCAAAAGGCACTTTTCGTCGGTGCAATCGAAAAAGAACTCACGAAGGAAGATTTGACTCTGTGCGATCTTGTGATTGTCGCTCTGTATCCGCAGGCGTCAATAGACTATATAAAGGAAAATGCAGCTCTTTTCAAAAAGGATTCAATAGTTATGGATATAAGCGGTATCAAGCGCTATGTCTGTGATGAGCTTTATGAGGTTGCGAGGGATAACGGCTTTGTGTTTCTCGGCGCTCACCCTATGGCAGGACTTCACCTTTCGGGATTTGAACACTCAACGGCAAAAATCTTCAATAATTCCTCTATGATTCTTACTCCTTATGAGGATACGCCGTGGGGATGCGTTCAGACCGTGAGAGACCTGTTTCTCAAAATCGGCTTTACCAATATTCAGATGTCAACTCCCGAGGAGCACGACAGAATTATCGCCTTTACATCTCAGCTTGCACATATCGTCTCAAATGCGTATGTCAAAAGTCCGAATGCGTTGATTCATAAGGGCTTTTCTGCGGGAAGCTATAAGGACCTCACAAGAGTTGCATATCTCAATGAGAATATGTGGTCCGAGCTGTTCCTCGAAAACCGCGATAATCTCATAAATGAAATTGACTCCATAACGGATAATCTGTTACAATATAAAAAAGCTCTTGAAGAAAACGACCGCGAAACGCTGACAAGGCTTCTGCGCGACGGAAAATTACTGAAAGAACAGATAGACGGGTGAATAATATGGAAAAAGTAAAGGTTTCGGCATCAAAAGAATATACGGTATATATCGGCTCGGGACTTCTCGGCTCAATCGGTGAGAAAATCCGCGAGATAAAAAGACTCTGCAGAGTCGTGCTTGTCTCTGACGATACGGTTTATGCCCTTTACGGCGAAAAGGTAAAAAAGAGTCTGACCGACAGCGGATATTCCGTATGTGAGTTTGTTTTTCCTCACGGTGAAGAGGCAAAATCCTTTGAAAATTATGAAAAATTACTTGAATTCAGTGCCCGGAACAGCATTACGAGAACCGATCTTTTTGTGGCACTGGGCGGCGGTGTTACGGGCGACCTGACAGGCTTTGCTGCGGCAAGCTATCTGCGCGGTGTGGACTTCGTTCAGATTCCCACAACGGTGCTTGCAATGGTGGACTCCTCGGTGGGCGGAAAAACCGCAATCAATCTCAAGGCGGGCAAAAATCTCTGCGGTGCGTTCTATCAGCCGATAGCGGTTTATGCCGACTGTGAAACTCTGTCAACGCTTAAGGATGAGACGTTCAATGAGGGCTGTGCCGAAATTATAAAATACGGTATGATTTTAGACGGCGAACTGCTCACCTTCCTGCGTGAAAATTCCATAAGAGAAAATATAGAATATGTTATAAAAAGATGTGTTGAGATAAAGCGTGATGTGGTAAATCATGACGAGTTTGAAAATGGCGAGAGAAAGCTTCTCAATTTCGGCCACACCATAGGTCACGCCATTGAAAAATGCAGTAACCTCACGGTTTCCCACGGCAATGCCGTTGCAATCGGAATGGTTATAGCCACGAAGGGCGCATACGAGGTGGGTATGTCCGATGAGGACTTTTCCGATGTTCTCATTCCCTTGCTTCTTAAAAATGAGCTTCCCGTATCGTGCGAATATTCAGCGGAAGAGCTTTACAAGGCATCTCTTTCCGATAAAAAAAGAAGTCTCGATACAATGTCACTTATTGTCCCCGAGGAATACGGACTTTGCAAGATTATGAAGCTTCCCGTTGAGGATTTGCAAAACTTTATTGAAAAAGGTATGAAATGAATGACTGCTGACTGTAAACCGTCTGTTTTAAGCGGAAAAATCAATGCGATTTCGTCAAAGTCAGATGCTCACAGACTTCTCATCTGTGCCGCTCTTTGCGAAACCGAAACAATAATACGGTGCAACGTAATGTCTGAGGATATTGCGGCAACTGTTGACTGCCTTAAAGCGATGGGTACCGAGATTTGCATTGACGGTGAGGAGATTACCGTCAGACCGCGTCGGTTCGGGAAAAGTGCTGAACTTGACTGTGGTGAAAGCGGCTCAACACTCCGATTTTTACTTCCTGTTGTGTCCGCACTCAATATTGATGCCGTGATTACGGGCAGAGGACGGCTTCCCGAAAGACCCGTTTCTCCTCTTAAAGAGGAAATGGAGAAAAAGGGCGTCACATTTCACGGCGGAAGCAAATTTCCGTTGCATCTAACGGGACAGCTTCAGCCGGGCGAATACGAGCTGGCAGGCAATATCAGTTCACAGTTTATCACGGGACTTCTGTTCGCTCTGCCCTTGCTTGACGGTGACAGCAGAATAAAGCTCATTCCCCCGGTGGAGTCAAAATCCTATCTTGATATAACCGTTTCTGTTCTCAGAAAATTCGGAATAAGTGTTGAGGAACGGAAAAATCTCTTTATTATAAAAGGAAACGGCAGATACACCTCTCCCGGAGAAATCACCGTTGACGGCGACTGGTCGAATTCATCCTTTTTCCTGTGTGCAGGTGCGCTTAGTGAAAAGGGCGTAACCGTTACGGGACTCAATATCGCTTCCGCACAGGGCGATAAAAAAATTCTCGAGGTTCTTCGCGATATGGGTGCCGATGTGCAGATAAGCGAAGATGGTGTAACCGTGAGAAAAAATAAACTTAACGGAGTGACGGTGGATGCCTCCGATATACCCGATGCCGTTCCCGTAATCTCCGTTGTTGCCGCAGCCTGTGAGGGCGAAACGCGAATCGTCAATGCACAGCGTCTTCGCATAAAGGAGAGCGACAGAATAAAATCCGTGACACAGATGCTCAGCGCGGTGGGTGTTGATGTAACCGAAACAGATGACGGAATGATAATCCGCGGCGGCTGTGAGCTTTCGGGCGGTACGGTTAACGGATATAACGACCACAGAATTGTGATGTCGGCAGCCATACTCAGCGGACTTTGCAATAAAAATGTAATTATAACCGACAGTAATGCGGTGCGGAAATCATATCCCGATTTCTTTGCCGATTTCAATAAAACGGGAGGTAAGGCAGATGTCTTCGATGACGGGAAATAAAATAAAAATATCGGTTTTCGGTCAGTCTCATTCCAAGGGGATAGGCGTTGTGATAGACGGTCTCCCTGCAGGCAAAAAAATAGATACGGAAAAGGTTCTCGCCCTTATGGGCAGGCGCGCTCCCGGTAAAAATTCACTCTCAACACAGCGAAAAGAGAGCGACACTCCCGAAATTCTGTCGGGGCTTGTAAACGGAGTCACCTGCGGAGCACCTCTTTCTATGGTGATTTACAATGAAAATCCCCATTCGGCTGACTATAATAATATAATGGATACGCCCAGACCGTCTCACGCTGATTTTGCGGCGCATATCCGTTACGACGGCTTTAACGATGTCTCCGGCGGCGGTCATTTTTCGGGCAGACTCACAGCTCCTCTGTGCTTTGCGGGAGCAGTATGCATGCAGATTCTTGAGGATATGGGTGTTCGGATTCAGGCTCATATTCAGAAAATCAGAAATATCCGTGACGATGATATTGATTTTACCGAACCGGGTAAATGGAATACGGCGGAAAAGGCTTTTCCCGTGATTAACGATGAAAAGGGCAGACTTATGATTGCCGAAATCGAAAAGGCGAGAGAAAATTGCGACTCCGTGGGCGGTGTTATTGAATGTGTCGCAACGGGAGTCGGCGCAGGGTTCGGTGATCCTATGTTTGACGGTGTCGAAAACCGCCTTGCAAAAAATATTTTCGGTATTCCTGCCGTCAAGGGCATAGAGTTCGGCAACGGCTTTGCTGCTTCAGAGCTTTACGGCAGTGAAAATAACGATGAGTTCTGTATCGAAAACGGTGAAATAAGAACAAAAACCAATAATTCGGGCGGAATAAACGGCGGTATCACCAACGGTATGCCGATAGTTTTCCGCGTTGCAATCAAGCCCACGCCGTCAATATTCAAGGAACAGAACAGCGTAAGTCTTAAAAATATAACGGAAGAAAAACTGCAGATTAAGGGCAGACACGATCCGTGTATCGTGCAAAGGGCAGTACCCGTGGTGGAGGCTGTCACCGCAATTACTCTTTTAGATGTTTTGATGTGAGGTATCGGCAATGGAAGACCTTTCTGTAATTCGTGAAAAAATAAATGAAATTGACAGTCAGATAATAAAGCTGTGGAAGGAGAGAATGGATGCCTGCCTTTCGGTTGCGCGCTATAAAAAGGAGAACAATCTCCCGATTCTCGATTCACGGCGCGAGGCAGAGCTTTTAAACCGCATCGGCAATATGGCGGGCGAGGAGCTCGAGGTCTATTCCCGTGTGCTTTACGATACGGTTATGACGGTTTCAAAATCTTATCAGCACAGCTATCTTTCCCAAGGCAACACTCTGACGGAAAAAATAAAAAATGCCGTTGAAAATACGGGAAAGCTTTTTCCGCAAAAGGCTATGGTTGCCTGCCAGGGCGTTGAGGGTGCATATTCCGGAATTGCCTGCGAAAAGCTTTTCAAATATCCCACCGTGTCCTATTTCAAAACCTGGCACGATGTTGTCAATGCCGTCGAAAAGGGCATATGCAAATACGGTGTTCTCCCGATAGAAAACAGTACGGCGGGCAGCGTAAATAATGTCTATGACCTTATGGCAGAGCATAATTTCTATATCGTCAAGAGCTTCCGCCTTAAAATCAATCATTGCCTTCTTGCCAACAAGGGAGCAACTCTTGAAGGTGTTAAAGAGGTTTATTCTCATGAACAGGCAATAAATCAGTGCAGTGACTTTTTGCGTCAGCACAGTAATATCAGGGTTCACGTTTGCGAAAATACAGCGGTCGCCGCAAAAATGGTTATGGAAAGCGGAAGAACAGATGTCGCCGCAATTTCATCCGAAAACTGCCGTGAACTTTATAATCTTACAACACTCTCGTCAGATGTTCAGAATAAGGATAACAATTATACGAGATTTATCTGCATTTCAAAGGACCTGGAGATTTATCCCGGTGCCGATAAAACAAGCTTTGTCGTCACTCTGCCCCATAAGCCCGGCTCTCTCTATCATACGCTGGCCCGCTTCTATGCTCTGGGAATCAACGTAATAAAGCTTGAAAGCCGCCCCGTGCAAAATAAGGATTTTGAATTTATGTTCTATTTTGATATGTCGGTCTCGGTTTACGACAATGCATTTTACGAAATTCTCGAGCAGTTGAGTGATGAATGTGAGTATTTCAACTATCTGGGAAGCTATTCGGAGGTAATGTGATGTACGGCTTGTTGGGTGAACATTTACCGCACAGCTTTTCACCGCAGATTCATCTTGCTCTGGGCAATGCGGACTACAAACTTTTTGAGGTGGCTCCCGAAAATCTGGAAGCCTTTATGAAATCGCATAATTTCAACGGCATAAATGTGACCATACCATATAAAAAAGCGGTTATACCTTATCTCGATTCAATTTCTCCCGAGGCGGAAAAAATCGGTGCGGTCAATACCGTTAAGGTCGTTGACGGTAAGCTTTACGGAGATAATACCGACTATTCCGGCTTTAAATATATGGTTGAAAAGTCGGGAATAAACGTCAGCGGAAAAAAAGCCGTCGTGCTCGGCAACGGCGGTGCATCGGCAACGGTGCAGGCGGTACTGCGTGATATGGGTGCTCATAAGGTCGCGGTTCTGTCCCGAAAAGGCGACGATAATTATACCAATATGTATATAAGACATTCTGATGCGGATATTATCGTCAACACAACACCTGTGGGTATGTATCCCGATAATCTTAATACTCTTGTCGATCTCGACCTCTTTAAGAATTTGTCGGGTGTGCTCGATGTGGTGTATAACCCTCTTAAAACAAGGCTGATTCTTGATGCCGAGCAGAGAGGTATCCCGTGCTCCGCAGGTCTTTCAATGCTTGTGGCACAGGCAAAAAAAGCACACGAAATCTTCTTTGACACAAAGATAAACGATGAGGTGTGTGAGCATATCGAACACTCACTTATTCTGCAGATGTGCAATATTGTGCTTGTGGGTATGGCAGGCTGCGGCAAATCCACGGTGGGTAAACGTCTTTCCGAAATGCTTCAAAAAGAGCTTGTTGATACCGATGAGATGATTGTGAATACGGAAAACAAGTCAATTCCCGAAATCTTTGCGGAAAAAGGTGAGGAGTATTTCCGTTGGTGCGAAAATGTCGCCGTCAATATTGCAGGCAAAGAAAAAAGTCTGATAATCGCAACCGGCGGCGGTGTTGTGACACGGCACGAAAATTATAAATCATTAAAGCAAAACGGAATTATCGTGTTTATAAATCGTGATGCGGATTTACTTCCCACAAACGGCAGACCGCTTTCACAGATGCACGGTGTTAAGACACTTTATGAAAAAAGAATGCCGCTTTACCGTCAGTTCGCCGATATTGAGGTTGACGGTAACGGCACAATAGAAGAAGTAGCAAACAGAATTGTAAAGGAGATAGTAGCTTTATGAAAATTCTTGTAATCAACGGTCCCAATATCAATATGCTCGGAATTCGTGAGCCGGGAATTTACGGCAACGAAAATTATGAGGTCCTTCTTGCACTCATTGAGGAGTGGGCAGATGAGCTTGATTGTGAGGTCGAATGCTTCCAATCAAACCACGAAGGAGCAATTGTTGACGAAATCCAACAGGCATACGGTCAGTTTGACGGCATCGTAATTAACCCTGCCGCCTATACTCATACGAGCATCGCAATTCTCGACGCTCTCAAAGCTGTTGCAATTCCGACGGTCGAGGTGCATATTTCCGATGTGACTCAGCGAGAGTCCTTCCGTCAGATTTCCTATGCGGGTCTTGCCTGTGAGCATCATGTAATCGGTCACGGCCTTGACGGATACCGTCAGGCAATGCAATATCTCTGCGAAAAATACGGCAGATAATATCAAGCATTTTCTTCTGCTTCCCCTTGAGGTGAAGCAGAAGTACCGGACGAGCTGCTCGACCGCGTAGTGGCAGGCCTCCGCGCCTGCAAAAACTAACAACGCGTAGTGGCAGGCCTCCGCGCCTGCAAAAATAAACAAACGCGTAGTGGCAGGTCTCCGCGCCTGCAAAAACACCAATCACGTAGTGGCAGGCCTCCGCGCCTGCATAAATAAACATCACGTAGTGGCAGGCTTCCATGCCTGCATAAATTTTTCCCCTCAAGGAGAAAGCTTGTGTGCATTCACTTACAAAATACGTGTCTGCCGATTGTCGTCACAACGGGTCGTGTCCTTATCCATCTGTTGTCCGTTTTTGCAGGATTATAATAGTATATGGCGCCACCTGTCGGGTCCCAGCCGTTAATGGCATCTCTTGCTGCTTTCTTGGCTGTGTCATCAGGTGCAACATTCCAATTGCTGTCCCTTACGGCAGAAAATGCGCCTGCCTGGTAAACAACTCCCGAAATGGAGTCGGGGAACGATGAGTGCTGAACACGGTTAAGCACAACCGCGCCGACGGCAACCTGTCCGGTGTAGCTCTCTCCGCGTGCTTCCGCCGCAATCACCTTTGCGAGAAGATAAATGTCATTTGAACTGTATCCTCCCGTGGAGGCGGATGAGCCCGAGCCGAGCCCGAGATATAATAACGTCTTCGGTCCCGCTATACCGTCAACGGTAATGCCGCAGTTCTTCTGGAATTGTCTGACTGCTCTTTGTGTGGCTGTTCCGTAAATTCCGTCAACCGAGCCCGAGTATAATCCCAACTCTCTGAGCTTCTGCTGAATTTGTCTGACCTCCTGACCGCGTGAGCCGATACTCGACAGTGTCTCCGTGTTTTCGTATGCAAATCCGATAACGGCTATGACAAGCGCATTTAACAGAATAATTGCAATAATCTGCAGAAAAACCTGCTTTTTGCTTCTGAACTCTTTCTTTGTATCCATATTATACACTCCGGTTCTTTTGGTTTGAATTTATCTTTTCCCGATGCTGCTGCTTTATTCCGGGTTGTGTGAAATTTAAGCTCCGATACTGTCAAAATGCGCCGCGTATGTGTGTTGAAAACTTTTTGAAAAAATTTTAAAAATTTTTAAAAAAGTTGTTGACAAGTCGGATTTGTTGTGATATTATATCAAAGCTGTCCGAACGAGAGTGAGCTCAGCAGCAAAAAAACTTGAAAAAGTTTAAAAAAACTGTTGACAAACCTTGTGAGTTTTGATATAATGAAACTCCACCCGCGAAAACGGGGGACACAACTGAACCTTGAAAATTAAACAACGACGAGATAAGTAAAGGAACCCTGTAGATTCTTTGAGTGCGAGAAATCGCACAACAAGGAAGTACAAGAAACAGTAATTCTTTTGGATAACAAGAGAGTTAAAAAGAACGCAAAGCGTTTGAGTTAAAAGAAGTAAAGAGCTAAAAAGCACTTTAGAAAATGATTTCTGCACAGAGATGTGTAAAGATACAATTTTTTAGAGAGTTTGATCCTGGCTCAGGACGAACGCTGGCGGCGTG
>CALGUK010000047.1 GCA_937920235.1 uncultured Clostridia bacterium | reverse complement strand
AATAGAAATAAGTGTTACATTTTCAATTACTGTAATATTATCAATATTTTTCATTTTAAATTCTCCTTACTCGTTAACAAGGTCTTTCATTGAATAAAATCCCGGTTTTTTACCTACGAGGAATAATCCTGCATTAACTGAACCATTTGCAAATAACTGTTTTGAATATGCTGAGTGTGAAATCTTGATTACTTCATCAGGACCTGCAAAGATTATTTCATGTTCACCAACGATTGTACCGCCACGAACGGCATGAATACCAATTTCATTCTTTGTTCGTTTCTTTCTTTTTGAATGACGGTCAAATTCATAAATTGGCTTTTCTTGGAGTACTTCTGAAATCGAATCTGCAAGCATTAAAGCAGTTCCGCTCGGTGCATCAATTTTCTGATTATGGTGAGCTTCAACAATTTCTATATCAAAATTACCTTGAAGCACTTTAGCGGCTTTTTTAGCAAGCTCCGATACAAGACTTACACCAATTGACATATTTGCAGAGAAGAAAAGCGGAACATCATTAGAAATTATTTTAATATTTTCAATCTGTTGCTCATTAAGTCCTGTTGTAGCGATTACAGCAGGAATCATCTTTTCTTTGGCATATGTAAGTAAATCTTCAAGTACTGACGGATGTGAAAAATCAATAATCACATCTGCATCTACATTAATATCATTAAAAGATTTGAAAACAGGAAATGTGGCTTCAGATGTAGCTAAATCAACACCTGCAACTATTTCGCAATCGTTTCTGTTTTCAACACAAGTGGTAATTGCTTTGCCCATTTTACCAAGTGCACCGCTTAAAATAATCCTTGTCATTTTTTCACATCCAATTAAAATCAGATTAAGTTATACTTCTTAAGTATTGAATGGAGTTTTGCTGTTTTTGCATCTTCCATTTCACAAAGTGGCATACGAAGAGGACCAACATCAAAGCCCATCATTCTCATAGCAACTTTAACAGGAATTGGGTTAACATCCATAAACATTGCATTGATAAGTTCAAGATATTTGAGCTGAAGTTCAGCACTTTCCTTAACCTTGCCTTCAAGATAAAGAGTAGGAATATCGTGTGCAAGTTTAGGGCAAATGTTTGAAAGAACTGAAATTACACCTTTACCACCAAGTGACATTAAAGGTACAATCTGATCATCATTACCTGAATAAACATCAAGCTTATCACCACAAAGTGAAATAGTTTCAGCTATCTGTGAAATATTACCGCTTGCTTCTTTAGTAGCAATAATATTTTTATGTTCACAAAGCTCAGCATATGTGGAGGGGAGAACATTTACACCCGTTCTGCTCGGAACATTATATATAATAATCGGTTTAGATGAGTTATCGGCAATAGCCTGATAATGCTTCACAAGACCGCGCTGTGAACATTTATTATAATAGGGTGTTACGACGAGCATCGCATCTGCGCCTGCTTTTTCAGCATCGTTTGAAAGCTCAATAGCGTAAGCAGTTTCATTACTGCCAGTACCTGCTATAACAGGGATTCTGTGATTTACAACATCACAGGTAAATTTAATAACATCTGAGTGTTCTTTGGGTGTGAGAGTTGCACTTTCACCTGTAGTTCCGCAGATTACGATTGAATCTGTACCATTTGCAATATGGAACTCAAGAAGGTTTTCAAGTGATTTGTAATTAACGCTTAAATCTTCATTAAAGGGTGTTACAATAGCAACACCGCAACCGGTAAAAATAGGATTTTTACTCATAATTGTATTCTCCTTAATTGGAAATTAGTCTATATATCCTTCAGCGCAAAGAAGTTCAGCCATAAGAACTGCGCCGCCGGCAGCACCGCGAAGTGTGTTATGAGATAGACATACAAACTTATAGTCATACTGTGTATCTTCGCGAAGACGACCTACGGAAATTGCCATACCGCCTTCAAGATCGCGATGAAGCCTTGTCTGCGGCATATTGTCTTCTTCAAAATAGTTGAGGAACTGCTTCGGTGCATGCGGTAAATTCAATTCCTGAGCACGACCTGAAAATTCCTTCCATATATTTAATATTTCTTCCTTTGAAGGTTTATTCTCGAATCTTACAAATACGGCACCCATATGACCGTTTGAAACGGGAACACGGATACATTGTGCAGTAAAATTGGGAGAAGTTGCAGGAACGATCTCATCTCCTTCGATTTTACCCCAAATCTTAAGAGGCTCTTTTTCACTCTTTTCTTCTTCGCCGCCGATGTATGGAATTACATTATCAATCATATCCGGCCATGTTTCAAATGTTTTTCCCGCACCAGAAATTGCCTGGTATGTGCAGACGAGAACATCCTTGATACCGAATTTTGAAAGGGGGAAAAGAGCGGGCACATAACTCTGAAGGGAGCAGTTTGATTTGACTGCTATAAATCCGCGCTTTGTACCGAGTCTTTTACGCTGAGCTGGAATAATTGCAGCGTGTTCAGCATTGAGCTCGGGAACAATCATAGGAACGTCGGGAGTGTGTCTGTGAGCGCTGTTGTTAGAAATAACAGGGCATTCTGCTTTTGCATATGCTTCTTCAAGAGCCTTGATTTCATCCTTCTTCATGTCGACGGCACAGAAAACAAAATCAACCTGTGAAGCAATTTTTTCAATATCAGCAGTTGCATCCATTACAACAATGTTTTTCATTGATTCAGGAATTTCAACATCCATACACCATTTAGCACCAACAGCTTCAGAATACTTTTTTCCTGCTGATCGGGGACTTGCTGCCAGAACTTTAACATTAAACCAAGGATGATCGTCTAAAAGAGTCATAAAACGCTGACCAACCATACCTGTTGCACCAATTACACCGACATTATACTTTTTCACTTGAAATTACCTCCAAATAATGATATTATATCATTCGTTATAAAAAATCAGTAATGATTATGCCACCATTACTGAAAAAATACAAAGTATTATTGACTAAGGTCATAATACGAAAGCACTCCATCAATAATTGATGACAGTTGCATTACTGTTAATAATACAACCAGAAAAACCAATTCCCAAGCCCTGTTTTTTCTTCGGCAATAAACCCTTTCACATTTTATCAAAAACTCTTGGGAGTTTCAAAAATGATACTGATTTTTATTGCACCTCAATCGCTTTAATATAATACCATGTATAGTGCGTTTGTGTCAAATATTTTTAATAATTTCTATATTTTTACGGAGAATCCCTATGAAAAAATCTGATTTTTATTACGATTTGCCCAAAGAATTGATTGCGCAGACTCCGATAGAGCCTCGAGATCACTCAAGAATGATGGTTTTATCAAGAAATGACAATACAATTGATCATAAGCATTTTTATGATTTTATTGATTATCTTAATCCCGGAGATTGCCTTATTCTTAATAACACAAGAGTTCTTCCTGCAAGAATTTACGGTATAAAAAAGGACACTGGAGCAGTAGTTGAGTTTCTTTTGCTCAATAATCTCGGTAATGATCGTTGGGAAACAATAACGGGCCCCGGTAAGAGAGCCAAAGTTGATACTGAGTTTTCTTTCGGAGACGGAATTCTTACTTGTAAAATTGAAGATGTTCTCGAAAACGGAAACAGAATTGCAAAATTCAATTATAATGCATCAAATATTTATGAGGTTCTCGATAAAGTCGGTGAAATGCCGCTTCCGCATTATATAACCGAAAAGCTGGAGGATAAAGAACGATATCAGACTGTATATTCAAAGGAGTTGGGCTCAGCAGCCGCTCCCACAGCAGGTCTTCATTTTACGGATGATATAATGACAAAGATTGAAGAAAAAGGTATAAAAATAGGTTATGTTACGCTTCATGTCGGTATTGGTACATTCAGACCTGTAAAGTCTGAAAATATTGAAGATCACCATATGCACTCGGAACATTATTACATACCCGCTGAAACAGCCGAATTGATAAATAATACTAAGAAAAACGGCGGAAGAGTTGTCGGGGTCGGAACAACCTGTTGCAGAACACTTGAAAGCGTAATGCAAAGTCAGGGCGAAATGAAGGAATATGATGACTGGACAAACATTTTTATTTATCCCGGATATAAGTTTAAATGTATAGATGCCTTGCTTACAAACTTTCATCTTCCTGAAAGCACATTGATAATGCTTGTTTCGGCTTTCTATAACCGCGATGATGTTCTGAAAGCTTATAAAACCGCAGTTGATGAAAAATACAGATTTTTCAGCTTCGGAGATTGTATGTTTATATATTAAGGAGATTCTATGTATAAGTTAATTAAAAAAGTCGGTAATGCAAGACGTGGCGAATTTCATACTGTTCACGGAACGGTACAAACACCTGCATTTATGAATGTTGCGACCCAGGGTGCAATTAAAGGCGGTGTTTCAGCTTATGATCTTAAGGATATTAACTGTCAGGTTCAACTGTGCAACACGTATCATCTACATTTAAGGCCGACAGATGATCTTGTCAAAGAAATGGGCGGATTACATAAGTTCACAGGCTGGAACGGACCTATTCTTACAGATAGCGGAGGATTCCAGGTTTTTTCTCTTGCATCACTTAGAAAAATTAAAGAAGAAGGTGTATATTTTTCATCACATATTGATGGTCATAAAATTTTTATGGGACCTGAAGAAAGTATGCAGATTCAGTCAAATTTAGGTTCAACTATTGCCATGGCATTTGATGAATGTGTTGAAAATCCCGCAGAATATGAGTATTCAAAGCAATCATGTGAAAGAACAACAAGATGGCTTTATCGTTGTAAGGCGGAGATAGAAAGACTTAATTCATTGCCTGAGACAATAAACAAACATCAGATGCTTTTCGGAATAAACCAGGGCTGTACCTTTGATGACTTGCGTATTGAGCATATGAAGGAAATAGCCAAGCTTGACCTTGACGGTTATGCTATCGGAGGACTTGCGGTAGGTGAACCAAAGGAAGAAATGTACAGAATTATTTCTGCTGTAGAGCCATATATGCCTGCTGATAAAATAAGATATCTTATGGGTGTCGGAACACCCGGAAATATTCTTGAGGGTGTCAGAAGGGGAGTTGACCTGTTTGATTGTGTTATGCCAAGCAGAAACGCACGTCACGGACATCTTTTTACTGATGCAGGTATTATCAATATCAACAACAAAAAATATGAAAAAGATAATCAACCGATTGATCCGACTTGTAACTGTCCGACCTGTCAAAAACATTCAAGAGCATATATCAGACATTTGTTTAAGGCTCAGGAGATGTTGGCTATGCGTCTTTGTGTAATGCATAATCTTTATTTTTATAATAGTCTTATGACTAAAATCAGAAAAGCATTGGATAATGATACGTTTGAAGAATTTTATAATAAATACGTTGACAGATTGGATACAAGAATTTAATTGTTAAATTTTATAAAACATCTTGCAATATTTAACAATTTTATGTATAATGTCAAGGATATATTTTTTTGGAGGAAAATTAAATGAACGAATTTTTAACTTTTGCAATGGCAGCTCCCGAAGGTGCTGAAGGCGGTTCAAGTCCTATGCCGATGATTCTTATGATGGTTGCACTTTTTGCAGCAATGTATTTCTTTACAATAAGACCTCAGAAAAAGCAGCAGAAGATGGAACAGGAAATCCGTGACAATACTCAGATTGGTGATGAGATTACAACAATCGGCGGTATTTGCGGTAAGGTTGTTTCTGTTAAAGATGATACAATTGTTATCGAATCCGGCTCTGACAGAGTAAAAATCAAATTCAAGAAATATGCTATTCAGACTAATCACACTGCTAACGAAAAGATTCAGGCAGAAAGAGAAGCTGCAAGAGCTGCTATGCAGGAAAAGAAAACAAAAAAATCTAAGAAAAATAAAGATGAAGAATAATTTAATATCATAAACAATTTTCACCCCTCATATTCTTTATTGAATGTGAGGGGTTTTTTATGTTAAAAAACAAACTTAAGAGAATGAGTGAAATGCCTAATTGTTTAAAGGTTATTCTCGGGTTGTTTATATCATCTTTTGTCGGCTTAGTTCTTATGCTTTTATTGACTTTAACAGTCTCGTACATTCTTAAGGATACGGAATTATTACCCGATAGTCTGATATTGCATTTTCTTTTTTGTGAATATGCAGGTTGTTTTTTGTGCGGATTTATAAGCAATAAGATTCTTCCTTTCAAGGGTATAATTTCCGGTCTTGTATGCGGAACGGTTTTAACCGTAATTATCTCCATTATCGTTTACTTTGTTTCATCCCGACATCTCACTATGCTGTCATTGGTGATTTTTACCGGAATTTTGGTTTCAGTAGCAGGAGGAATTGTTTCCGCAAATATAAAGAGAAGAAAATAAATTGAAAAGGAATAATATTTTATGACAAAGGTAATCAATTTAAGAAAACGAAAAAAATTCACACATGAAAAATTTCATAAGCCAAGACTGGATAATATTAAATTATCAACTGATATATACTACATTGCTTTTACGCTTATGTCGATATTCTCCCTTTTATCAGGATGCCTTATCTATAAATCGGAATCTTTCGATTACTGTAATCTGATTTGCAAGGAAACTCTGGAAATAATATGTTCATCTGAATTTACTAAAATTTTTATTATGTTTTTTAAAAGTGAACTAATATATTTTTTGTTGACTTTTTTTATAGGAACAAGTCTTATTGGAATGCCGATGTGTATAATTCCGGTTTTAATTAAATGTGTAATGATCGGTTATTTCAGTTCATACATGTATTGTGAATATGAATTAAAAGGAATACTGTTTTGTCTTGTTTTGATTTATCCTGTCGCAATTATTACAACTGCTTCGATGATATATGCTGCAAGTGAAAGCGTTTATATGAGTAAATATATTTACAGAGCTGTAATAAAAAAGAATACAGCCGACAATATGTCTGTACGGCTGTATTTGATAAGATATTCAATTTTATTGTTAGTAAATATTGTCTGTATCGCAATAAGCACGATACTGATAAATTTTCTTATAAATAAATTTAATCTTCTTTAATATTGTCGCTTAATTTGATTTTTGAAAGAGGATTTGCATCAGAGGCTTTTTTGAGCTGTTCATCAACAATATGCGTGTATATTTCTGTCGTTCCGAGATTTTCGTGGCCGAGAATGTCTTTTAATATAAGGACATCGACATTCCCGTGCTGATACATAAGCGTTGCAGCAGTATGTCTTAATTTATGTACAGAATATCCTTCTAAACCGCATTTTTCAAGGCAGGAATATACGATATGCTGTACCGTTTTGGGACTTATTCTCTTATTTCTGCTGCTTAAGAATAAGGCATTACGGTCGGCAGGAGCAACTCCGTCAACCGGACGAACAGCCATATACTGAGCAAATGCTTCAAGACAGGCATCGTTAAGGTAAATGGTTCTTTCCTTGTTACCTTTACCGGTTACACGCAATGTGTGGTCGTCTCTTATATCATTATAATTAAGACTGACAAGTTCGGATAATCTTAATCCGCAGTTTAAGAAAAACACAATAATACAATAGTCTCTTTCCTTATGCTTACCGTCAATTGATTTTAATAGTTTTATGCTCTCTTCAAGTGTGAGATATTTGGGGAGAGCTTTTTTTAATTTCGGTGAGTCAAGAACTTCCATAGGATTGTTCTCAAGAATATTCTTTTGCTTGTCAAGATACTTAAAATAGGTTCTCAGACAAGAAACTTTTCTAGCTCTTGCGGCCTCTTGATTATCTCTTTCATTCTTACAGTACGATAAAAAAGCATAAGCATCATTCAATGAAACGGTTTTCACAAAATCTTCATTAATATCGAGAATATCAATTTCATCAAATTCAATGGAAGAGGGGACTAAACCCCTGTAATACTTCAAGAATTTGAAAAATAACTTTAAATCGGAAGAGTATTCTTCAATTGTTAATGCAGACTTGTTTTTTATTACATCGAGATAAACAAGAAAATCTCTTAAAATGGCAGGTAAACCTGTATAATTAATTTTTTTCATATAACCACCCGTGAAACTGTTTCACATATATTATTTGGAAAATAATAAAATACAAAACAAAATAAAAAGGATATATATAAAAGTAAATAACCAATAAACAGATGCAAAATAATACATCGTATACAATTACGAAAAATCAATATAATAAAAACAATCTGACTAAATTAAATATGTTACATCAATGTTTAATATAATTTAATTATCTCTTGATTATACATTAATGATACATCAATTCATCATAAAAATAAAGATTTAAATTTAAAAGTAAAAAAATAAATTATATAATAAAATTTCAAACAATACAGAGTAATGCTAAATATTTATTATCAGATTTAATTATTTTGAGATATAACATCAAGTAATTAATTATATAAACTTAGAATTTATAAATAATCAGTTTTAGATATAATAAAAAATAATATTTAATTAAAAAGAGGTATTTCTTTATTAAACATATATTTCGAATAAAAAAGCTATTTCCCGTATTTTGTATAATTTTTTGCCCCCTATTTGATACAAAATATTTATTTTGTATAATTATAAATCAACTTTTCAACAATGTCAACAATTATATGAAGTTTTCAACACTACCCTTTTGAAATAGAAACAAAAATTCCATAAGCTTATCATAATGATTACTTATGGAATAATAATTATAAATTATTTAATTGGATATAATATTTTTTGAATTTTTCTTTATCACTTAACATTTCATCAATCTTGTGAAGAAATTTTTCATAATCTTCATCAATTACAAATGTTTTTGAATATCCGTTTTTGCCGTACTTATCACTTGTATGTTTATAAGCTCTGTCAACCATATCATTTATCGATGAATCCGGATTGTGTCTTAATGTGTATAAATGCGTCCTTCTCAAGAAATCATTTATATCAGTTGAACGGTCTGCAGACGATAAAATTTTCCCGTAAACACTTCTCGGAGAGTGTTCGGCAGATGCTCTGTGGTCTTCTATCCCCTCTTTAATGATAATTCTTTGATTTTCATTAAAAAATCGTTTCATATCATCGTTACAGTAAAAAAATTCAGCCGATATGATTTCGTGATTTTTCTTTTTAATATGATGACCGATATCGTGATATGCTGCCATTGTGTATAGCATATCTGAATTTATATCATCAAATTGTTCTGCAAATTTAAAGCATCGTTCAATAACATATTTTATATGCTCTATTCCGTGTCCCGAATCGTTTTTTTCGTACTCGGGAAAAACATTGTTTTCAATATATTTTTTTAAATCGTTATTCATTTTAAATTAACCTATGTAAATCTTAATTATGTTCCACTCATTAATGAGACGATTAATATTCCAAGCGGCATTTGCAGGTGAAGTTGAGGGTAGACAAATAGCATTTCTGCCGATTGTGTCACGAATGTACTTGTTGTAATACTTTTCAGCAGTTTTGCCGTTGACGAAAATCTGCTTGATGTCAGCGTTTTCAAGTATCTCCGTAAGGTCGTTTGCGACCACATTTTTAATTGAGCTGTCAGAACTGCCTGTTATATCACAAGAGGCAATCACATCCCATAATGCAATATGATTCGAGTGCAGAAAGGCACTTTTCTCTTTGATAGTTACAGGTGTGTCGGTACCCATAACGGCAGAAACAACCTTCCAGAATCTGTTCTGCGGATGACCGTAGAAAAACATTTGCTCACGGGATTTCACCGACGGGAAACTGCCGAGTATAAGCACTTTTGAGTTTTTGTCGTATAAGGGTGGGAATGGGTGTTGTGGCATAATTATTTCTCACTTTCAAATAACTTTTCAAGATATGGGAAAACCGTAAGCGGTATAAATTCGCCGTTTTTTCCCATTGCAAGTATCTCCTCGCTTGTGGCCCATTTTACATCGCAGGTTTCACCCGCTTGAAGAATAACCTTGTTTATATCAACATCCTGTCTGAAAACCCATACATCAAGAAAATCGGGAAAAGTTCTGTACTGACGGATAGCAGATGTAAAAAGGTATCCGTTTTCAGCCGAAAGCTCAATGCCCAGCTCTTCCTTTGCTTCGCGAAGTGCCGCAGAAATGCTATCTTCCCCTGATATTACTGAGCCGCCACAACATTCCCAAAGATTGCCGTAATGCTTATTTGGTGAGCGTTTTGAAATAAGCCATTTACCGTCAGAACCCCTTATCCATACATTAACCACAATATGATATTCATCTTGTGACATTGGCTTTCCGCGCTCAACTGTTCTGCCGGTCTTTTTGCGGATAATGTCATAAATATCCCAAAGCTCTGTTTTCTGTAATTCCTTTCGCATATAGCTCGGCTCGTATTCTGCATAACCGTGTTTTGGATAAAACTGCCACGATTCATAAAATTGCTCCTTGTTGCCAAGATGAACAATAATTGCTTTTTTACCAATAGCTTTCAAATGTTCTTCTGCAGTTTTCAAAAGAGCAGTACCAATCCCTTGATGCTTGAGATTAGCTTTTACAAAAAGTCTGTGCAGGATAACATCTTCGCTGTTTTCAATAGAGCTGTAACCTACGCTACCGATAACTCTATCGTTATCATCAAGAGCAATCCAAAACATATCACCCTTATCAAAATAATTTTTCTGAATATCAAGCAAATCTTCATTAAGCCCAGGCACTCTGCCGAGTGCATTTTTTGCTTCAAGTATCATGAATATCAGGTCATCACGATATTTAGGTTCAAATTTGATTATTTGCATATTATTTCACCTTGCTAATAAACCTGTCTGCTTCTTCTCTTGATTTGAATATTATAACTTGTTTTTCTGCTCTGTATTTGTCAATCAATTCATAAATATACGGTAATGTTTTTTCAGAAAATTCTTCGATAAATTGTTTAAATTCAGGATCTAATTCTGTTTCAATCCACGGCAAGTCATAACGACCTTTGCCAATTCTTTCGGTTGCACCTTGCAAACAAACATTTGTAGGAAAATCAAAAAGAAAAACTGTATCGCATTCCTTTAATCGCATTTCTATTGTTCTTTTATAGTTACCGTCAATTATCCATTTGTCAGTGGCAAAAATTTCAGATATTCTTTCGTCAAACTCATCTCTTAAAATATGAGTTTTGTCAGGTTTATGCCATATAGCATCAAGATAATAAAGAGGTAACCCTGTACATTTATTCAATTTTTCCGCAAACGTTGTTTTTCCCGAACCGGGACAACCAATTACAATAACTTTATTCATTTTTCCCCATTAAAATCATAGCATCTCCAATCATAAAAGGAGATGCCAATTAAATATCAACAAGTATTTATTTAACAAGTTTTTTTGCTACAAAATCTACACCTTTTTCGGCTGTTTTTGCTAATTTATCAACTGACATTTTCTTTTTTTCTTTCAAGGGTTGTCCATAATTTTTAGTCATTTTACCTGCTTTTGAGAGAACAATACCCATTGTTGCAGCTGCGCCAATATAAGAAATTAAATATCCTTTTTTCATATTAATCACCGTCTTTTTCCATAATCGGAATAATACTTCCTATGTCTGTTAAGGGCTTACCTTTAATATCAATGTAGTTTACACCATTATCATACAGGAAATTCTTAATTTTGTCAAAGTCTGTATGTGTTGATAAATCACCGTTAAAAAGTAAAACATCTTTATCAACAAGACCACAGCACCCGCCGATAAATCCATAATCGTATTTATCTATGCTTACACTCCCCTTTTGCACATATAATGATTTAATATCATCACACTGCGAAACTGCGCTATAAACGGAAATATCGTCAGTTATGATGGTGTTGCGTTTGCAAATACATACTGAACATTTTGAGTAACCCTGTTTAATATCTATTATTTGCTTTTTAGGTAACAAATCAATGATTTCATCAGTTAATATTGACTTATTACAGATTATATAGTCGCCAATATCTGCGAAATTAAGCAAGCAGTCATTTGGATACGGCGATTTAATATTATCAATAATAACGGTTTTCCCGTCATTATTTTCAATAAAACGACAAAGCTCTTTCTGATTTTTATCTACTAAAAAAGTTGATTTCCCAACATAATTTGCCAAAATATCAGCATGTTGGCTCACAGGAGCGTCTAAAAACTCATTTTGTGTGACATTCACAACTTTTACCGATAATTCTTCAAAAGCGTTTTTAAGGGTGGTATCATTGCAAATTGCAAAGACAGTCGTAACTTTCTTTTGTGGCAAATTGGGAATTTTTAAAAATCTTTCATTCAATTCATAATCGCCTCAAATGCTTGCCTTATATTTTTTGCAGGAATAATTTCGATTTCGTTAAAAAGATGTTTCGGTAACTTTGTGTAGTTATGATATGGAATAATACATTTCTCAAAGCCAAGCTTTGCTGCCTCTTTGATTCTTTGTTCACAGCAATTTACCGAGCGTATCTCCCCTGCCAAGCCGATTTCTCCGAATGCTAAAGTTTTTTCAGGCACGATAACATCTTTAAGACTTGAAACTATTGCCAAAGCAATGGATAAGTCGGCAGCGGTTTCATCAATACGAAGTCCGCCTATAACATTGGTATAGCAGTCCATATTTCCGAGGAAATAACCGCAGCGCTTTTCAAGAACGGCTATGAGCATAGCCATTCTGCCGTAATCAATGCCTGTTGCCATTCTGCGAGGATTTCCGAATCCACTCGGCGTTACAAGGCTCTGAACTTCGGCCAAAATTGGTCTTGAACCTTCCATCAGGCACGCTACACAGGTACCCGAAACATTTTGCGGTTTTCCGGAAATGAGCATCATAGATGGATTTTCCACCTCAGACAAACCATTATCAAGCATTTCAAATACACCAATTTCATTTGTTGAACCATAACGGTTTTTGACAGCTCTTAAAATACGATAAGATGTGTTTCTGTCACCCTCAAAATAGAGAACACAGTCAACAATATGTTCAAGAACCTTCGGTCCTGCTATATTACCGTCTTTATTTACATGGCCGACAAGAAAAATCGGAATATTTGAAGCTTTTGCTGTTCTTGTAAAAAGATTTGTTGACTCTCGCACCTGTGTAACACTACCGGGTGAAGAGTTAAGCTCACTGATTTCCATTGTCTGTATTGAATCAATTATAACAATATCCGGCTTTTCTGACTGTATATATTCACTTATATATTGTGCATCGGTTTCGCAAAGAACTGAAAGACTTTCGGTTGATACTGAAAGTCGCGATGCACGAAGTTTAATCTGATGTGCAGACTCTTCGCCCGAAACATATAATATTTTTAAAGCATTACCTAAAAATTCACAAATCTGTAGAAGTATTGTGGATTTACCTATACCGGGATCACCGCTTAACAACACAACAGATCCTTTGACGAGTCCTCCGCCGAGAACACGGTTAAGTTCTTTAAGTCCGGTGTTATATCTGTGACCTGTATCGGCAGTAATTTGAGCAAGCGGATAGGCTATTCCTCGGTTAGAACCGACAAGTGATTTTTTTACGGTTTCTTTAACTGCTGTTCTAACCTCTTCATTAAGTGTATTCCATTCATTGCAGCTCGGACATTGTCCTAACCAGCGCGGTGTTTCATATCCGCACTCACTGCAAATATATATTGTTTTAGATTTGGGTGCCATTTTTTTCCTCCGAAATATTATAGTTTATTATTCCTGCGGCAACGGACATTGCCATTTTATTTTGGTATTGACTGTTCTTTAAGTTAATTAATTCATCGGGATTAGAAATAAAACCGCATTCCACCATCACAGTAGGTTTTTGTGCATTAAACAAAATATAAATATCCGTTCCTGATTTTTTAACTGCTCTGTCATTATCTTTTTGAAGCCCGGAAGATATGGACTTTTGAATAAACTCAGCCAATATTTTGCTTTCAGCATTGTTGGGTGAATAAAAGGTCTGTGCTCCGTGAACATAACTTTCGGTGAATTTGTTTTGATGGACACTTATATACAGACAATTTTCATATTCATTCATAACATTTATTCTGTTTTTTATATCAGAAATTTTTCTTTCGCGAATTGTATCTCCTTGTGTATAAACCGATATGTCAGTCGTTCTGATAAGATGTGTTTTATAGCCGAACACGGATAATATATCGTTAAGTTTTAAGGCTACAGACAGATTCAAATCCTTTTCGACAGTTCCGTCATCAGCAATCGCACCGCCATCCTCGCCACCGTGCCCTGCGTCAATAATAATCGTTAAATTGTCTGAATTATGAATCTCAGAAGAAGAGGCATTATCAATCTGACAAAAGACAATACTTGTAAAAATTACAACTGAGCTTAGAACAAGACAAATTATATTTTTCATAATATCACCCATAAATTATATGGGAAAATCAATTACATTATTATTTTACATTATTATATTCTTTTTTACAAGAAAAAAATAAAGCGTACAGCATAAACTGTACGCTATATAGGACAAAGTTTATATAATATTAAATATAAGTAGGAGAAATAGTCTTTGTGCTTTTAGTTTTCGTAAATTTTTGTTAATCCGAAGAGTCCACGGAAGAAACCGCCGATTTTATCAAAGAAACCTGATTTTGAATACATTTCAACGCTGTCACAAGCTAATTCATTTCCGTCTGCATCACAAAGAATTGCTGTGAATGTTGTCCACCCCTTATTTTTTGCAATAATTTGAAGCTCGTTGCCGTCAGTATCTGCGCTAAAATTACCGTTGTTTGATTCCCATTTTACATAAAAACCTGCAGGAGCATTACCCTCAACATTTGCATGAAGAATAATGCCGTCCTTGTTACGAATTTCAGTTTTTGACGGGTTTTGAATTGAGAATGAGTAGTTACATTCTTCTACAACTGCATAATAACTGAAATGCGTTGTTTCAAATACTAGATAACCGTTTTCATAAGTTGCAGGCATTTTTTCAACCTTACCTGTTTCAGTATCAATATGATATACAAATGAACGAGTCGGGTCATAACCCTCAGGAAGCGGTATTCTTACCGTTACTGTGCCGTTTGGCTGTACCGCCTCACTGTCAACTGTCATTGTAATATCATAAATGAATTTCTGTGATGCGTTTAGTGATGTGTCAATTACATCAAATGCTATACCGTCAAAAGATTCTTCAACCACAATATCAACAACACCGTTGTAATCAGTATTATCAAATTCCATTGAAACACCTGTATTTTCATCAGTTACAACATTCTTCACAAGCATCGGAATTGTTTCTTCTGCTATAACATCACCGCATACAGTACATTTTTTAACCTGTTTGCCGTCAGCTTCATAAGTAGGGGCGAGAACAACCTCCCATTCACCTGCAGTATGACCTGTTGCAGGAATTACAGTTGAGTTGCCAATTATTTCGCCACAAATTTCACATACATTGTATGACATACCTGCTACTGTGCATTTTGCTGGGATTGTGATTATTTTGGATGTGTGAACACAACCTGTAAAGTTATAATGAATTATGGCATTAATAAGTGGGTCATTGTAACTATTTATTGTTATATTGTTCCACTGCTCTTCTGTGCCTGAATAATACACATTATTGAGGCTATCACAACATTCAAATGCACACCAATCAATTGATGTTACGCCATCAGGAATTGTTATGCTTGTAAGACTATCGCAATCATAAAATGCATAACTACCAATTGATGTTACACCATCAGGAATTGTTATGCTTGCAAGACTATCGCAATTATAAAATGCGTAACTACCAATTGATGTTACACCATTAGGTATTATTATGTTTGTAAGGCTTGTGCATTCAGAGAATGCATCATTACCAATTAATGTTACATTATCAGGGATTGTTACACTTGTAAGATTTGTGCAATGATAAAATGCTCCATTACCAATTTTCGTTACACTATCGGGAACGTTATAATTTGTTCTTGAATTGTTAGAAGGATACTGAATTAAGGTTGTCTTTTCCTTATTAAACAACACACCAAATTCATCATTTGAATAGTATTCATTATCACTGTCCACAGTGATAGTTTCTAAATTTTCATTTCGACAAATAGCAAGATTATGTATTTTCGTTATACTCTTAGGAATGGTGATGCTTTTCATCGCCGTAGCACTTTCTACCAAGTGATAAAATTGAAAGGAAAAGGTGTAAAGTTCTGTTACAGTATATCCATTGATTTCACTTGGAATTATAACATCTGTATCTGTTCCACGATACTCTTCGATAATGCAAGTTTTATCTTTTTCTGATATAACTGCATATTCATAATTGCCTGAAATATTTTCCATATCATCATAATCTTGAACATCACCCCAATACGCATCTGCACTTGCTGTAATTGCTGACATTGGTATGATTGAGACTATCGTTATCAATGTCAGCAATACTGATAAAAATTTGTTTACATTTTTCATTTTATTTTCCTCCTAAAAAAAATGCGTCAGCCGAAGCCAACGCATGAAAAATACATAGCTCCAACTGTCGCCAAACATAATTTTACAATCCAAGCGTTGTGCGTGTATGCAAAACAGAGCATCTGCATTTTTACCGAAATAAAAATACACACACTTATCTTGAAAAAATTTTTATAAAATTATGTTTGGCAGAATTAGTCTAACACTATTTATTGGAAAAATCAATAATATTTTGATTTTTTTTGAGATTCTTCACTTCGTTCGGAATGGCAAATCAAAATTTGTAGGGATTAATAAATACCCATTGGTATAATGTTAAGACTGGGTCTTGACCCACCGAAAAGTAACATATAAACCGATAACGTCGGAAGAAAGCCCCTGCCCTAACGAACATCAATTAATTTGCAGGTCACCAACAATTTATAATTTAAAATGTAGAATCAAGCGTGGAAGAAGAGTTCCTACTCACGAAAAAATTCGTGTAAAATAGCAAAAAGCACACAGCCGCAAAACTGTGTGCTTAAAATTTATATTAAAGAAATTATAACATGCTTGCTATTTCAGCAGCAAAGTTTTCTTCCTTCTTTTCAATTCCTTCGCCTTTTTCAAAACGGACAAAGCTTGTGAGCTTGATATCTGCGCCAAGTTCCTTAGCAACAGAATTTACATAGCCGTCAACTGAACCGTCAAAAAGATCAGAACGAACAAAAGTCTGTTCAAGAAGACAAACTTCTTTAATTTGCTTTGCAAGACGACCCTGAACAAGACCAACAAAGATTTTGTTCTCTGAAATTTCAGCCTTATGAGAAAGAGCAATTTCAGCCATTGTTGCATATGCTTCTTTTGAAATGAAGTTTACAAAATTCTTTCTCTGCTTCTGGTCAAGACCATTGTAGATTTCAGCGTCTTCATCGCTCCATTTCTTATCATTAATTGCTTCTGCAATAATTCCGTTAAGAATCGGAACAGGAAGTGAGTCAGGCTTGTTGAGAGCACTGTCAATTGTGATTGACTTCATCTTTGCAAGTTCTTCATCAGAAATGTCAGCCTTGCTCTTATATTCCGGATTCATAGCTGCAATTTGCATTGCAACATTTTTACCCATTGCATCGAATTCGGGTTTAGCAGCAGTAGCATCATCAACATCAAATGCTACGATAACGCCAACTGTACCGCCTGCATGGATATATGTTGATGTATGTCCTTCAACAAGGGCAAATCTGCGTACTTTCATATTTTCACGAAGAGCAAGGAAAACCTCCTGAACTTCTTCATCAACTGTTTTGTCAGAATCAACTGCTTTTGTAGCAAGAAGAGTTTCTACATCAGCCGGCTTTTCAGCAACAACAGTCTTAACAACCTTAGCTGCAAGCTTAACAAACGGTTCACCTTTAGCAACGAAGTCTGTCTCACAGTTAATTTCAACAAGAGCACCTGCGTTTGCATCGCTATATGCGGCAACTACACCTTCAGCAGCAACACGGCTTGCTTTCTTAGCAGCAGAAGCAAGACCTTTTTCTCTGAGAATGTCAATGGCCTTTTCGATATCGCCATCTGTCTCAACAAGAGCCTTTTTACAATCCATCATACCAACGCCTGTCTTCTCACGAAGAGCCTGAACATCTTTTGCAGTAAATGCCATTTTCTTTTCCTCCAATATTACGATATTTTTGAAAACAGCCCGTAACACTTGAGCCACGGGCTAAATTTTTATAAATTATTCAGCAACTTCTTCTGTTGTTTCTTCAGCTTCAACAGCAACATCCATCTGCTCACCCTGTCTGCCTTCTATAACAGCATCAGCCATAGCGCCGGCAATAAGCTTAACTGCACGGATAGCATCATCGTTACCGGGGATAACATAATCAACATCATCAGGATCACAGTTTGTATCAACAATTGCGATTACAGGGATACCAAGCTTCTTAGCTTCAGCAACTGCAATCTTTTCTTTTCTCGGGTCAACAATGAACATAGCAGCTGGCTGCTTTTTCATTTCTGTAATACCACCGATATATTTTTCAAGCTTTTCAATCTCAAGCTCATACTTGGCAACTTCCTTTTTGGGAAGAAGATCAAATGTACCGTCTTCCTTCATAGCGTGAAGCTGAGCAAGTCTCTTGATTCTCTGCTTAATTGTTGTGAAGTTTGTGAGCATACCGCCAAGCCAACGAGCGTTAACATAGGGCATACCGCAACGCATAGCCTCTTCCTTAACTGAGCTCTGAGCCTGCTTCTTTGTGCCTACAAAAAGAACTTCGCCGCCGTTTTCAGCAACTTCTCTTACTACCTTGTAAGCCTCTTCAAGTTTTTTAACTGTTTTCTGAAGGTCAATGATATAAATACCATTTCTTTCAGTGAAGATGTACTCTGCCATTTTGGGGTTCCATCTTCTTGTCTGGTGTCCGAAATGAACACCTGCCTCGAGTAACTGTTTCATAGATACTACTGACATATTTTTTCCTCCTTATTTTATCCTCTGCACGGATCATTTTCTGCCGGGACATATAAAATGCAATTCCTGCAAAATCACCGCACATGCGAATTGCTGAAAAATTATATCATAACAACTGATATATTTCAAGCCTTTTTTTGAAATAATTTACATTTATTTGTTAAAAGTAATTATTCTGACAGTATCTCCGTCACTTGTTGTGGCAATATTTCCGTGAATTCCCGTCATATAAGATGTTATCCCTTTTTCTGCTAACCTCTCCATAACATAAGTATTCGGATGGCCGTATTTATTATCAAATCCTGAAGAAATAATCGCATAATCAGGATTTACGGTATCAAGATAGCTTTCGGATGATGATGTATTACTCCCGTGATGACCGAGTTTAAGCACATTTGCCCTCAGATTATATCCGGACATCATAAGCTGTCTTTCGACTTCTTTTTCTGCATCGCCCTGAAAAAGGAATGCGGTATTTCCGTATGAAATTCTTAATACGACCGACATGTTATTGAGATTATCATCTTGCTCTGACGGAGAAAGAATTTGTATATCGGAAGAACCCAGAGAAAATTCATAACCTGCAGAGACGGCAATAGGGTTAATATTTTCAGATGCAATCTTATTTATAAGATCCTGGTATGTCATCGAATTAACGTCATTGATATCGGAAAGCTTAGGCATCAGAATATTATCCACATCAATAAAATCAAGAATTTCTGACGCTCCTGCCATATGGTCATCATGTTGGTGAGTAATGATCAGATAGTCAACATGATCAATATCCATTGAAAAAAGGGACTCGTAAATTTTATGTGCCTGAAACTTTGTTCCGCTATCAATGAGCATAACATCACCGTCACAGACTACAACGGAACAGTCACTTTGAGCAACGTCAAGATAATAAATTACAAAGTCAGAATCAACAGATTCGACACCATCAATGAAGCCCATTGATGAGAGTAATTCATTCCACTTTAATACACCAGAAAAGTGCAAAGCTGAAATAATTAAGCCGATAAATATTGTAATTACAATAAATAAAACGATAATCTTTTGTTTTTTGGGATAGTAAATCAGTTCGGAAAATCCGTCAGGATTTTTTTCTCCGCTTTTGAAAATTTGTTTTTCTTTTCTTTTCATTGAAGTTTTTATTATAATTATCGTTCTTTTTTGGCTTAATCAAGCACTTCTTTCCGATGCCTATTAAATCACTTCGTCCCGCTTTTTTTAGAGCTTCATAAACCAAATCATAATTATTCGGATTGAAATATTGCATTAAAGCACGTTGTAATGCTTTATCGTGAGGCGATTTGGCAACATAAATATTTTCAAGTGTATAAGGATCAAGCTCAGTGTAGTACATTGCTGTGGATATTGTTCCCGGAGTTGGATAATAATCCTGAACCTGCTCAGGATGAAGTTTTTCATCTCTTATAAACTCAGCCAGCTCAACAGCATCCTTAATCGTGGCACCCGGATGTGAGGACATAAGGTACGGTACAAGATACTGTTCTTTACCGATTGATTTTGTATAGCTGAAATATTTTTTTGAAAATTCCTTATACGCCTGAATATGCGGTTTTCCCATTTTGTCAAGAACAGCTGCTGAGCAATGCTCAGGTGCAACCTTGAGCTGTCCGCTGACGTGATATTTAACAAGCTCTTTGAAGAAAGTTTCGTTTTTATCACAGAGCATATAATCATATCTGATTCCTGAACGGATAAAAACCTTTTTTACTTTCGGCAAATTTCTGACTTCTCTGAGAATATCAAGATACTCATTATGTGTCGGAATCAATGCGGGGCACGGAGTCGGTGCAAGACATTTTTTTCCTTTACATAAACCGTTTTTCAGTTGAACATCGCAAGATGTTCTTCTGAAATTTGCTGTCGGACCTCCGATATCGTGAATGTATCCTTTAAAGTCATCCATTTCAGTTAACAGTTTAGCTTCTTTTATTATGGATTCCTTACTTCTGCATGTTACATATCTGCCTTGATGAAATGCAATTGAACAGAAATTACACGCTCCGAAACATCCTCTGTTATGAGTGATCGAAAATTTGACTTCAAGTATTCCCGGTACTCCCCCGTATTTTTCATATGAAGGATGATATGTTCTTGTATATGGCAGTGAATATATCTGATCAAGCTCCTCTGTTGATAACGGTTCCATAGGAATATTCTGAACAAGCATTTTCTTACCATGACGCTGTTTTATAACCTTACCGCGAATATGGTCCTGTTCATCCTGCTGAATACGGCAGGATATTGCATACTCTTTTTTAGAATTTAAAACATTTTCATAAGAAGGACACTCAACACCGCCGAAAGGAGTATCGATAACATCAACAGCGTAGCAAGTGCCTTTAATATCGTGAATATCACGGATATTTTCTCCGTAATTCAGGCGGTCAGCAATCATGACAGTCTGCTTTTCGCCCATTCCGAATGATATCAGATCGGCATCTGAATCAAAAAGAATTGAGGGTCTGATTTTGTCATCCCAATAATCATAATGGGCAAATCTGCGAAGAGAAGCCTCAAGTCCACCGATTATAATCGGGATGTCGCCGTAAATTTCTCTGATTCTGTTACAATAAACGATAACCGCTCTGTCGGGTCTTAATCCAGTTTTACCGCCGGGCGAATAAGCATCGGAGCTTCTTTTCTTTTTTGCAACGGTATAATGTGCGACCATAGAATCAATATTTCCGGAAGAGACAAAAAAGCCCAATCTAGGTTTACCGAAAACAGTAAAAGAAGAATCTTTTTTCCAATCAGGCTGAGATATAACACCGACTTTATAACCGGCATTTTCAAGCACTCTTGTAATAATTGACGCTCCGAAGCTGGGATGATCGACGTATGCATCTCCGGATACATATACAAAATCGACCTCATCCCAGCCTCTTGAAATCATATCTTTTTTTGAAACAGGAAGAAAATTATTGTGAATCATTGTTTTCATCTTCGTTTTCACCGTATGCTTTGTTTGCTCCGCCTTGTGCAAGTGCATTCATCTCATACCACTGTTGTTTTGTAACAAGTACCTTACGCGGTTTAGCCCCTTCATACGGACCAATAATACCTCGTTCTTCAAGCTCATCAACAATTCGTGCGGCACGTGCGTACCCGAGCTTAAGCTTTCTCTGAAGCAAAGTAGTGGATGCTGACTGTGCTTCAATTACAGCTTCTATTGCTTTAGGGAGCATTTCATCTGCGGGGCCTTTTTCGTCATCATCAGATGAAGACGTATCTTTCTTTTTAACTCCTGTCTGTGCAGCTTGTCTCTCAATTTCCTTCATAACCGCATCATCATAAATAGTCTGTTCCTGATTTTTAATAAAAGTGACAACATTTTCCACTTCTTTATCAGACAGATAGCACCCCTGGACACGAATCGGTTTCGGGATACCTACCGGATAGTAAAGCATGTCGCCGTTACCAAGCAGTTTTTCCGCTCCGACAGAGTCGATAATTGTTCTCGAGTCAACCTGAGACGATACCGAAAGTGATATTCGGCTCGGTATATTTGCTTTAATTATACCCGTAATAACATCAACTGACGGTCTTTGTGTTGCAATAACTAGGTGCATTCCTGCGGCACGTGCCATCTGAGCAAGACGGCATATAGAATCTTCAACCTCATTTGGTGCAGCCATCATAAGGTCAGAAAGCTCGTCAATAAAAATTACAATCTGAGGCATTTTCTTCTTTCCCTGGCTCTCACAAATGCTGTTATAACCGGAAATATCTCTTACACTGTTTTCTGAAAATGTTTTATATCGTGTAAGCATTTCCGTAACAGCCCAAGCAAGCGCACCGGAAGCTTTTCTCGGGTCAGAAACAACCGGAACAAGAAGATGCGGAATACCGTTATAAATGGTAAATTCAACCTGCTTGGGATCTATCATAAGAAGCTTGACTTCGTCAGGAGTTGCATTATATAAAATGCTGACAATCATAGAGTTAAGACATACAGATTTACCTGATCCGGTTGTACCTGCAATAAGAAGATGAGGCATTTTCACGAGATCGGAATAAACAAAATCGCCTGTGATATCCTTACCCAACGCTACCGTAAGCTTAGATTTTGCATCTCTGTATTTAGGCTGATCAATAACCTCTCTTAAAGACACAGATTGTCTGCTTTTGTTAGGTACCTCAATTCCGACAGCAGCCTTATTCGGAATCGGAGCTTCTATTCTTACACCGGAAGCAGCAAGATTTAAGGCAATATCATCAGCAAGATTTGTAATTTTGCTTATCTTTACACCTGCGGCAGGCTGGATTTCGTATCTTGTAACCGAAGGACCTCTGGATACACCGACAAGTCGTGTTGACACTCCGAAGCTGTTCAATGTATCAATAAGTTTTCTTTCATTGTATTTCTGTTCATTTTCATAATCAGAAGAATTAATGTTTTTAGGCAGATTCAAAAGATTTATAGGAGGCTTAGTGTACTGTCTTACAGGTTCGGCATTCCATTCCTCATCAGTATATTCCTCAGATTCCCCCTCTGTCTCTGTATTTTCATTATCAATATCAAGTTTAATCTGCTCAGGCTCCTCCTTGCTGTTTTTAATAATATCATCAAGATTGATAACTTTTTCATTCTGAACAACAGATTCCTCAGGAACCTCAACAACAATATCTTTTCCCTTTACTTCAGAAAAAGAAACAAGCTTATCTTCATTAAATTCATCACTGAACAAAGGCTCTGTTAGCTCATCCGGTGAAGGTCCTAAATCAACATCGGGATTAAACTCCTCTTTTTTCCGTGCTCTTTCCTGAGCATGTTGCTGAGCTTTATCATTATATTCGCTTATTTTTTCTCCGGTGAACTCCCCTATTTTCTTTACGGGTTTTGAAATACCCTTGAAGAGTCCTCCTAATGTAAGACCGGAAACAACCATTACAAAAATAAACAGTAATAAAATAAGCAAAATCATTGCGGCAAGCTTGCTTCCGCCGGTGATAAGCAAAAACAGACCGCCGAAGAGGGCGCCCCATACACCGCCTCCAAGCATACTACCGTCAATGTTGTAAACATTATAAGCATCACGTATGGCATCAAAATATGTATTTTGATTGTTACACTGAGCAACGTGAAAAATACTGCAAATAATGGTTAACGCAATAACTGACATTATAATTTTGGAATAGATGTTTTTGTCTGCCTTATCCAATGCAATAAACACAGCAGTAACTAAAAGAATAAGCGGTAAAATGAATGAACTAAAGCCGAACACTCCGAACATAAATGTGCGTAAAGCACCCCATACACCGCCCGCATCAATTACTGATAGGCAAAACCAGAGAATTGAAACAGCGAATAATATTATAGCAGTAAACTGTTTATTTGCAAAAATATTATTTTTTGAGACTTTTTTCTTTCTTGTATTTTTTGTGTTAGATTTTCTTTTTTGTTGCGCCATTTTAACATCTCCGAATTATAAGCCTAATATACTGCAGATTATTGTAATAACTCCGATTACAAAACAGTAATAGCCAAAATATTTCCACATATCTTTTTTGAGTATCCACTGTAACAGCTTGATACAGGCAACACCGACAACTGCTGCCACAATAACGCCGATTATTGTGGGAAGAATTTCAAGCTGAGCACCTGTTTCAACTGCATCTTTAAGTTCAACCGCATTTGCAACAATAATTGCGGGAATTCCCAGAATAAATGAATACTCAACCATATTTTCTTTTGATACTCCGCATATCATACCGGTTGAAATAGTAGAACCGGATCGGGAAATTCCCGGAAAGCCTGCAGCAAAAACCTGAGCGATACCAATCGCAAAAGCATCAAGAGTGTTAACCTCTCGAGTTAATTTTTTTGTTCTAGAAATATATGTAGATGTCAGTAAAAGAACTGCTGTGAAAATAAAGCAGAATCCCTCAACAAGAATGCTGTCGTCTTCTGAGAAACCACTGAGAACATCCATAAGCTTCATATCATTTCCGACAGGAATTAAAAGGAATAACAACGGAATACATGAAAATACAAACATTACAAGCATTTTCTTTTTGCCTGTAAGTTTTTTAAAATGAAATTTTCCGGTAAATATATCTTTTATTAAATCAAATGCTTCAATGATAAGCTCAAATATTGTTTTATGAAAAACAACAAAAACAGCTATAAGCGTTCCGAGATGTAAAAGAACGGAGAAAAGAAGGGAGCCGTCTCCCCCGACACCGAGAAAATGTTGAAACAGCGACAAATGACCGCTGCTTGAAATAGGAAGAAACTCCGTTACACCTTGAACAATCCCAAGAATTATTGCTTTAAAAACTGACATAAAATCATCTCCGTTTATTTTTAATCTCTGAATATAAATATGACAATGCGTCTCTTAAATTACCTATTTCATCAATCAAGCCCTCATAAACAGCTGTTTCACCGTCAAGAACAGAACCGACATCCATAATAAGCTCCCCGGTTGAAAGCATAAGACTTCTGAATCTATCGGGATTGATATGAGAATTATCCGAAACAAAACGAACAATTCTTTCCTGCATTTTGCTGAAATATGAAAGTGTCTGTGGAACACCCAAAACAAGACCGTTCATTCTGACGGGATGGATTGTCATTGTAGCTGTAGGAACGATAAAAGAATGTTTTGCGGATACCGCAAGAGGAACTCCGATAGAATGGCCTCCGCCGAGAACCAAAGAAACAGTTGGCTTTTTCATACCCGAAATTAGTTCGGAAATAGCAAGACCTGCTTCAATATCTCCGCCCACTGTATTTAAAAGAATCAACAATCCGTCAATGTTGTCATCCTCCTCAACAGACACAAGCTGAGGTATAACGTGTTCATATTTTGTTGTCTTATTTGACGAAGGCAAAATATAATGACCTTCTACCTGCCCGATTATCGTTAGACAATGAATATTATATCCGCTTCTATTTATCTCAAACGCACCGTTATCTTCTGCCCTGTCAAGCGACTCATCATAAGACGCATAATCATTATTTTCCGTTGGAAAAGGGCTTGCAGGTGATGTGAAATCTTCATAAAAAAAACTCATAATTCAACTTCCTAAAATATAATATAGAAATATTATCACCTTATTAAGTCAAATTATAATATGATTTATTTCTAAATATTGTATCACAACGTAAAAATAATATCAATATTTTGTTAAAAAAATCATTTTAATAAGTATAAATATATTGACAAATTTCTGTCAATATAATAAAATTATAAAAGATTGTTAAAAAAATGAAAAAGTCCAAGGAGTGA
>CALGUK010000046.1 GCA_937920235.1 uncultured Clostridia bacterium | reverse complement strand
TTACCTTTCATTTCTTCAAATGATTTGCCATAACAAATAATTTGCGATGGTTTTAATCGTCGCAACATTTCGTTATAGCTTTGCATAAACAGGTCTTTTTCTTTGCGTACACCTAATGTAGAAACGGCAACTATACTATTTTGTTCAATTCCATCAAAACAAAACCAAAAAGTTTCAGGTCCACCCCAAGCTAATGTCGGAATAACCTTAACTCCATTTGCCTGAAGATATGCACTGCACCAACGAGAGCGAAAAGTATTATATATTTTCATAGCAGCAGGCATTTCAGTATAAACACTGAAGTTAGGCGATAATACAGCCTTATGCGATTTTAACCTTTCAATTCGTGGAGCAGGGTCTTTCCACATAACTTCAAACTTGTAATCATCCAAGAAAAAGTGAACTATTTGGTTATCGTCACTACTGTTAAGTTTATCATAACCTACCAATTCAATATTTTCAAGGTTAATTTCTTCTTTTTTGATTTTTGGCATTTCAAAAGTGCCTTCGTTTTCAAATTGGTTTCTTAAAAACATAGGGTCATTTCTAAACTCTACACTTGTCAAAACATCAATCCTTTCATAAATAATTTTTGCAAATGCGAACAAATGTTCTATAAATTATTGTAGAGAAAAATTTTTGATTTGTCAAGTGTTATAGTAAAACAAAAAGAAGTCCCAATGAAATGGAACTTCTTTTTTTTGTATCAATTGCTTGATACTCAAGTGGTCGGAGTGACAGGAGTCGAACCTGCGGCATCTTGCTCCCAAAGCAAGCGCGCTACCATCTGCGCTACACCCCGATAGATATTCTTTTGTCAGCCTTGATAGTATATAATATTTTGCTCGGCTTGTCAATACTAAAAGCTCAAAAAACTGCTTGACACGGTGCTGAAACAGGGGCAAAAGCGGTGCTTGATTTCGGAACTATGCTTGTGATATAATGATTTTGTAAACGGTACAGCATTTTATAAAAGGAGGTTTACGCTTATGGCATCTGTTGCCCCAATCGTTTTAGGTCTTTTCTGCATTGTTCTGGGAATATTGAATATGAAAGGTAACATCACATCGGTTCACAGATACCACAGGCACAGAATACTTCCTCAGGATGTGGTTCCTTTCGGCAAAAAAATCGGTTTGGGAACTCTCCTTATCGGTGTGTCGATAACCATTTACGAAATTCTGTTTTTAATATCCGAAAAAACGGGATATACCGTGTTTGTATCGATCGGATGTATTGTTCTTGTTGCAGGAATGGCGGCAGGAGTGATTTTGAGCTTGTATGCCATCATAAAATATAATAAAGGTCTTTTTTAACAGAACTTGAAAAATGCTCCCCTTGAACATAGCTTCAAGGGGAGTTTTCATTCAATGATTTTCAGATGTCAATATCAATACTGACCGGACAATGATCACTGCCGAATATATCCGTGTGGATTTTGCAGTCATTTATTTTTTCAAAAAGTCTGTCCGAAACGACGAAATAATCGATACGCCATCCGGCATTCTTTTCTCTTGCACGGAACATATAGCTCCACCACGAATACTCTACCTTGTCGGGATACATCTTTCTGTAGGTGTCCGTAAATCCCTCATTTAACAAAAGTGAGAATTTTTCACGCTCACGGTCAGTAAATCCCGCATTATTGCGATTGCTTTTCGGGTTTTTCAAATCAATTTCTTTATGTGCAACATTAAGGTCTCCGCAATAAATTACGGGTTTCAAGGAGTCGAGAGATTTGATATATTCTCTCAAATCATCCTCCCATTCACATCTGTAATCGAGTCGTGCAAGCTCACGCTGTGAGTTGGGAGTATAGACACAGAGCAGGTAAAAATTTTCGTATTCAAGCGTGATTGCTCTGCCCTCATGGTCGTGCTTGTCAATATCAAGACCGTACCACACACTTATGGGTTTGTGCTTTGTGAATACCGCGGTTCCTGAATACCCTTTCTTCTCGGCAGAATTCCAATACTGAAAATATCCTTCAGGAGCAAAATCGGCCTGGTCGGGTTGCATTTTTGTCTCCTGAATACAGAAAAAATCAGCATTTTCGTTGCCGAAAAAGTCGGCAAAGCCTTTGTTTAAACACGCGCGGAAGCCGTTGACGTTCCAAGATATAAATTTCATATTATTTTTCCTTTACAATAGTTATTTTATCAAAAATTCCGCCTGCACAACTGTTGTTTCCTGCTGTAAATCTGACTGTGATTTTCGTTTTTCCTTCGGTTAATTTTTGCGGAAGTCTGTAGTACATATCATAAAATCCGTTGGGATTGGGATTTTCAAGCGTTACGTCAGCGAGAATTTCGTTTTCGGCATAAATCTTGAAGCTTCTTCCTGCATCTCCGCTGTAATATTTGACCTGCAGATAGTTCTCAGCCGAATCGGTTACTGCAAGATCATAGCTGAACCAACCGTTTGCAGCGGCATCGCGGAACATATGTCCCTTGAAATTTCCCGATGATGAATTTTCCGAACGGAGATTGTGGCTGAATTCATATTGATCGTTACCTATCGGAACAGCATCAATCAAAATATATTTATCCGTTTTCTTTTCGGGAAGCTTCGTATTGCTGTCTGCAAGAGTGAAATAGATTCCGTAACGGTTTTTATGATGTTTGTAAAGAGGTGAAAAGATGAGGTTGCGGTTTGTTCCCGTGAGGGTAAATTCAACGGAGTTTTCCGATTTGACAAAATATTCTCCCGGATTGCAAAGCAACTCTTTTACGGTTCCTTTTTTCAGTACGATTACCTCATCTGTTTCTGCATCCCAAAGTGGCACGGTGACGTTTACTCCTGTAGTGTCCGTATTCATATCGCGGCATCCTAAATCTGCGCTCAGAACCCAGGGACCGTATTTGAAAGCGACCGAGTTTTCGTTATCGGGCAGTGGATGTGCGGTGATTTTCATATTCATTTCGTATTTGATTATATCGCCGTCATTCCACAAACGGTTGAGCCGGATAAAACCTTCACGGATACATATCGGTTCTTTATTGCCGTTTATTATGATCGTAGGATCCTGTTCGCACCAGTCTGGCACACGAAGTACGATTTCGGCAACAGCAGAACCGTTCACGGTGAGTGTAACAGTCGGCAGCTCGGCAATCTGGGTTATCGTCAGATTCTTTTCATCCAGGAAAATTTGTGATGATGTATAGCGGTTAATAATTATGCTGTTGTTATTGCAAAAGTAAATACTGTCACCAAGCTTGGAAAAATTTTCCATACCTGAACCGGTACAGCACCAGAAATGCTCGTCGGGAGAGCTGTAAACCTTGAAAAATCCCGTTGCCATCGGCTGAAAATAAGTGGTCATTCCGGTATCGGGATTCTGAGAGGAGAGAATTGCATTTATAAAGGTGTTTTCATAATAGTCTGAGTATTTTTTCTCACCCGTTATTTTGAAAAGTTCACGGCTCAGTTTCAGCATATTATAGGTGTTACATGTTTCACAGTTGCAGTTTGTACGCTCAGCGTCAAGGACACCCGGACGGCCGAAATGCTCCCATTCGCTGTTACCGCCTGTGATATATGTATGGTTTTCGGTAACGATTTTCCAAAAGTTTTTTGCGACTCGAAGATAGTATTCCTCGTTTGTAACCGTATATCTGTTGAGTGCTCCGATTATTTTCGGGATGGTTGTGTTAGCGTGTTTACCGTCGAGGATGTCCTCACCATTATAAAGCGGCTCAAACAGTGATAATTCATCAAAACTGTGAGCTGCGGACAGATGATTTTCATTTTTTGTGTATTTATACAGATTGTAAAGGCAGTCATTCATTCCGCCGTATTCCACATTGAGAACTGTTTTCTGGATTTTTTCGGTCCATTTGCTTGTACGGCTGTAAACCCAATCACCGAGCTTTGAGGCTGTTTGTAAAGCCTGCACATTTCCTGTAAAAGTATATACATCAGTAAGTCCGGCGAGAATTTTGTGCATTGAATACCAGGGAACCCAGGTGCCCGAGGTGTTTCCATTTTCGAGCTGATCATAATGGCTTGAGGGAATTGCATGAAGATATCCGTCAGAGCGTTGACAGCGACTTAAAACGGATACGAGATAATCGGTAATATTTTTCAGCTCACGGTCATCTGACGAAGCATATGCTTGCGCCACAGCGGTGATATAATGTCCGAGAGTGTGTCCCTGAATTGCCGAGGTTTCCCAACCGGGATACTTTTCTGCATCGTTTTTTATGCCTGCAATATCACAAAATCCGCGAAGAAAACGGTCGGGATTCAGAGATTTAAGATATTCAACCTCTTTTTTAAAGGCGTTTTGTTCATAGGAATCAAGAAGTGTAATGTTTTTCACGGAAAAGCCTCCCGTAATTATCGGTTTATTTCATTTTATCACATATTCCTTTATGCCGCAATATTGTAATTTTTCTGGCAAGAATATATAATAAAAGCAAAGATGAACAGAGGTGGATTATGACTGTTTTTGAGAAAATTTACGATGTTGTAAAGGGTATTCCAGAGGGAAGTGTGGCAACCTACGGACAGGTGGCAATGCTTGCAGGTAATCCGAGATGGGCAAGAGTTGTGGGATATGCACTTCATAACAACCCTCAGCCGGGGATTATACCGTGTCACAGGGTGGTTAACCGTGAGGGCAGAGTTTCCTGCTCATTTGCCTTTGGAGGCGGAGAAACCCAACGCGAGCTTCTGGAAAGGGAAGGCGTTATATTTGAAAGTGACGGTCATATTGACCTTGATAAATACGGTATAAGATTTTGTTAACAGTTTGTTCATATGGTGTTGACAGTTGTCAACAATTGTGATAGAATGTGTTCAGTAAATTAGATGAAAGGGAGGTGCAGACGGTGTTGGCAACAATTTTTGAATTTGTTATGGGAATTCTCAACAGTGCGGGTGCAAGTCCTGACAGCCAGGGAATCGTAGGACAGATTTTTGATTTCATCCTCGGAATTTTCGGCTAATCATTTTTATCAATAACATACACACTAAAACAGACGGATAAAATTTCGTCTGTTTTCTTTTTTTCTTGTTTTTGAATACAGCGTATGATATAATAAAAAATATGGGAGGGATTATATGAAAACGAAAGCTGTCAGCCCTGAAAAGTTGCGAAAAAACCAGCTTCGCAGGGAAAAGGAGATTGCTTACTGGGAAAAACAGAAGGCAAGACCGAAGAGTAATACATATTTTTGGTATTTAGTGTTGATAATCGCTCTTATCTATGCGGTTGATGAGATTGCATCGCAGATAGGAACGCTTATGAAAACGGAAATTGCCAATGATTTGTTCAGTATGAGCCAGAGCTCCGTAACAATTCTCAATCTTTTGCAGGTGGTTGCAATTCCGTTCCAGGTTTTAGGCCTTCTTTACAGACCTCTTGCGGACCGTTTCGGAAGAAAAACATTTCTTATTATAAATACATTCGGAATGAGCCTTGCAATGCTGGTTATTTTTCTTTCAAACAATATTGCATTGTACGTTCTTGGCGCATGCATGATAATGTTCTTTATTCCGCACGATATGCACGTTGTGTTTATTATGGAATCATCACCGCAGAAACGCCGTGCGATAACATACTCGGTTATAAAATTCTTTGCCAATATGGCAGTTATGCTCGTACCTATTCTCCGCCGTGTACTTATGCAGAATGCAGGAGAGTGGCGTAAGGTTTATATGATTCCCGCAATTGTGGGAGTGGCAGTCAGCCTGATTGCTCTGCTCTGTGCGAGAGAGACTGATGCGTTCATTGAGTCACGTCTCAGATATCTTCGTATGACTGAGGATGAGCTGAGAGAGGAAGAAGCGCAGAAAAAAGCAGAAAACGCTCAAGGCGGTCTAATCGCCGCGCTCAAATTCGGTATGAAGCATAAACAGCTCCGATGGGTGTTTATCTGTTTTGCACTTTCAGGAATAGGTGTTATAGGCAGTCTTGATTACCAGACTATTATATCCTACGGATATGCCGAAAGTGTATATGGAAGTGTCGCAGATAATTTCTTGGATCTCGTCAGTGTGAACCAGGTTACAGCCGCGCTCATTCTCTTCCCCATCGGCTCGGCGCTTGCACAGGTGCTTATGGGATTTGTCTCTGACCTTAAGGGAAGAAAAGTCGCAGCTATTACTGTTGCGGCAAACGCTCTTGTGTGCTTTATAGGCTTTACGGTGGGTGCAAAGATAAATCTTAATCCGTATATCGTCGGTTTCCTCTGCGGTGCGTTTGTAGGCAGTTATTATTCAACAAATGACGTACTCATTATGATGGCAAGTGAATCTGCACCTACAAATTTACGTTCCTCGGCATCATCGGCGCAGACGGTTATCGGATTTATCGGATATGCCGTTGCGTACATAGTTTATGTTCCTGTTACCTGGATTTTCGGCAATGCTTCAATCGCTACGGTTTCATTCTGCCTGCTTGTACCAAGCTTTGTAATAACACTTATTGCTCTGATTAAAAACACTCACGATACAAGGGGTGTTGATCTTGATAAGGTTACAGGCTGTGAATGGGATTGATATGAAAAAATAAAAACTCCCGGATTTATGTCAGCGTGATGCTGATTTGAAATCCGGGAGTTTTTTATTTCTCTGTAATATAGTGTTTGTATCTGTCTGCAAAATCTGTAGGTAGTGTTGCGCGCAACAAAACACCTTCGGCGGTGTATTCTTCTGATAAAACTTTTCCGTTGTTACGGATCATGCTGACATCTCCTCCGTTTGTAAACGGGATAAGCAAATCAAGAGTAACACTTTTTAATTCAAGCGTTTTAGTGATTTCCTTGAGCAACAAATCAAGGTTTGTGCCGTTCAGTGCGCTTATCATCACTGTTTTTCCTGCGGGGAACAGGTCGAATATGTTTTCTGCTTTGTCGCATTTATTCATTACCGTAATAATGTTGTCACCTGGACAGCCGAGATCACGGAGAATGTCGGTTGTAATACTGATATGCTCAGCACAGTGTATATCCGAAGCGTCACACACGTTGAGGATTACATCTGCCTCGCTTGCCTCTTCAAGTGTTGATCGGAATGCTTTGACAAGATCGTGGGGCAATCTGCTGACAAACCCAACAGTGTCTATCAGCATTACGTCCTGACCGTCGGGCAGGGTAAGCTTGCGTGAGGTCGGGTCAAGTGTGGCAAAAAGCTTGTCCTCGGCAAGCACGCCCGCATCAGTAAGTGTGTTCATAAGCGTTGATTTGCCTGCATTTGTGTATCCGACCAGCGCTACGGTGATTATGCCGTCTTTTTCGCGTCGTTTACGCAGAAGTCCGCGCCTTTTTTCAATCTCGTTGAGTTGTTCCTGTAACGCATGCATCCTGCGCATAATGTGTCGCCGATCGCTCTCGAGCTTTGTTTCACCGGGACCTCGTGTGCCGATACCGCCACCGAGTCGTGAAAGCTGTTTTCCTTTACCTGTCAGACGGGGCAGTGAATATTTGAGCTGAGCAAGTTCCACCTGAAGCTTGCCCTCGCTCGTTTTGGCACGCAATGCAAAAATATCTAATATTAACTGTGTTCTGTCAACAACCCGTACATTGGTGGCATTTTCAATGTTGCGGATTTGTGACGGAGTCAGTTCACCGTCGCATACTATCAGATCTACATCATGATTGTTGCAAAAAAGTTCGGCTTCGGAGAGCCTGCCCTTGCCGAGATATGTTGCACCGTCCGGGGTGATTTTTCTCTGAATAATTGAGCCGACAACCTGTGCACCTGCGCTTTCCGTAAGCAATGCCAGTTCCTCAATAGAGGAGTCTGCATCAAAATCGCCTGTATCAACGGAAATCAGCAGGGCTTTTTCAGGATCTTTAGTTAATTCGTAAAATTCCATATATCAATGTACCGTGCGGGTGCGGTGTTGCCGAACCCGTTATATTTTTTACATCGGACAGTCAGAATGACCGATGCCGTAAAAGAAAAACAGCGGGAACTCCTCAGAGCCCCCGCCCCACTGTAAACTTCCTTGTTATTTAATATCAGCAGCATCCGCAGTTATAATCCTTCTGGACACAACCGCAACCGCCGTTGTTATTATCAGAGAGAAGAATTAAGATTATAATGATAATTAACCAAGTATTGTTACCGAAGAAGTTACACACTTGTTATTTCCTCCTTCCAATTTGTAATTACATTACATTCTATGGGAAAAGGGGGAAGATGTTACTTTTTCGTTGGTTTTATTTAAGAGAAGCAAGCAGACCGCCCTTGGAAATGATGTTCTGAATGAACTCGGGGAAAGGCTGTGCCTTATAGCTTGTGCCTTTTGTAAGATTTGTGATTACACCGCTGTCAAAATCAACAGAAACCTCATCACCGTTATCAATGGCGTCACAAGCCTCGGGACATTCAAGAATGGGGAGGCCGATATTAAGCGAGTTTCTGTAGAAAATTCTTGCAAAGGTCTTTGCGATGACGCAGGAAACACCTGCGGCTTTAATGGCAATAGGAGCGTGCTCACGGGATGAACCGCAACCAAAGTTAACACCGGCAACCATAATATCCCCGTCTTTAACCTTGTTTATAAACTCTTTATCGATATCTTCCATACAGTGTGCCGCCAATTCCTTGTGGTCAGCAGTATTCAAGTATCTTGCGGGAATAATAACATCTGTATCAACGTGATCGCCGTATTTATGTACTGTACCCTGTATTTTCATATTAAAGTACCTCCTCTGGTGTGCAGATATAACCTGCGATTGCACTTGCAGCCGCAACATAAGGACTTGCAAGATAAACTTCGCTTGTCGGATGTCCCATTCTGCCGACAAAGTTACGGTTTGTAGTAGAAATTGCCTTTTCCTCTGCAGCCAGAATACCCATATGACCGCCAAGACAAGGTCCGCAAGTAGGTGTTGAGAATACAGCGCCTGCTTCAACAAAGATTTCGGCGAGACCTTCTCTTACACACTGGAGATACACATTCTGTGTTGCGGGAATAACGATGCAACGAACATTTTCGTTAACCTTCTTGCCCTTAAGTACCTCTGCGGCGGCACGCATATCCTCAATTCTGCCGTTTGTGCAGGAGCCGATTACTGCCTGGTCAACATAAATTTTATCAAATTCACCGACTGTATGAGCATTTTCGGGAAGGTGAGGGAAGGCAACTGTTGATTTGAGTTCACCTAAATCAATGTTGATAACTTCGTCATAAACGGCATCCTCGTCTGGTTCAAAAATGACGGGAGTACGGTCTGTTCTTCCCTGCATATATTCGAGAGTTTTGTCGTCAACAGGGAAAATACCGTTCTTTGCACCGCATTCAATCGCCATATTTGCGATACAGAATCTGTCATCCATTGAAAGATTGGCAATTCCGTCACCCGTAAATTCAAGTGAGCGGTACAAGGCACCGTCAACACCGATTTTTCCGATAAGGTGAAGAATTAAATCCTTACCGCTTACCCATTTGTTGAACTTGCCCGTTACATTAACCTTGATTGCGGACGGAACCTTGAACCAAGCCATACCCGAAATCATACCTGCCGCCATATCGGTTGAACCGACACCTGTTGAGAATGCCCCGAGAGCGCCATAAGTACAAGTGTGAGAGTCAGCACCGATAACGGTATCACCGCTGATTACAATTCCTTTTTCGGGAAGAAGAGCGTGCTCGATACCCATCTGTCCGACATCAAAGAAATTCTTGATTTTATATTCTCTTGCAAACTGTCTTACCTGCTTGCAGTGTTCAGCAGATTTAATATCCTTGTTAGGTGTGAAATGGTCCATTACAAGAGCGATTTTTTCTCTGTCAAATACCTCCGAGAAGCCTTTAGCTTTCATTTCGTTGATTGCAACAGGGCTTGTAACATCGTTACCCATTACCAAATCAAGACGGACATT
>CALGUK010000045.1 GCA_937920235.1 uncultured Clostridia bacterium | reverse complement strand
TGACCTTCCGGGTATGAACCGGACGCTCTAGCCAACTAAGCTATGCCGCCATAATTGCCGCCTGAACGACGGCTTGATTATTATAATATAAGACTTCCGTTTTGTCAACAACTTTTTACAAATATTTTTAACTTTTTCAAAAATTATTATACACATTAAAATAAAGGGCGATTCACGAATCGCCCTTACAATACAGGCATGGAAGCCTGCCTTTACGCGTCGGCATATATTCTGAGAAGACACAACGAAGCATCACGGCAAATATGACAAAAAGGATTATTTGCGTTCCATAAGGGTTACCATAACGGCCTTCTGTGCGTGAAGTCTGTTTTCTGCCTCGTCAAAGATTTCGTCTGCGTGTGATTCAAAAACTTCTTCGGTAATTTCTTCACCGCGGTGTGCAGGCAGACAATGCTGAACCATACATCCCGGATTTGCGGCTGCAAGAGATTTTTCGTTTATCTGATAGATGCCTTCAAACACCTTTCTGCGCTCTGCTGCCTCATCCTCCTGGCCCATTGATGCCCAGACATCAGTAAAGATTACATCTGCACCTGCACAAGCTTCAATCGGGTCTCTGTAAAGTCCGAAATGACCGTTATTCTTTGCAAAGTCAAGAACCTTTTTATCGGGGTCAAAGCCCTCGGGACAGGCAACTGTTACATCCATACCCATTTTAAGGCCGCCTACAATAAGAGAGTTTGCCATATTATTACCGTCACCGATATAAGTCATTTTAAGGCCGTCGAGATGACCTTTATGCTCACGGACGGTCATAAGGTCTGCAAGCACCTGACAAGGATGACAGAAATCTGTAAGACCGTTGATTATCGGAATTGAGCCGTATTTTGCAAGATTTTCAACCTCGCTCTGCTCAAAGGTTCTGATCATAATACCGTCAAGGTAACGGGAAAGCACTCTTGCAGTATCCTGAATCGGCTCACCGCGGCCGATCTGCAAATCACGGTTTGAAAGAAAAAGAGCCTGCCCGCCGAGCTGATACATACCTGTCTCAAATGAAACTCTTGTTCTTGTGGAAGATTTCTGGAAAATCATACCGAGAGTCTGACCTGCAAGACGGTGATGTGTAATGTGGTTTTTATTTTCATATTTCAACTGATCGGCAAGATTAAGAATATCTGTAATTTCTTCGGTTGAAAGCGAAAGCATACTTAAAAGATGTTTCATAAATTTACTCCTTTAAAATTTTTTCAAGAATTTCCATACCCTTGTCAATTTCTTCTTTTGTAATAACAAGAGGCGGCAACATTCTCAGTTTATTTTTAGCTGTGAGAATCAGAAGTCCGTTCTGACAGCATTTTTTTGCAATTTCACCTGCATTTTTCGTTTTAAGCTCAATTCCGAGCATAAGACCGAGTCCCGTAACAGAAGCAACCTCGTCTGTTTTTGCAAGTTTTTCTCTTATATATTCGCCTTTTCGGGCAACCTCATTCATAAAGTCGTCGGTCAGGCAATCAAGAACATATTTTGCTCCTGCACAGGCTACCGGATTACCGCCGAAGGTTGTTCCGTGTGTTCCTGCGGTTAAAACCGTGGAGCATTTTTCGTTACAGAGGCAGGCACCCATCGGGAGTCCGTTACCGATACCCTTTGCACTTGTTACAACATCGGGTGAGATTTCTGCGTACTCATAAGCGAACAGCTTACCCGTTCTGCCCATACCTGTTTGCACTTCGTCAACAATCAAAAGAATATCTTTTTCATTACAAATCTTCTCAACGGCTTTAAGAAAAGCGAAATCTGTCGGAACAACACCGCCCTCGCCCTGTACGATTTCAAGGATTACGGCACAAACCGTGTCATCCGCCATTTCAGCAAACTGCTCTGTGTTACCCGATTCACAATACTTAAAGCCCTCTACAAAGGGATCAAAGAATTTATGATAATGCTCCTGCCCGGTTGCTGTAATTGTTGCCATTGTTCTTCCGTGGAAGGAATTTACAAGAGAGATTATATTGTAACGGTTTTCGCCGTATTTATCATAGCTGTATTTTCTTGCTAACTTGATTGCACACTCATTTGCTTCAGCACCCGAATTACAGAGAAAAACGCGGTTAAATCCCGTCTTGTTTTTGAGCATTTCCGCATATTCCGCAACTGTTGAATTGTAATACAGATTTGATGTGTGCTGAACCTTTGAAAGTTGCTCGGTAACAGCGTTTATCCAGCCCTCATTGTTATATCCCATTGAATTTACACCGATACCCGAGCCGAAGTCGATAACCTCATTGCCCTCGCTGTCAATAAAAGTTGCACCGTTGCCCTTTTCGATTGAAACGGGGAAATGTGCATAAGTCGGCATCAAACTGTTATCTGCCTGAGATTTAATAAATTCTAACATTACGTATCACCATTATAAAAACATAGTACCTATACCTGAATCGGTAAGCATCTCTATCAGGATAGAATGAGGAATTCTGCCGTCAATAATATGTGTTCTCTTAACTCCGCGACGGACAGCCTCAACACAACAGTCAATTTTCGGGATCATACCGCCTTTTATTACACCCTGGCTTTTGAGCTGCGGTACCTCACTGACATTGACAACGTGAATCAGAGTATCCTCATCGTCCTTATCTCTGAGAAGTCCGCGCACATCTGTCATAAGAAGTAATTTTTCAGCACCGAGAGCCGCGGCAATTTTGGCAGCCGCAATGTCCGCGTTTATATTGAATACCTCGCCGTTTTCACCGCCGCCGACAGTTGATATTACGGGGATATAATGCTGGTCAAGAATACCCTCAACAAGAGTTGTATCAACCTCGGTTATATCACCGACAAAGCCGATATCCTTTTCCACCTTTTTTGCTTTTATCATACCGTCGTCAAGTCCGCAAATACCGATTGCATGTCCGCCGTGGTGATGAAGAAGATGCACAAGTCTTTTGTTGACCTTACCTGCAAGTACCATCTGAACCACGTCAACCGTCTCTTCATCTGTATATCTGAGTCCGTCAACAAATTTTGACTCCTTGCCGATTTTGTTGAGCATTTCACTGATTTCGGGACCGCCACCGTGAACAAGCACCACATTTATACCGACCGAACGCAGAAGAACGATATCAGTCATAACGGCTTCCTGCAAATCCTCGTTTATCATTGCATTGCCGCCGTATTTAATAACAACGGTCTTATTATGGTAATGCTGAATATACGGAAGCGCCTGCACAAGCACTTCACTGCGGTCAGCGTGAGTAAGTTTTGAAATATCCATAATATCCTCCGATCAGGTGCGATAATCGCCGTTGATTTTTACATATTCATAGGTAAGGTCGCAACCGTAAGCCGTAGCACTTGCCTCACCGTCATTGAGATTAACCTTAACCGTGATTTCATCCTCAAGAAGAATTTCTTTTGCTTTTTCCTCTGAAAAATCTATTCCGGCACCGTTTTTGCAGACATAAATCTCGCCCTTTGCGGAGACAAACGAAACATCAATCCTTGAAACATCGATATCTGCTCCCGCATAACCGAGTGCGCAGAGAATTCGTCCCCAGTTGGCATCAGAACCGAACATAGCTGTCTTAACAAGCGGTGAACAGATTACGGATTTTGCACAGGTGCGGGCAATATCCTCGGTCTTTGCATTATCAACGTCGCAAATGACAAGCTTTGTTGCGCCCTCGCCGTCCTTTGCAAGCATTCTCACAACATAGTTGCAAATCTTGAAAAGTGCTCTTTGGAATTTTTGGAAATTCTCGTTATCCTCAGTAATTCTCTCATTACCGCAAAGTCCGTTTGCCATAATTGCAACGGTATCGTTTGTTGAAGTATCGCCGTCAACGCTCAACATATTATAGCTTCTGTTGACGCACCACGTCAGTGCTTTTTTAAGCATTTCTGCAGAAATATCCGCATCTGTTGTGATGAACGAAAGCATTGTAGCCATATTGGGATGGATCATTCCGCTGCCCTTTGCGATCGCACCGATTGTGCAGGTTTTTCCGTCAAGCTCAAAAGATACTGAAATCGTCTTTTTAACAGTATCCGTTGTCATAATTGCTTCTGCCGCCGAGTCAGAGCCGTTTTCGCTCAATCCGTCAACCAATTCCTGCATACCGTTCTTTATCGGCTCAAGATTGATAGGCTGACCGATTACTCCGGTTGAGCCGACTATAACATCGCTTGCGGAAATACCCGTGTACTGTGCCGCAAGGTCACACATAGCCTGTGCCTTTTCCACTCCGTCAGCATTACAGGTATTGGCAATACCGCTGTTGCAAATTACTGCACGTGCCTTACCGTTTTCGAGATTCTTACGCGTCACGGTTATAGGCGCACCGTAAACCAGATTTTTTGTATAAACCGCCGCCGCATCACATTCCTTTTCGGAAACGAGAAGCATAAGATCCTTCTTCGCTTTATTTTTACGAATTCCGCAATGGATTCCGTTCGCCTTGAAGCCTTTGGGCGATGTTATACCGCCATCGAGATTTATTTTAATACTAAACATTGTTTTCACCAAGTCTTTCCAACGGATTGTTTATTATACGTTCAACTGAAATTTTTCGTCCAACCCCATTTTAACATTCAGGCATTGAACCGCGGCACCGCTTGCGCCTTTTCCCAAGTTGTCATATCTTGCAATGAGCAGGATTCTTTCATCATTACCGCAGACGGTAATTTCCATCCCGTCATTTTCGCTCATCTTATTTCCTGCGATAAACCCGTTTTCATCAATGCTTTCTTTATATTTCACAATTTCAGAATTATATTTTTCTCTGTAAACAGCTTTTATATCCTCAGCAGTTTTGCCGTTTTGCAAATCCTTTTTGAAAAGCGGAACCGTCATTACCATACCGCTGAAATAATCACAGATATACGGTGAGAAAATCGGCTCATTGGCGAGTCCTGAAATCGCTTTCATTTCTTTCAGATGTTTGTGCTGCTGGGTAAGTGCATACTCACGGGGAGAGTCAAGAAGAATATCCCTGTTTGTATCCTCATACTGTGCTATTCCGTTTTTTCCTGCTCCGCTGTAGCCGGACATTGCGTGACAGGCGATACAGATTTCACTGTCTATAATCCCCTCATCAACCAGCGGCTTGACGAGTGCTATAAATCCGCTGGCATAACAGCCGGGCACCGCTATTCTCTTTGATTGCTTCAGCTTATTCTCAAGCTCCTCAGACAACTCGGGAAATCCGTAAGCCCAACCCGCATCCGTGCGGTGTGCGGTTGATGTGTCAATTACAACCGTTTTTTCATTTTCGATGAGACCCACCGCCTCAACTGCCGCCGCATCGGGAAGACAGAGAAAAGCAACATCGGCGCTGTTAAGAGCCTGTTTTCTGGCAGCTGTATCTTTTCTTAAATTTTCCGGGAGAGTGATAAGATCGATATCCTCTCTCTGTGCAAGACGGTCAAAAATCTTGAGTCCGGTTGTTCCCTGACTACCGTCGATAAATATTTTAGTCATATATATTATCCTTATTTATTGAGTTTTTTAATTCGTTCTGCCTGAGCGAGTACATTCTGCGGAGCCGGTCCGCCGAGAGATGTTCTGTCGTTTACGCATTTATCGAGATTTATTGCATCATATACACCATCGTCAAATATATCGCAAACCGTCTTATATTCATCTAAAGGCAGAGTTTCCAACGTAAGTCCCTTTTTAATACAGAGTGCAACCAATTCGCCTGTTGCCTTATATGCATCACGGAAAGGAAGGCCCTTGCCCACAAGATAATCGGCACAGTCGGTTGCGTTGATAAATCCGCCTGCTGCTGCTTTTCGCATATTTTCGGGAAGAGCCGTCATTGTGTCAAGCATAGGAATGAAGGCTGTAAGACACATTTTAACCGTATCAAAAGCGTCAAAAATCGCTTCCTTATCCTCCTGCATATCCTTGTTATAGGCAAGCGGAAGGCCCTTCATCATTGTAAGAAGTGTTGTGAGGTCACCGAATACACGACCTGATTTACCGCGGATAAGCTCTGTGATATCAGGATTTTTCTTCTGCGGCATAATTGACGAGCCCGTAGAAAATGCATCGTCAAGCTCAACAAATTTGAACTCCCAGGAGCACCAGAGAACAATTTCTTCGGAAAATCTTGAAAGATGCACCATAATGATTGATATAACAGATGCAAGCTCAATGCAGAAATCACGGTCAGAAACGCAATCGAGTGAATTTTGCATTACACCGTTAAAGCCGAGTGATTTCGCCGTCATTTCACGGTCCGTATCATAGGTTGTACCTGCCAATGCACAAGCTCCCAGCGGAGAATAATTCATTCTGTCCGCCGCCTGCTGTAATCTCTCCTTATCACGCATAAGCATTTCGGCATAAGCCATAAGATGATGCCCGAAGGTTATCGGCTGTGCTCTCTGAAGATGAGTATATCCCGGCATAACCGCATAAGCATACTGCTCTGCCTTTTTGCAAAGAACATCAATAAGCTCAGTAAGCTGATTATACAGCGCATCACACTCGTGACGGAGATAAAGTCTTATATCAACTGCAACCTGGTCGTTGCGGCTTCTTGCCGTATGCAACCTTTTACCTGCCGCACCTATTCTCGAAGTAAGCTCTCCCTCTACAAAAGTATGTATATCCTCAGCATTAGGGTCAATTTCCAGTTCTCCGCTTTCAATTTCTGACTTTATTGCATTAAGACCGTCATTGATTTGTGTCAGATCCTCCGCAGAGATAATTCCTCGGGCACAAAGCATTGCTGCATGAGCAAGGCTGCCGTCGATATCTTCTTTATACATACGGCTGTCAAACTTTATTGAAGAGTTAAAATCATTGGTTTTAGGATCGATTTCCTTTGAAAATCTGCCTTTCCAGAGTTGCATATTTGTCACCTTAATTTATGTCTATATTAGCACAATACGACAAAGACATTTTCAGCCTTTGTCGTCATTGTAAGTTATTTATCAGTTCTCGCCGCGCTGTTTGTCCAACAAAGCTTTTACCTTTATAGACAAACCGAAGAGGTTAATAAATCCTGCTGAATCCTTCTGGTTATATGCACCGCCGTCATCACCGAAGGATGCTACGTTTTCGTCATAGAGTGAGTATGGTGAGGTAATACCGGCATTGATAATATTGCCCTTATAAAGCTTAAGCTTAACATCACCCGTAACCGTTTCCTGAGTCTTATCAACAAAGGCTGAAAGTGCTTCACGGAGAGGAGTGAACCAGAGGCCGTTATAAACAACTTCGCCGAATTTCTGTGCTACAAGCTTCTTATAATGTGATGTTTCGCGATCAAGACAAATCATCTCAAGAAGCTCATGAGCCTTGTAAAGAATTGCACCGCCGGGAGTTTCATATACACCGCGGGATTTCATTCCTACAAGACGGTTTTCAACAATGTCAAGAAGACCGATACCGTTAGCACCGCCAAGCTCATTAAGTTTTTCAACGATTGCAAGGCCCTTCATTTCTACGCCGTCAACAGCAGTTGGAACGCCCTGCTCAAAATGGATTGTAACATAAGTTGGTACATCAGGAGCCTGTTCTGGAGAAACGCCCATTTCAAGGAAGCCATCCTTATTGTAAAGAGGCTCATTTGCAGGATCCTCAAGGTCAAGACCTTCGTGTGAAAGATGCCATACATTCTTATCCTTTGAATAGTTTGTTTCGCGGTTTATTTTAAGAGGAATATTGTGTGCCTCTGCATAAGCGATTTCTTCTTCACGGGACTTGATATCCCACTCACGCCAAGGAGCGATGATAGCCATTTCGGGAGCAAAAGCCTTTAATGTAAGCTCAAAACGAACCTGATCGTTACCCTTACCGGTACAGCCGTGACAGATAGCGTCCGCGCCCTCTTTAATTGCGATTTCGGCAAGTCCTTTTGCGATACAGGGACGAGCGTGTGAAGTGCCGAGAAGGTACTGCTCATATTCAGCGCCTGCCTTAAGGCAAGGCCAGATATAATCCTCAACATACTCCTCTTTCAAATCAAGAACATAGAGCTTTGAGGCGCCTGTTGCAAGAGCCTTCTCCTCAAGTCCGTCAAGTTCGGTACCCTGGCCGACGTCACCTGAAACTGCGATGACCTCACAGTTATTGTAATTTTCCTTAAGCCACGGAATGATGATTGATGTATCAAGACCGCCTGAATATGCCAAAACTACTTTTTTGATATCTTTCTTCTCCATTGTATATTCCTCCGAAAAAATGAGTTATAAATTGTGCAAATTGCAGTATGGGATATATTATACACACTTTTCACATTAAATCAAGTGGTTTTGCGTAATTTTTTAAAGTTTTTTGTATTTTTATTCAATTATTTGCATAAATAGTGTATATTTATGCGTATTTTATGCATTTTGATTACATATTCTGTAATTTTATACATTTATACAATATTATATTGCATAAAAAGGCGGGGTCACTGCCCCGCCCTGCTTTTATTTTATTGAATTTGCACTGACAATCTCGCCCGAAGCATCCTTATCAACGGTAAAGGTAACGGTATCGCCCGGATTCAGAATTACAATTCTTTCGGCATCCTTTACAGCCACCTTATAATATGTTTCATTGTCTGCAAGCCTGATATAGAAATAAGTTTCACCGCCCGTGATGACGCTTCTTATCTCTTCAACCTTACCTGTTACTTCGACTGTTTCGATTTCAGGTGTATCAGGTGTTTCCTCCTCGCCCATTGAATCAACGTCAACATCCACGTTTACACCGTTCTTCTCAAGCTCGGCAGCATAATTTTCGGTACACTCTGTAAGGCTTGAGCCTACACCGACAACCGTTGACTGCTCAACATTAACCATTGCGTACATTTTTACAAGCTCACTCGCATCCTTAAGAGCCATAAAATAAGTGGGTTCGCCGCTGACATTGAGAAGAATCGGGAATGTTGCACGGTAGCTGTACTGCTGAACCTTACCCTGTGCGGATGTTCTTGCAGTTTCTTCAAGAGCACCCGGTTGCTGATAATAAACAGCCTCTTTCGTTCTCTGATTTATAAGAACGAAGCCGATGATTGACTGGTCGGAGCTGATTGAAGTTACACCGGTATAAACATAAACATCATCATTGAGAGCCAAATAGTTATTTCCCGATGATGTTACGCGCACATTTTCCTGACCGATAATGGAGTTCCAGAAACCGTTATTATATCTGCCGTAATAGTTATACTGCTGAGTAAGAATATCAACGGAATATACCTGGTCAAGCCATTGGAATTCCTTATCTGTTACAAACTTATCCGTCGGAAGCTTTGTTGTTCCGTCAAGACTTGTTGAAACGAGAGTTGTATCGCCGTTGATTGAATCGACAATAACAGCACCTATAACATCTGTTCCGCCGAAAAGTCCGATAGTTTTATCAAGCACGGGAACAATCCAATATGGTCTGCCTGTTTCATCAATTTCAAATGAAGGCTCGTCGAGAATGAGTGACGGATATTTGAAACGGACATGGCGGAGAAGGTACTCGTTAAAATGCTCTGCAGGAGAATATTTCATACCCTCTTCAAGTCTGACCGTCTCAGCCTTCTGTGTTGTCATATCAACTATAATGTAAGCAGGAAGTCCCTCTTTGGTGTTTTTGATCCATTTGAACACATCGCCGTAATCAAGTGACTGCACTCGCACGGGTCTGCCGTTATAGTTTATCTGAGTTGAATAATATGCGTTAACGACAAACTGTGAAACATAGTCGGAAAGCTCACCGAGAGCTCTTGTTGCAATCATATTTGAGGAGTCCTTATCAAGACGCGGAACGCTCTGAAAATCGACTTCTTCAATATCCTCAGCAAAATTGCCTTCCTTGACATCAATAATCTCGGCATAATCCTTTGCTCTGAACAGCTCAACACCGGTCAGATAACCGACACCTGCAACTGCAGCAAGAACGATGATGAGAATAATCGGAATTTTCACCTTGTTTTTTGCGTACTCCATATATTCGGGACGAAAATATGCTTTTGATACAAGACCGAAAATACCGATATAAGCAATAAGTATAACCGCAATGAAAACATACAGTTCAATTGCCTTGAAGTTAAGTGCGGGAAGCATAAAATAATATGCCGCTGCACCGACGACAACGGTAAGCAAAAGGCTGATAATCACTCTTTTGAGCGTACTGCCCTTCGGGGTTTCGGGAACAACATTTTTATTTCCGAAATCTACGTTGATTGGATCCATAATTTTTACCTCTTTTCCATATTATGTAAATATTATAACATATTTTTTACAATATAATACATCAGACAAGTTTTTTGCAGATACCGTTCAGCGAACAGTTGCCGCAATCGGCTTTTCTCGCCGTACAGACGGCTCTGCCGTGAAGCACACATCGATGGCAGAAATCATTGCTCTCTTCAGGCGGAAGAATTTTCTTAAGCTCTGTTTCAACCTTTTTGGGATCCTTTGTTGCCACAAGTCCCATTCTGTTAGAAAGCCTTATAAGATGTGTATCTGCAACCACTGCAGGCTTTTTATAAACATCGCCCACAATTAAATTTGCCGTTTTTCTGCCGACGCCCTGCAGGGAGGTCAGATCCTCGATATTGTCGGGAACCACACCGCCGAAGCGATCACGCACACCCCTTGCCATCTCAATGATGTCGCGTGCTTTTCCGTGATAAAAGCCGCAGGAATGAATTATCCTTTCAATATCCGAAACATCCGCATTGACATAGTCATCAAGAGTTCTGTACCTGCTGAAAAGCTCGGGAGTCACAAGATTTACTCTGGCATCGGTACACTGGGCAGAAAGTCGTGTTGCCACAAGCAGTTCAAACGGATTTTCCGCTGTCAGAGAACAGATTGCTTCCGGATATTCTTTTTTTAACCCCTCAACAAGAAGTCTTGCTCTTTCTTTTTTCGTCATATATTACTCCGGATAATTCATATTCTTGGGTAATCCGAGAAGGTAATCGGCAGACACATTGAAATACTTGCAAAGCGCTTTGATATCCTTCAGCGACGGCTCGGTTGTGCCCGTTTCCATAAATGAGATTTTTCTCTGTGTCACACCGAGGGCATTAGCCAGGTCTTTTTGGGTTATGGTAGGAATTTTTGCACATCTTAAATACTTTAATCTTTCACTGAATTCCATATTTTACATCCTTCAAACGTTTTACCGCTTCATTTATAACATAAAGACAGTGCTATTATCTTATCATAAAACTAAAAATTAAAAAAGATGTAGAATAAAAATAACTACACAAACTTTTTTGATAATTTTTGTGAAGTTTTACAAAGTTTTTCAACATTCTGTCGGTATAAAAGCTGTTTTATTGCAGGATTTCGGTTGTATTTTCAAAAGAATGATTATATAATACTGTAAAACACATTAAAGGAATGATTACGGTGCAGAAAGAAATAAACATAAGAGAACTCAAGGATAATTTTGTTAAAATGATCAGCAATGACTGGGCACTGCTCACTGCAGGCACAAGTGACAGCTTCAATACTATGACGGTCAGTTGGGGCGGAATAGGTGAGCTCTGGAACAAGGATGTCTGCTTTGTTTTTGTCAGACCGCAGAGATACACCTATGAATTTATGGAAAAGAATGACTTTTTCTCACTCTCCTTCTTCGGCGGTAAGTATAAAAAGGAGCTCGGTATTTGCGGCAGTAAGTCCGGTCGCGATATTGATAAGATGGCTGAAACGGGATTCACTCCGTTCAATGCAGGCAATTCGGTAGGCTTTGAGCAGGCAAAGGTAAATGTCGTTCTTAAAAAGCTGGCATACCAGGACATAAAGCCTGACGGATTTATTGACGACACAATTATGAATAATTACGCAAGCAACGATTTTCACAGAGTCTATGTCGGCGAAATAGTGAAAGTATTGGTTGAGGAATAAAACACATATAAAAACCAAAGCGGAGTCTTGAAGGACTCCGCTGTTTTTATTTACCGACAAATTCGGCAATCTGTTGTTTTTCTTTTGCACCGACAAAGCGTTTTACCTCTTGTCCGTTCTCTATGAGAAGAACAGTGGGAATACTCATTACGCCGTATGTCAATGCGAGGTCGGTTGCCTCATCCACATTGAGCTTACAGACCTTAACGCTATCAGTTTCATCCGCATAGGCCTCTATTTCAGGTGCCATCATCATACACGGTCCGCACCAATCGGCATACATATCAAGTAAGACGGGTTTTTCTGATTTGAGCACTTCCTGTGCAAAATTTTCAAGATTGACCTTAATCACAGCCATTTATCTTAACCTCCAATATAACGCTCTTGCGCGGTCAACATCCGTATTGTCAACACCGCATTTATCGGTATTTCTGGCGAGAGTCACTCCGCACATTTCAATGTTAAGTACAGTAAAAGCCTGAAGAAGCTGATGCTTGATAACCTCAAAGCCGATCTCACCGTCGCTTCCGCCGGTAACTATAAGAACAGCCTTACGATGCTTTTCAATGGGATGCTGCATATTTCTGCGGAAACGAGCCTCGTAATACCGCTGAAAGCGGTCAATCAGGGCCTTGAACGGTGCAGGAACACCCATAAAATATATCGGTGTTGCAAAAACAATTATATCAGCAGATTCAAACTTCTTAAAGAAATCCTCGAGATCCTTTTTGGAGCAACCGTTTCCTGCCTTACAGTATCCGCAGGCATTACACGGAGTGGGATTCAGTTCATAAACATTGACAATTTCAATATTTGTACCCTTGGGAAATTCTCTCAGCAGACTGCCGAGAAGCTTTGCGGTATATCCCGTTTTTCTCGGAGACGCCATAATTGCCAGTACCGTGGTTCCGTTTGAATAGTTTTCATTTTTTTCCTGACCTAAAATCATTTTAATTATTCCTCTGTTTTATTCTTCTGTTTTTTCTTATCAATATTCACCTGACGTTTAATTTTCTTGGTTGTCGTTTTTTCAAACTCTTCCTCGCTGATATCATAGCTTCTTATCTTTTTATATTTCGGAAGCTTCTTATTAACATCCTTAACTGCTTCATCAACCGTTTTCTGAATATCTTCTTTAGTCAGATCCTGACGCTTAAGATTGTTCTTTATCTGCTCATAATTAGGATATATCATTGCACTTACAAAGGTTTCATCGTCCACATCATCAGCAAAAACAATACTTTCTTCAATAATCGGATTGGTGTTGAGATAGAGCTCCACTTCCTCCGGGAAAATATTTTTACCGTTTTTGGTAACAATAACATTTTTGCTTCTGCCTGTTATTTTATAGCAATTATGACGATCGCAGGTACCTATGTCGCCTGTTCTGAACCATCCGTCCTCAGTTATAACTTCTGCCGTTGCCTCAGGGTTTTTATAATATCCGTTCATAACCATAGGACCACGCACACAGATTTCACCCACACCGAGAGCATCCGGATTATAGATGGCAACCTCGGCACCAGGCATAGGAGTGCCTATTGAATCCGGAAGCATAAGCCTGTCATTATTGCAGGCAACAAGAGGAGCGCACTCGGTAAGTCCGTAGCCTATATACAGGTCAATTCCCATATGCATAAAGTCCTCTGCAACGCGGGGATCAATTGCTGCCGCACCTGTAACAACAAGACGCAGCCTTCCGCCGAAAGTCTCAATAACCTCGGAGAAAATTTTACGGTCAAGGTCTTTAATGCCCACTGCCTTGCTGAAGATCGAAGCATATTTACCGACCTTGAAAATAATCTTTCCTGCTGTTTTTTCTTCCATCTTCTTCATAATCTTAGCGTGAACCTTTTCAATGAGAAGCGGAACGGTAATAAACGCCGTAGGTCTGATCTCCTTAAAATCTCTTGTCAGATATCTCAAGCCCTGGTTAAAGGCAATACATGCTCCGCAATAGATTATATAAAGGAATCCGACAGTACATTCATAGGTGTGATGAATGGGAAGAATTGAAAGAAGCTGATCCTCCTCGGTAACCTTAATACAGCCTGCCGCACCCATCACAACGGAACAGATGTTTTTCTGGCTGAGGCAAACACCCTTTGAAACTCCCGTAGTTCCCGACGTAAAAAGGATTGCCGTTGTGGCTTCCGGGTCAAGCTTTATTGAATCGAGGTACTTTTCTCCGCGATGATAGAGCTCTCTTCCGGTTATAATATAATCATCGTATATCTCAATGCCGTCAATATCAAGTTCATCAAAGCAGATAAATCTGAATCCGTCGGGGAGCTCGTCTTTTCTTGCCTCTATGGATTTAACATATTTTTTGTCGCCGAAGAGAACCGTTGAATCGGAGTCCTTGATAACATCCATCATATTATCGGGAGTAAGCTCCTTATCAATCGGTACAATAATATTGTTACTGCAGGTAACGGCAAGATAAGTTACTGCCCATTTATATGAGTTTGCACCGACAACAGCGATGTGGCTTCTTTCATATCCATCGTTCACAAGGCTGTTTCCGAGATAATTTATTGCGTGGCAGAAATTACTGTAGGTCACCTCATAATAAACTCCGTCCTTGTTTTTAAGCTTGTAGGCAGGACGCTCGGCATAAAGCTTATTGCTCTGGTCAATCAAGTCCTTAAAATCTCTTATATTTCTGACCTCATAAAAAGGTTGGTTTACGGGAAAACGGCTCTTAATATTCATTACTGTACCTCAATCCGAGAAAATATAATTATGAATTCTAAATATTATATCACAAAAAAAGCAATTTGGAAAGTTAATTACCAAAATTTATAATAAATTAATATTTATTTTATCAACAATCTGTTTATATTCTTCATAAGTCAGATAAGAATTGACAATTCTGAGAAGCGACGAGGAGCTGATTCTCTCGGGAAGAGAAAGTTCACGAGCAAAAAGGCATCTGCGCTGACTGCTGTTTTCTCCGCCGCTTATTCCGTCTTCAAAAAAATCGGTATGGGTAATCTCACGACTCGTCTTTTTTTCGGTTTTGTTAAACAGGATTCCCGCTTTTCTGAAGGCTTCCTCAAGAATTTGAGTCGTCATTCCCTCAACTCCGAGCTTGCCCTCTTTTGACATCTCGGTTTTTCTTTTTTCCTTACCGTAAACATCCGGGATATACACGTTTTTTACGTTATCACATTTTGTTATACTTTTGATAAACGAACGGATTTTAAACCCTGCAGAATCGCTGTCGGTTAAAATAATTATTCCCCTTTTTTCAGCAAGAAACCGTATCATTTTTTGTTTTTCTTTATCCTTAAAAACGGCAAAACCGTCGGTTTCGACAATTAGCGCATCCAAAAATGAGGACAGACGGATTTTGTCATATTTACCCTCGACGATAACCGCTTCATTCAGTTTTATCAAATCCGCTCACCCTTATTATCTGATTATCAGCGAAATTCTGACGATCAGTTTTTCCAAAATCAATTCGCCGCTCTGTGCCGTGCTTTTTAAAGCTCGGTCCGCCTCGGCAAAGCAATCAAAGCATTGGCGAATCTGTTCGGCAGAAAGCTTTTTTGCATATCTTTCTGCATTTCTCAGACGGAATTCCTTGTTTCTGTAATCAAACAGTTTTGCGGGATAAGTGATACTTTCCCCGCAGGAAACCGCCGTTTTAACGCGGTATATATCGACAAAGGACATCAGAATTACTCCGAAAATCTCAATCGGCTCCGCCTTCTGCTGCATCAGGATATGAAGGAACTCCAATGCACCCTGCGGATTTCCGTTCAGTATAAGCTTTGACAGGTCAAAGACATTAGCCTCAAGAGACCTTACCGCAACCGACTCGATACACTCACGGGTGATTTCGTTTCCCAGCCCTGCATAGTTTACTGCCTTCTGAATTTCGTTGAACAGCACATTCAGACCGTCGCCGCAAAGCTCCACAAGATATGAAGCGGTGTTTTCGTTCATAGGACAACCCTGCTTCTGAGAATATGCACATAACAGTTTGATTAATTCTCTGCCCTTCGGCTTTTCAAAATTCACAACGGTTGCGTATTTCGTGAATTTTTCTACAACCTGCTTCCATTTGGAATTTCTCGGCTGCACCTCTATTCCGTCCATACGGAAAACTGTAATTGAAGTATCGGGAAGATTTTCAAGGAAGGAGTTGAGCTTTTCGCTGTCTGATGCATTGAGCGAATCAAGCGGAAAATCTCGGGCAATCACAACGCTGTATTCACTCATAAACGGCATTGACGATGCACCCTCAAGCACGTCATCAATCGTGTTTTCCTTGCCGTCATATTTTCGCAAGCAGAATGTTTCACTGCCTTTTGTCACAAATGTTGAACAAATTTTTTCGCTGTAGAATTGCTTGAGATAGCTCTCATCACCGTAAAAGAGATAACAGTTGGACATATTTTTTTCACGAATCTGTTTTTTCAGCTCTGTTTCGTAAATCAGCGCCATTTTACCTCACCTGCCCTTATGAATATATTGTTACACTTTTATTTTCGCTCTGTGTGTATAGTTCTCCGTTTGCCTTGAGAAAATTTTCCGCTGTATTTCTGAAGTCGGATGAATTTTCACCGTATATAATAATTATATCATACATTTTGTCTTTTTGAAATAGCTTTTCGGTTTTTTCGCAATCTATCACGAGAATCGTTTTATCCTTCAGGATAACTGTATAGCCGCCGGTATCGGAATCGGTCAGCACCGCCGCATCCCCGGTTATACTCACACCCTTACAGTTGCCTTGAGATACATCTTCAAATCCGGGAAGAGCATCATCACAGAAATAAAATTTCTCCACACCGAAATTTTTGCCGAGTCTTGCTGTCTCGCTGTAGGTTTTTCCCGTTTTTTCCGTTACAAACACCGCATCAATTCGTTTTTCGCCGTGACGGTTCATAATCTCTCTTAGTGAATAATCTGCCGTATGTGCGGTAGTTCCTGTCAGCAACGACCTTTTATCCGAACACACCATAACAATCGGTTTACTGTTTGTAAACTGAACCTCGACACATTCGGCATGACTTTCATATGTATTGCAATACACCGAAACGGCAATAAAAATCACCGATAAAACCGCAATTGCAGGCTTAACAATATTAGCACGGTGCTTTTTAACCAGCAAAACAATTCCTGCCGAAATCAATGCGAAATACAGAAAATATCTGTAGTATCTGTGGTTCAGAGATATCCCCGAAGCCTCCCACATACCGATTTTCTCCGCACAGAAGCGCAGGTAATCACCTATTGCACCAACAATAAAAAAGCAGGCATACGATACCGGATAAAGAAATATTAGATGAGCGAAAACACCCGTCATTGTCAGAACCATCAGAAGCATTGCCGCTTCAACCATAAGAAAATTTGAAATAACCGAGGCTGTCGGCAGCATTTTGAAGTTGAACACGAATACGGGAAGAGTGAAAACAGCGGCTGAAAGGCTCAGCGAAGCGGTCTTGTTAAAGCTTGTGATCAACGGTATGAATCGTCCGCATCTGTTCGCCGTCTTTGCATTAAGCCACTCATACAGCTTTTCTGATGAGAACAGTATTCCGACGGTTGACAGAACGGTGAGCCACAGTGAAGCTGAAAACGGCGCAAACGGATTTTGAAGCAATATGGCAATAAGGGACATACCCACGGAATTTATGCTGTCTGCATCCCGTTTAAAAAGCCGTGCCGTGAGAACAGCTCCCACCATAAAACCTGCTCGGATTACGGAAACCGTAAAGCCCGTCAATGCGGAATAGAGCACAAGGCACAAAAGTCCCGCACATATCGAAATTTTTCTTGTCCGTCGGGATTTGTCAAGTAAGCGTATAACCCCCAACGACCATACGGACAGATGAAGTCCTGAGATTACGAGAAGATGTGAGGTTCCGCAATAATTGAAAAGCTGTACGGTTTTATCATCGAGCTCCGATTTATCACCGACGGTCATCGCCTTTGCCACGGCTCCGTTTTCGCCGGGAAGATAGGAACTGATAATTTTCACAAAGCCCCGTTTCAGCACACCGATATTGCGGTAGAAAAAATTAGTTCTGCCGTCATAAGACATTGTGTTTCCGTCAGAGGCGAACACAGTAAATCCGACCTTGGAGCCGAGTGTGGACTCGAAAAAATCCGACTCCGGTTCCGTTTCATATTTTTCGGCGGATATGGTCACATAATCTCCCTCACGGATATACAAATCCTCTTCGGAAACAAAGCGAATTTTATAATTTTTATTCTCCCCTTTTACAATATATGAAAAGGCATAATCCGAAATTGCAGGCTCCTGACACACAACACCTTTTATCTGCGTATCCCCCTGCAAGTCCTTCAGCTCCGACATATAAGACTTTTCCGCTGATACAAAGGACAGTGCAAAAGCAAGTATTCCCGTAAGGCTGTATATGACAGCGGTGTGCTTTCTCAATTTGCCGAACATCATAAACAGCAATAGCAAAACCGTTACTCCCACAATGAGAGTAACGGTCAGCTTATGTGTGATATTTGTAAATATCAGAAAGGAAGCAAGCATTGAAAAGCCAGCAGTTGCCATCGGTCTTTTCAATGTAATCACTCCTTAGATAAGTTTTTCAGAAAGGTTGTCTCCGCTTAAAATATGGAAATGAATGTGCTTGACGGTCTGACCTGCTTTGTCGCCGCAGTTGTTGATTATTCTGTAGCTGTCAACTCCTGCAAGTCTTGCAATTTCAGGAATTTTCGCAAAAATATAACCTACAATTTCACAGTTTTCCGTTGTAATATCATTCGCACTGCTTGCAACGTGTTCTTTCGGAATTACAAGCACGTGAACATCTGCTTGCGGTGCAATATCACGAAATGCGAGAATTTTTTCATCCTCGTAAACCTTATTTGACG
>CALGUK010000044.1 GCA_937920235.1 uncultured Clostridia bacterium | reverse complement strand
TATTGCCCTCAAACAGATCCACAAAGCTGGCTTCGGTTCCGGTGGTGCCACGGCAACCGAGGAATTTGATGTTTTCGATGGCAAAATCAATTTCTTTCAGGTCAGAAAGGAAATCCTGCATCCAAAGTGACGCACGTTTACCGACCGTAACAAGCTGTGCCGGTTGATAATGAGTATAGCCGAGAGTAGGCATATCCTTGTATTTTTCGGCAAATTCCGAAAGGTTCGCTAAAACGCCCAAAAGCTCTGAGCGTAAATACGTCAGAGCATCTCGATAAATTACAAGATCAGCATTGTCAGTAACATAGCAGCTGGTAGCACCCAAGTGGATGATTCCTGCGGCGGTAGGGGCAACTTTTCCGTAGGCATAAACATGTGCCATAACATCGTGGCGCACTTCTTTTTCACGCTGGCTTACACACTCGTAGTCTATATCTGTGATATGTGCTGACAGTTCATCTACCTGTGCCTGTGTAATAGGAAGTCCGAGAGACATTTCTGCCTTTGCAAGAGCTACCCAAAGCTTGCGCCAGGTCTGATATCGGGTATCGGAGGAAAAGAGTCCAAGCATATATTCGGACGCATATCTTGAAGATAATGGGGATTCATATCTGTTAGTCATGATCTATCTCCTTGTTCTGTAATTTATCGTGAATCGCAAGGGCTGCTGTTTTACCTGCACCCATTGCAAGAATAACTGTTGCGGCACCGGTTACTACATCACCGCCTGCATATACAAACGGTTTGGAAGTGGCACCTTGTTCATCAGCAATAATACAACCTCGTGTATTGGTATCCAGTCCTTTTGTTGTTTTCTTGATAAGCGGATTCGGTGTCTGACCTATGGAAACGACCGCTGTATCAATTTCGATTATGTGTTCGGAGCCTTCAACCGCTTGCGGGCGTCTTCTGCCGCTGGCGTCGGGTTCGCTGAGCTGCATATCTGCAACCTCGACTCCGTTAAGCCAGCCGTCAACACCCCCGATGAATTTGGTCGGATTTTGCAACAGCAGGAATTCTACGCCTTCTTCTTCAGCGTGAGCAACCTCTTCCGCTCTTGCCGGTAATTCTTCCTTGCCACGCCGATAAATGATATATACATTTTCGGCACCAAGACGCTTGACACTTCTTGCGGCATCCATTGCCACATTACCGCCGCCGAATACCGCAACCTTTTTGCCGCAATAAACGGGCGTATCGTATTCAGGGAATTTATATCCCTTCATCAGATTGATTCGGGTTAAAAACTCGTTTGCAGAATACACACCATTCAGTTCTTCACCCTCAATTCCAAGAAAAGATGGAAGTCCGGCACCAGAGCCGATATACACAGCATCGTAACCTATATCTTCGAGTAGTTCATCTACCAAGAGAGTTTTACCGATGATGGTATTTGTTTCGATTTTTACACCGTATTTCTTCAGCTTATCAATTTCGGTCTGCACAATGTTTTTCGGCAACCTGAATTCCGGAATACCGTACATCAATACACCGCCAGGCGTATGAAAGGCTTCATAAACCGTCACCTCATAACCGAGCTTTGCAAGATCTCCGGCACAGGTAAGTCCCGAAGGTCCCGAACCCACAACTGCGACTTTCTTACCGTTCTTTTGCGGTACGGTAATTCTATCTTCGCCGTGTGCCATATGGTAATCTGCAACAAACCGTTCCAGTCTTCCTATGGCTACCGGCTCGCCCTTGATACCGCGTACACATTTTGCTTCGCACTGTTTTTCTTGCGGACACACTCTGCCACACACAGCAGGCAAAGCGTTGGTTTCGGTTATTTTCTCGTATGCCTCTTCAAAGTTTCCTTCAGCGACCATTGCAATAAACTCGGGGATCCTTACGGCTACGGGACATCCCTGCATACATGGCTTATGCTTACAGTTAAGACATCGCTGTGCTTCGTCCATTGCCATCTCCGGTGTATATCCGGTTGTTACCTCTAAGAAGTTTTTATTCCGCACACAGGGCGCTTGCTCCGGCATCGGATTTTTTGTGTTTCTCATATTAGCCATGATGATCACCCCTTCCGATTCTGCATTTTCCTTCGTCACAAGAACGTTTTTCGTGAGTCTTAAACATCTGCTGGCGTTTAATGGCTGCATCCCAATCGATTTTATGTCCGTCAAAATCAGGGCCGTTCACACAGGCAAATTTCGTTTCACCGCCGACAATGACGCGACAACCGCCGCACATTCCCGTTCCGTCAATCATAACGGGGTTCATGGAAACAGTGGTGGGGATACCATACTGCTCGGTAAGCTTACATACTGCACGCATCATCATAAGAGGACCGATGGCGATTACTTCATCGTACTTGTTGCCGGCTTCAAGCTCTTCCTTCAGTCTGTCGGTAACAAAGCCCTGAACACCGTTAGAACCATCATCGGTGGTAATAATCAACTTATCGGATACCGCCTGCATTTCATCTTGGAGGATGATGAAATCGGTACTGCGGAATCCTGCTATTACCGTAACCTCTGCACCGAGGGCTTTCAGTTTCTTTGCCTGTGGATAGGCAATCGCCGTTCCGAGACCACCACCGATAACAGCAACCTTTTTAAGATTTTCAAGGGGCGTCGGCATTCCGAGAGGTCCTGCAAAATCGAGCACCGTATCTCCGGCTTCTAATTTTGAAAGATCTTTTGTGGTTTTTCCGACTGCCTGAACAATAATGGTTACACTGCCTTTTTCACGGTCAAAATCAGCGATAGTGAAAGGCACTCTCTCACCGTATTCATCGATTCGCAGAATTATAAACTGTCCCGGCTCGGCTTTCTTTGCCACTGCCGGTGCGTGGATTTCCATCAGAAATATTTGAGGATTTAAGTCTTCTTTCCTGAGTATTGCATACGCCATTGCATTTTCTACTCCTAACGTTCTATGTTCTATCTAATAACGATGCTGTCTCTTTCGGGTCCAACCGAAACATACTTGATGGGACAGCCGATTTGTTTTTCTATAAAGGTCACATATTCCTGTGCCGCTTTGGGAAGGTCATCCCAACTACGTGCACCGGAGATGTCACATTTCCAGCCGTCAAAATATTCGATGACCGGTTTTGCATTTTTCAGCGCGGAAGGGAACGGGAAACGATCAGTTTGCATACCGTTCAACAGATAATGGGTACAAACGGGAATCTTATCCATATAGCTGAGCACATCCAGCTTGGTAAGAGCAATCGTCGTTGCCGCCTGAACCTCAACACCATATCGTGTTGCCACGATATCAATGGGGCCGACTCTGCGTGGCCTGCCTGTTTTTGCTCCGTACTCAAAGCCGTTTTTGCGGAGCTCCTCGGCTTCGTTGCCAAACATTTCACATACAAACGGACCTTCACCGACACAGGTGGAGTAGGCTTTTACGACGCCAACTACATCGTCAATCTTTGCGCTCGGGAGTCCCGAACCAATGGGAGCATAGGCTGCCGTTGTGTTGGAGGAGGTTGTATAAGGATAGATACCGTAATCCAGATCTCTGAGAGAGCCAAGCTGTGCTTCAAAAAGAATACTTTTACCGTTTTCCTTTGCATCTTTTAAAAACACACCGGTATCGCATACATAAGGTTTGATTTTTTCGCAATAAGTTTCAAGCCACTCTTCCAACATTGCCATCGTATACGGCTTTGCGCCGTACACCTTTGTCAAGGTAAGGTTTTTCCATTCCATCAGGTCTGCAAGATGAGCCTTCAGTTCTTGCGTGTAGAACAGCTCGCCCGCAAGAATGGTCTTCTTCTGATATTTATCCGAATAAAACGGGGCGATGCCTTGTTTGGTGGAACCGTATTTTTTATCTGCGAGGCGCATTTCCTCAAGCTCATCCATATCCCTGT
>CALGUK010000043.1 GCA_937920235.1 uncultured Clostridia bacterium | reverse complement strand
TCAATATTCACAGTAAATTTTTTCTTGAAGTTCTCGGCACAACGACTGCAAACCACGGTTGCGGAAAACTCAGCCACTCCTGACAACGACACAATCCCCGTGTTATTCACGATCTTACCACTAACCGCAATACCGGGCGTGTCAAGTGAAATATCGTCAGAAATAACATATTCCGGTTCAAAGCAGAAATTGAACTCCTTTTCTGAGCCTTCAATATTAAAAATCTGTTCAAGTTGAATATTCATAAAACATTCCTCATTACATGCGTTAAATATTATATATTTATATTTCGTTTTTGTCAACAAAAAAAGTGAATATTTTTTGTAGAAAATCGCAGAAAAATGGCGGGAGTTGACTCCCGCCGCATTTTCACTGATTAGTTGATCTTTTCGCAATACTCAAACATTGCCTCGGGAAGATCATCAAGATCTGATGAGATTGTGAATGTGAACTTTGTATCAGAAATCTTTGAAAGTGCATCGACTTTCTTGAGGAAATCAGCAAGCTCAGCACCTGTTCTGTCTGTATCATCTGCAATTCTGTATGTTGCATCAACAAAGATATCAGTGATATCGTGGTCACCTGCACAAATGCCGCTCAAAAATCCGTAGAATGCATCATAACCTGAAATTGCAAATACGTCTGTTGCAACAAGTCTTGCACGATAGTTTACATCGTATGTAAGCTTTGTTTCCTTTTCTACACATACAACATTACCGCTTGATACATGAACAGCGTCGTTAACGTGCTCAACGAGTACCTTTGTTTTTCCTGTTCCTTTTTTACCGATAATAAGAGAAATCATATTATCTCCTCCTATATATTTATTTATCCACCAATCATGGGTGGTCGTTTCCGATTTTATCAGTTAAGTCTTGCAAGAAGCTCTGCTGCCTGCTCCTCATAACCGGGTTTGCCGAGTAAAGCAAACATGTTTTTCTTGTAGCTTTCCACACCGGGTTGGTTAAACGGATTTACACCGAGAATGTATCCGGATACAGCACAGGCTTTTTCAAAGAAGTAAACGAGATAGCCGAACTCATATTCGCTCATTTCGGGAACCTCAATGCAGATGTTCGGAACTCCGCCGTCAACGTGTGCAAGTAAAGTGCCCTGATATGCTTTGCGATTGACAAAATCCATTGTTTTACCTGCCAGGAAGTTCAGTCCGTCAGCGTTGACCTCATCCTCTTTGATTACGACCTCACGCTTAGGCTTTGTAAACATAACAGATGTTTCAAACAACATTCTGACACCGTCCTGAATATACTGCCCCATTGAGTGAAGGTCAGTTGAGCAAACAACACTTGACGGGAAAATACCCTTATTGTCCTTACCTTCGCTCTCACCGTAGAGCTGCTTGAACCACTCATTCATCATAGTGAAGTCCGGTTCATAAGCAACCATAAGCTCAACAGCCTTACCCTTGCCGTGAAGAATATTACGGAGAGCCGCATACTTATAGCAATCATTATTATCAAGGTCACAAACACTGTATGCTTCACGCGCATCTGCCGCGCCCTGCATCATCTTATCAATGTCAATTCCGGCAACGGCAATGGGAAGAAGACCTACTGCCGTGAGAACTGAATATCTGCCGCCGACATCATCCGGCACAACAAATGTCTCATAGCCTGCTTTGTCTGAAAACTCCTTCAGAGTTCCCTTTGCCTTATCGGTTGTAACATAAATTCTCTTTGAGGCTTCTTCCTCACCGTATTTATTGATAAGAAGCTCGCGGAAAATACGGAAGGCAATTGCAGGCTCGGTTGTTGTTCCCGATTTGGAAATTACGTTAATTGAAAAATCAACATCCTTAACCATCTCAACAAGCTCTGAAAGAGCGTTACCGCTTATGGAATTGCCGCTGAAGTAGATATTCGGCGTATCCTTTGAAATAAGGTTATAATTCTGTGATGTACAGAATTCAATAGCTGCACGGGCACCGAGATAACTGCCGCCGATACCGATAACAACAAGAGCTTTTGAATCCTTCTTGATTTTTTCGGCTGCTTTTTTTATTCTCTCAAATTCATCTTTATCATAATTAACAGGAAGGTCGACCCAGCCTAAAAAATCAGCACCTTCACCGCTTTTATCAATTATTTTCTGATGTGCGTCAGCAACGGCAGGAGCCATAGCCCTAAGTTCATCATCAGTAATAAAATTCTTAACATATTTATCGTTAAGTTTTAACGCCATTTTGAATGAGTCCTCGCTTTTTATAATAGTGTTTTTAATATTTTACCCTAAAACACAATATTTTTCAATAGAAATTTATTATTTTTTTGCAAAACTCCTCCACAAAAGAGAAAACACATAAGCCATGGTTCTTCTTTCAACTGAATTTTCACTTATCAACGAACATTCACTTACGGTTTTACCATCTATTTCAAAGTATATTTTACCGAGAAGCTGACCCTTTTCCACAGGAGCCTCCACATCCGTGCTAAGTTCAATTCTCTGTGTCATTCTTTCATCTGAGCCTTTTTCAACAGTAATAGATGAGATATTTTTCGGAACAGGAATAACGGATTTTTCTTTGCCGCACAAAACCGTCACGGGTGTTATAAGAGATAAATCCGGTTCAGGTGTATATGTTGAATAATTGGAAAACCCCCAGTTGAGTAATTTTTTTGCATCTTCAAATCTCTCCGTACTGTTGTCGCTTCCGAGAATTACCGCAACAAGAGATGTTGAATCGCGTTTTGCCGTAGCGGTTACGCAATATCCTGCTTTTGATGTTGTACCTGTTTTAAGACCTGTTGCACCGTCATAATAGCGTATAAGTCGGTTCGTATTCACAAGCTGTGTCTCGCCGTTTCTGAGAGAATCGGTCCATATTGTTGTATATTCGAGTATCATATCGTGTTTCATGAGTTCACGGCTCATTGTTGCAACATCACGAGCTGTCGAATAATGGTTTGTCACGGTATCATCCAAGCCTGAACAGTTTTCAAAGCATGTATTTGTCATACCCAATTCCGCCGCTCTTTTATTCATCAAAGATACAAAGCTTGCTTCGTCACCTGCAATATACTCACCGAGAGCCGTGCAGGCATCATTTGCACTTGCCACGACCGTCGCCTTCAGAAGCTCATGAACGGTCATTGTCTCACCTTCCTTGAGCCAAATCTGTGAACCGCCTTTGGAAGAAGCGTTTTGGCTTGCGGTCACATTATCCTCTAAAGAAATCTTACCGTCTTCCAAAGCCTCGACAGTCAACAAAATTGTCATTACCTTTGTGATTGATGCAGGAGAAAGCTTTTCATCCGGATTTAACTGTGTCAATACGCGACCTGTTGCAATATCGACAAGAATTGCGGATTTTGCCGATAATGTGCCGGCCTCTGTTTCCTGTGCCGCAAACGCAGGAACCGATACAGACAGCATAATCAGCAGACAACATATAACAGATAATATTTTTTTCATTCATATCCCTCCGAAAAAGTATATGAAGATAGTAAATAGATATATGAAAAAAAGAAAATATGTGATATAATGTTACAGTTATTAAATCGGAGGTAGGATTATGAAAATATTTTTCCACACGCTCGGGTGCAAGGTTAACCAATATGAAACCCAGGAAATGCGTGAGCAGGCTTTGAAAAGCGGATATGAAATTACGGAAAATGAAAACGAAGCCGATATTTTTGTTATCAATTCCTGTACTGTTACGAGCGAAAGCGACCGAAAAACAAGGCAGTGCGTAAGGCACTACAAAAGCAGGTATCCTCTGTCGTGTGTTGTTTTGACGGGCTGTATGCCACAATCGTTTCCGCAGATGGCTGAAAATCTGATCGAAGCAGACATAGTTCTCGGCAACAAAAACAACAAGCTTTTGATAAACTCATTAAACGAATATTTCAAAACCGGATGCCGAACAATGCATCTCGAGCAGCACTGCGCCGGTGAACCGCTTATCTCTCCAGGAATAAGTAATTTTGAGGAGCGTACCCGTGCAATACTTAAAATTGAAGACGGATGCGACAGATTTTGTTCTTATTGCATAATTCCTAAAGCAAGAGGAAGAGTACGTTGGAAAAGTCTTGAATGTATAAAAGAGGAAGTTAACGCTCTGACGAAAAACGGATATATTGAAATTGTGCTTGTCGGAATAAATCTTTCCGCCTACGGCAAGGGTACGGAGCTGACTCTTGCAGATGCTGTTTCTGCGGTAAATGAAAATGAAAAAGTCAAGCGAATACGTCTCGGTTCTCTTGAACCAGATCACATTACCGACGAACTGATTGAACAGCTTTCCAAATGTGATAAGCTCTGTCCTCAATTTCATATTTCTCTTCAAAGCGGGTGTGATAAAATACTGAAGAAGATGAACCGACATTATACGAGTGATGAATATTACAAGCTGTGCAATAAGCTGAGAAGCACATTTGAAGACTGCACAATCACCACGGATATAATGGTCGGATTCCCCTATGAAAATAATGAGGACTTTGAAATAACAAAAGTCTTTGCGGAAAAGGTCGGATTTGAAAAAATACATATTTTTCCTTATTCACGACGAAGCGGAACTGTTGCCGACAAAATGGATTGTCAGGTTGAAAAAGGTATCAAGTCGCAAAGAGTCGCCTCTCTTTCTGAAACAGCCGAAAAAATACGAAGCAATTTTCTGAAAAAGCAAATCGGCAAGGTTCTGCCTGTGCTTGTTGAAGAAAAGCAAAAAGACGGAGCATATTTCGGTTACACACCAAATTATACACCGGTCAAAATGAGCCGTGGCATTGTGGGACAGCTTTGCGAAGTGAAAATAATCTCTGCCGACAGGGATTTCTGTATCGGGGAATAACAAAACAGGACGGATATATAAATCCGTCCTGTTTTGTTATTTGTCAAGCTTGTATGAAATTGAATTGACCTGTCCGCTTGAATTGAACGAAACTGAAAGTCTCATTTTCTGACCGTTTGCCGTTTCTGACTTATATGTATAAACCTTATCTTCAGGAGTTTTTCCCTCGGGTATTCCGAGAGCGTCCTCAACATCCTTGCGTAAAATTCCGACTGTCAGCCCTGCTGAAACGGTAATTTTCTTGTTGCCCTCAGCAGCATTGTAGAAATTAAATCCCGTAACACTTGCTTCACCTATACCGATAGCTTCCTTACCGGAATTTTTACAGTCAATCTTGAATTTAGTATCCTCGGATTCCAACTGAACCGTCTCGGTTTCTCCTGCCTCTATCTTGACAGATTCAAAATAAGCAGGATTTTCATAGTTCATACCCGACGCTTCAATAACGTCGTTTACCGTACAGGGAAAAGAAACCTTGTTTCCGTTGGCAAAGGTAACCTCTCCTTCCTTCCATGTCTCCTTGAGTTTTTCTTCATCAAACTTCTCTACCGGTGTATTATCATCGTTTCCGCCGCTTTCCTTATTACAGGCGGCAAAAGAGAAAACTGTCAATACAAGCACAAGGAAAATTGCAATATACTTTTTCATAATATCATCCTTTATTTTGTTTCTGTAACAATTGTACTAAAAGAAGCTTTTTGTGTCAAGATTTCAATTTACGGTATAGTAAAACCAATTCGCAAGATTTTCAGGTTCAAAGAAGAACTTTGTTCTGAAAATTGAGACTTTAAGTTTTGAGGCCTTCACCGGAACATCAGCAAGAGATTTTACTGTTACATCGTATTTTTTGTCTGCTTTTACTATTATATTTTTTTCTTCATTGGGAAGTAAATCAAAATAGTTATCACTGAACGGAATGCAAAAATCGGGAATATCCACCATAATACTTCGGCAGAATACGGGTGAAATAAGCTTGATTTTAAGTTCACCGTTTTCATATGAAACTGATTTTTTGATTGTATTGGGTTTAAGCTTTAAATCACGGTCGGGAACAAAGATTTTAGTGCGTTCTGAAATGAGTATATCATTTTCAAACATTTTAACTGACAAGAAAATTTCTTTTTTGTTTCCTTTAATATCTGCACCAAACACACATTCGTTTGAAAGTGGAGCGAGAGTTTTTGTAAGCTCATTTGAAGAAATAACTTTACCATCAACAGTTGAGAGAGCAATAGTAATTTTAACATTTTTTTCTTCTCTCAAATCATTGATTGCATAGATTTCATAATCTTTCTTTGTTTCTTGAACAGAAATGCAAACAGGCTCAAAGAAATGACGCGAAGCATATTGAAGTGCTTTCCATTTGCCGGTAAAGTCAACACTTGCCCAAGAAGGAGCTTGCCAGCAGTCATTATACTGCCAGAAAAGTGACCCGTTACATCTGCCGCGATGACGTCGCCAATGCTCAGTTGCATCCTGAATGCATTCCTTTTGAATAAGATTTGTCATATAGATTAAATCTTCGAATTTTTGTGGCTCATAATACTTTTCAAGCAAGTAATAAAGCATTTTTCTGTTACCGTTTCTGCACTTTTGATGAGAATTAAAAATATCACTTGTGATGTTATAATCCTTTTCTTCGGCAAACTGACGGACAGCGTCCATTGACGGCAAGGATTCAAGACCGAATTCACTGCAAAAACGAGTTGGACGGTTCCTGTAATAATTAAGTGGCTTCTGACCGTGCCAAACTGTCCACATATGCGTATCACCGTGGTCATCTCCCGTTACACCCTTACGGAAGCCTTCTCCAATCGGTGAAGTCTCAATATATGGTGTGTCGGGGTCAAGCTTTGCGACTAAATTCTTTAAGATTTCGTAGAAGAATTTTTTATACCACTTGACGATTTTAAGCGTTTCGGGCATATATGAGAACATTGTTTCAATCTCGTTATTACCGCCCCAAAGACAGAGTGACGGATGAGATTTAATTCTGTTAACATTATACTCAATTTCCTTTAACACATTTTCACGGAAATCGTCTTCATAGAATGGGTACATAAGACAAGCAAACATAAAATCTTGCCACAAGAGAAGACCTTTTTCGTCGCATTGCTCATAGAAATAATCAGGTGCGTAATAAGCACCGCCCCAGATTCGAAGCATATTAAAATTAGCTTCGAAGGCTGAATTTATGTAATAATCATAGGTTGAATTTGTTGTTCTGCCCATAAGACTATCTGCAATTATCCAGTTAGCGCCTTTAGCGAAAATGGGAATATCGTTAAGATAGAAGCAGAAATTACTGCCAAAAATATCTGTACTGCGGTCAAGACGGATTGTACGAAGACCGATTTTCTTGATGATTTCTGTATCACCGAGAGTTGCAACTACTGTGTAAAGCGGTTGCTTTTCTTTTCCGCTTAATTCTTTAGTCCACCAGAGTTCAGGGTCTTCAATGAGGATTTCATTGTTTTCGATTAGCATTTCCGTGCCGTCAGGACAAGTAATTTTAGCTGTTACTTCGCCCTCACCGTCTACTTTTGGGTTGATTTTAACAGTTACTTTACCGTTTTCGTGGATTTGCCTGATTTCAATATCTTCTAATCTGTTGTCGAAGCAGATTACGGAAATATTGTCAGTAATACCTGAAAGCGGGATATGGGGACCCCAGTCCCAACCGAAATGGCAATGGGGCTTGCGAATATATGCCGCACCGTCGGTACCGTTGCAATTCTTCGGAATCGGTTTTTCCGACTGTTTCTTTTCAGCATAGGTTGTCGGTGAAAAGAACATAATTTTCAGAGTATTCTCCCCTGTTCTTGCCGCATTTTTTATATCAAATTCATATCTGAGGTGAGCATTTTCACCCCTGCCGACAAGAACATTGTTCACATAAACATCGCAAAGAGTATCAAGTGCTTTGCAAATGAGTAAAATTTTGCGATTGTTAAGATCATTTTCTGTTAAATTGAATATCCTTTCATAAGACCAGTCTTCTCTGCCTATCCATTCAACCAGCTTTTCGTTATCTTTATAATACGGGTCCGGAATAACACCGAGCTCAAGCAGTTGGGTATAATTATCGGACGGCACCGACACCTCATATATCTCCCCCGTCGCAACACGTGTCATATTCCATTTTCCGTTCAGATTATATTTTTTCATAGTAATTTCCCTTTATCTTTTTTCTAAACTTTGTGTAAACATCCATTTATCCCAATTTTCTCTTTTATAAAATCTGGTTACCATTCGGTGACCATATTTATTCCATCGGATATATTTTATGTTTGAAGAAATATCCTCAAGCATTTTTACGGTTTCATCATTTCTTTCAACCGGTACCGTTTTATCATCAGAAGCGTGTGCGACTAAAATCGGTATCTGTTTAAGTTTTTCGTAATCAACTCCGCCCCTATAATTTGTGTCTAAAGCTCCCATAACGGACATTGCACAGGCATAATAATCGGGATAATCATAAGCAGATTCCCAGGTTCGATGCCCTCCGAAAGATGTTCCGAAAATGTATATTCTGTTTTTATCCGAATTCGTTTCATCAGCTATAAACTCCGAAAGTTGTTTTACCGGATCAGAATATGAAAACATATCAACCATACTGTAATACGGAAACTGAGGTATCAGGATATTGCAGTCATACTTTTTAAGCTTTTCAGCAATATGATTACTGTAATATTCAAATAACGGCTTAATGTTATCAATTCCTATACATCCGCCGCCGTGCAGAAAAATCACAAGAGGTTTATTATCTGTTTTCGCTTTTTTAATTCTGTAATTAAATGCAATTTTGCTTTCCTTACTCACAAAAATCCGAGATTCAAATTTTAAAAGCGATTTTTTTGCTATACTGCCCGTTTCAGAACAATTCTCAATAATATCGGAAAACTGCTTTTTATATTCAGAATTATATCTGTATACGCGTTTAAGAAGTTTTATATTCTGCCTTACTGACGCTTTCATCTGTGTTTCGGATACTCCGTCAGCAGATATTTCGTAAATATAATCATTTTCGCCCAAGCAGTTCAAGGTTCCGCATAAAGGGGTATTCAAAAGTTTACTGAGACAGTCCAAAATATCTGTAATGTCTTTTTCTTCAAATTCAAACATTACATATTCTTTTTTATCCGATACGATGTATTCTGAAATAACTGACAAATCCTTTTCGTCGGTTTTCAGTATAAATCCCCTGTATTTCATAATGAATTCTCCTTTGAGAGTGTTTTTTATTATTGTAGCAGAACAGATATTTATTTGCAATAAAAAAGAAAAAGGACGATTGTTTAGAATCGCCCTTATATATTATGTACTATCAGAATAATGTCTCAAAAACAGACACATATTCGGGAAATAACGGTGTGAATTTAAGAATTAACAATGCAACACCTGCTCCGACAACAAAGCCGCCTATAACCTCAGGAATTGTATGTCCTTCAACCTTTTTAAGCTTTTTCAAATCCTTGCCGAGTACAGCCTCACGAACCGTATTAAATGCATCAGTCAGCTTGCCCATAGGAAGTCTCACCTTGACGGCATCAAACATTGTAATAAACGCAAAAACACCTGCAACGGAAAAAATGGTTGAATCCCATCCCTCAAGAGCACCGATACAGGTACATAGTGAAATAACCGTTGCCGTATGTGAGCTCGGCATACCGCCTAATTTGAAAAGTGTTTCGATTGTAACCTTTTTCGCAACATTGCCTTTTTTCTTATCAACAGCATATTTGATTGAATTAATGATAACCTTTAAAAGCTGTGCAACAAACCAGGCACATAAACATACTAAAAATATTCTCATAGTCGTCCCCTTTGTTTTTTGTAGATTCTACTATAAGATACAGAAAAATGCAAGTGTTTACAAAAAAGTCGTTGATTTTTTATAAAAAGCCCGACAGAATAGTCTGTCGGGCTGGTTACTTTATGACAAATCACGGTTTGGCAGGTCTTGCCGGCTTATAACTGCAAGTACCACAGATACGGTCACCCGCATCACCTGCTGCAGTTACGATATATCCGTCCTTATTAAGTCCTCCGGGAACATACTGAGCGGCATATATTTTAACATCCGGGTGTTTTTCATAAAGAAGCTTCACACCGACATCAGATGCAAAAATACACATAACCTTAATATTGGTGCATCCCTCTTTTTTGAGGTAATCTATTGATGCATCAACGCTGCCTCCCGTTGCAAGTGCCGGATCAACGATAATTACAGGGCCTTTTGTGATATCAACAGGCATCTTATAATAGTATGTAACAGGTTTAAGAGTTTTTTCATCTCGGTAGAGTCCTATATGACCGACTTTTGCCGTAGGAGAAAGTCTGCGGAGGCCGTCAACCATTCCGAGACCGGCACGCAGAATCGGAACTATCGTAAAATCCTCTGCAAGCACAGGAGAATCAAAATCCGCAAGCGGTGCCTGAATGGGAACATTTTTTGTTTTAAGGTCCTTGAGCGCTTCATATCCCATAAGCATTGTAAGTTCATCAACAATTTCACAGAATTCCTTTGAACCCGTGTTTATGTCACAAAGGTGCGTTACCTTATGGGCAACGAGCGGATGGTCGTTGAAGCTTGTTAAGTTTTTTGTAAAGTCCGACATATATACATCCTCATTTCTGAATTTTTTCATTATTACTATAGCATATTATCCCGTTTTTTGCAAGTTAAATCAAATTGACACCGCTGTTTAGCTATGATATAATTTTTAAAAAACAGGAGAGTTTAACAATGGCAAAAATAATTGTAAGTGGCTGTCTTCTCGGATGTGACTGCCGATATAAAGGTGATAACTGTAAATGCGAAGAATTAATTAAACTGGCAGAAAAACATACGCTCATTCCCGTTTGTCCCGAGCAGTTGGGCGGATTACCCACTCCGCGCCATCCTGCCGAAATTGTCGGTGATAAGGTGATCAGCAATCACGGCAAAGATGTTACTTATGAATACACAAAAGGGGCTCATACAGCTCTTTTCATCGCTGAAACAAACCAAGCCGATGCTGTTGTTTTCAAAGCAAACAGTCCGTCTTGCGGTAAGGGGATCATTTATGACGGCACATTCTCGGGAAACAAAACCAAGGGAAACGGAGTGGCAGCGGAATTGTTTTTGAAATCCGGCTACCGCGTGTTTACAGAGAATGAAACAGATGAACTGAAGAAATTTTTATCTGAATAAAATTATCAGACTTTATTCTAAAATTATTGACATTAAAATACACAATATGATATACTACATAAGATGACCTGATAGCAAAAAACAGGCAAGATCAATGTGTAGCATATTACATAATTTTTTCTGTTGCATATAAGCCTTGCCGATTTCGGCAGGGTTTTATTTTATGTTATCGGGTAAAAATACAAGAGGAGTTGTTCAAATGAAACTTATCTATGATGTCAACGATCGCCCTAAGTTCAGTCAGACCGTAATTTTTGCATTCCAGCAGATGATTGCAATTATGGCTGCTACACTGCTTGTCCCGATTCTTATGTCAACATATGCTATGAGCAATGGCAATACATTGACATTTGACCCTGCAGCAGCACTTTTCGGTGCAGGTATCGGAACTATTGTCTATACCATATGTACAAAGCGTAAGAGTCCCGTATTCCTCGGTTCTTCTTTCACTTTCCTCGGCGCTTACGCTGCGGTTATCGGTATGAATTACGGATACTGGGGTGTCCTTATCGGTGTTGCCTTCGCAGGACTTGTATATGTAGTTCTCGCACTCATTATCAAGGCTATCGGTTCAGGCTGGGTTAACAAGATTATGCCTGCAGTTATCATCGGACCTATCGTTACTCTTATCGGTCTTTCACTCTCAGGTACAGCTACAAGCTGGATGTCGACAAACGGCGGTACTGACTATAACCTTGTAACCATTCTCATCGGTGCTGTTACATTCCTTACAATCGTAATCGTATCCGTCAAGGGTTCAAAAAATCTTCGTCTCATTCCATTTATTATCGGTGTAGGTGTCGGATACATTTTTGCACTTATCCTCACTCTCATTGGTAACGCTGCTGATATTGCAGCTCTTCAGATTCTCAGCTTTGACTCATTTAAGGCAGTTTTTGATCCTTTCACAATTCAGTCAATTGTTGACTATCCCAAATTCACAATTCTCAAGGCTATTACAGAGCATCCGGAAGGTGTTCTTCCCATTGATGCCGCTGCAATCGGTAATATAGCAATGACATTCGTACCGATCGGTGTTGTTGAGCTTGCACAGCACATTGCTGACCACAAGAACCTCGGTTCAATCATCAACAAAGACCTCATCAAAGATCCCGGTCTTGACAAAACACTTGTCGGTGACGGTCTCGGATCGATTGTAGGTGCTATATTCGGCGGTGCCGCAAACACAACTTACGGTGAATCAATCGGTTGCGTCGCAATCACGGGTAATGCTTCTGTTATCTCAATTATTGTTGCTTCAATCGGATGTATGATTCTTTCCTTCTTCACTCCGTTTGTTGCTCTTATCAACTCTATCCCAAAATGTGTAATGGGCGGCGCTTGTGTTGCTCTTTACGGATTTATTGCTGTATCAGGTCTTCAGATGCTTCGCAAGGTTGACCTTGGTAACAGCAAAAACCTCTATGTTGTAAGTGCAATTCTTGTAACAGGTATCGGGGGACTTGCTCTTAACTTCGGTACAAACCCTGCTACAGGCGGACCTCTCCTTACAGTTACCGCACTTGCAACCGCTCTTATCTTCGGTATCGTTACAAATCTTATCGTTAACAACGGCAAATTACAGTCAGATGAGGAAACTGCAGACGCACTTTCAGCTCACGCTGACAATATGGAAAACGTAGATTTCGATAACAAAGATGCGGAATAAAAAATTAAAAGCATAACATTTGATACTGTCCGGGCGTTGTGTTCGCAAGAATGCAACGCCGGTTTTATTCATATTGAGTCCGGTTATAATATCAACAGTTTGAACAACATTTATTATTTATACAAAGGTGATTTTATGGTCAAAAATGACAAGGCAAAGGGAATTGTCTATATTATTATTTCTGCATTTTTCTTTGCCCTTATGGGACTTTTTGTTAAGCTTTCAGGTGATTTGCCCATAATTCAGAAAAGCTTTTTCAGAAATGCCGTTGCAATGGTTTTTGCCGCAATAATCATCTCAAAAAATCATATCTGGGAAATTCCTCGAGGAAAAAACATCGGATATCTGCTTATCCGTTCTGTCGCCGGCACATTGGGGATACTTTGCAACTTCTACGCTGTCAGCCGTATAAACCTGGCAGATGCCTCTATGCTTAATAAGCTCTCCCCTTTTTTTGCAGTCATCTTTTCATTTTTTGTTCTGAAAGAAAAAGCTGATTGGAAGCAGTTGCTTGCAGTTATAACTGCATTTGCAGGCGCTCTGTTTGTTATGAAGCCCTCATTCTCCTTTGATGCAATACCGGGAATTGCAGGTTTTGCGGGAGGACTTGCCGCAGGTCTTGCTTATGCTTATGTAAGAAAACTCACCCAAAACGGATTTAAAGGTCCGCTTGTAATCTTTTACTTCTCATTATTCTCGTGCGTGGTTACATCACCGTGGCTCATTTTCGATTTTAAACCGATGTCTGCAAATCAATGGCTTTATCTTATCCTTGCAGGTCTCAGTGCGGGAGGAGGACAGTTCTTCATAACAGCCGCTTACAGTAAGGCTCCTGCAAAAGAAATCTCAGTTTACGACTACTCGCAAATTATCTTTACAACACTTTTAAGTCTTGTTGTATTCGGTGATTTGCCTGATATATGGAGTTTTGCAGGATATATTATAATCATCTCAGCAGCGGTATTCAATGCCGTTAATTCCTTGAGGAAGAGTCGTTCTCATTGACATTTGCAGCTCAATTATTTATAATATGATTAACATATTCAAGTGAGGTAGTAATATGGAAAAACCAAATAAAATCAAAGTCTCACTTGATGAGCTTTATCCGCTGATTCAAGAACAGCTTGAAATCGGAGGCACAGTTCAGTTACCCATCACGGGAACGAGCATGTTGCCGCTTCTTGTCTGGGGAAGAGACTCGGTAGAGATTGTCAAATGTGACTCTCCCGATAAGAGTGATATCATTTTTTACCGACGTGATGACGGACATTTTGTATTACACAGAATTGTTGGCAAAAACAAAAACGGATACATTCTTTGCGGTGATAACCAATGGCAAAAAGAATATGGAATCCGAAGCCGTCACATAATCGCAAGGGTAAGCTCCATTACAAGAAAAGGCAAAAAGTTCAAGGTATCCTCCCCTTTATACAGGTTATACAGTCTTATATGGACTAATATAATTCCGCTCAGAAAATTCATTCTGATTCCGTCAAGAAAATTGAAGAGGTTATTCAGATAATGTCAGACAAAATGTGTGCAAAAAAATATTTTCTTAAAATGGTTGCCGCCTGTATTAACGGACAGCCTATACCCGTTTGTCCGGATGACGTTGATGTTGCTGATATTATTAAGTTATCGCAACACAATACCGTCCAGGGAATAATGTATCAGGCAATCAAAAGCGGAAGCATAAAGGTTTCGGAAAACGTTAAAAAAACCGTTGAGAGAGTATATATTTCACATGTTATGCGTGATGCCAGCCAGACTGAAGAGATATCATTTATCAGAAATAAATTTTCTGAAAGTAAGATAAAATACATGTTTCTTAAGGGTACTCATCTTAAAAATCTGTATTCCTCCCCCGAAATACGCTTTATGGTGGATATGGATATTCTTGTCCACAAGGATGACGTAAACCTTGGCAAAAAAATTTTTCTTGACCGAAACTATTCTCAGGAAATGAATAACGGAAAGGACATTGTTTTTATTAAACAGCCCTTCCTCACCATTGAATTACATCAGATGCTTTTCGTTGACGGATATTTTATGCACGATTATTTCCTTGATGTATGGAAGCGTGCTGAAAAAGTCAGTGAATATGAATACTGCATGTCATTAAATGATTTGTTCATCTACACTCTTGCTCACCTTACGGAGCATTATATTGAAGTCGGGTCATGTTTCAGACCTATGATGGATTTGTATCTGATGCATAAAAAATATGAAAGTGAACTCGACTTTGAGTATATCTTTCGTGAATTTGATAAGCTCGGAATTAAAGCTTTTGCAGAAAATATTATTAAACTTTATAAATGTATGTTTGACTGCGACGGAGAATACAATGAGTCGCTTACTATAATGGAAAATTATATCGTCTTTGGCGCTCCTGTTAAAAACGCTTCCGAAGCATCTATTCTGGCAAGAACAAAGAAAAAGAAAATACAGCGATATATTGACGCTCTTTTCCCGAATATCAAGCATATGTCACTCATTTATCCCGTTTTGGAAAAGGTTCCGATTTTATTACCTATATTCTGGGTTGTAAGATTTTTTAAATACTTTTTCACTAAACGAGACGATCTGAAACATAAGAAGCAAATGATTTCGGATGTTGACCAAAAAAGTGCTGATATTATGAGGGAAATATTTGACAAATCCGGATTATAAAAACAAAAAACTCCTTGAACCGATTAGTTCAAGGAGTTATTTTTTAGTCTTCTGTTTTTCTCCAGACCATTTTGTCAACCACACCTGTATATGACTGAACAAGCTTCACAACTTTATTTGAAACTATTTCATCAACATAATCCGGTACGGGAATTCCCATATCTCCGTTTACATTCATACTGACAGCGGTATCTACGGCTTGAAGAAGTGATTTTTCGCTGATACCTGCAAGCACAAAGCAAGCTTTATCAAGAGCTTCGGGTCTTTCGGTTGATGTGCGTATGCAGACTGCCGGGAAGGACTTTCCGATTGATGTAAAGAATGAGCTTTCCTCGGGAAGTGTTCCGCTATCCGAAACAACAGCAAAAGCATTCATCTGTAAACAGTTATAATCATGAAAACCGAGTGGCTCATGTTGAATAACTCTTTTATCAAGTACAAATCCGCTTGTTTCAAGACGTTTTCTGCTTCTCGGATGGCAGGAATAAAGAATCGGCATATCATATTTTTCTGCCATTTTATTGATTGCGTTGAAAAGAGAAAGGAAATTCTTTTCAGTATCAATATTTTCCTCTCTGTGTGCCGAGAGAAGAATATATTTGCCTTTTTCAAGTCCGAGTCTTGAATGGATATCCGAAGCCTCAATATCGGCAAGATTATTGCGAAGCACCTCTGCCATAGGTGAGCCTGTCACATATACACGCTCCTTGGGAAGTCCGCATTCGTGAAGATATTTTCTTGCATGCTCCGAATATGCAAGATTTACATCAGAGATTATATCAACAATTCTTCTGTTTGTCTCTTCAGGAAGGCACTCATCTTTGCAACGATTACCTGCTTCCATATGGAAAATCGGAATATGAAGTCTCTTTGCGGGGATTGCTGAAAGACAAGAATTTGTATCGCCGAGAATGAGCATTGCGTCGGGTTTAATCTGAGCCATCAGCTTATAAGAACAGTTTATGATATTGCCCACCGTGGCACCGAGATCATCTCCGACCGCATCCATATAAACCTCAGGATCTTTCAGCTTCAGATCCTTAAAGAATACACCGTTAAGATTGTAATCATAGTTCTGACCTGTATGAGCCAGAATACAGTCAAAATATTCACGGCATTTGTTGATAACGGCTGCAAGGCGAATGATTTCAGGACGAGTTCCGACGATAATCAAAAGCTTTAACTTACCGTTATCCTTAAATTTAATATCTGAATAATCAAGTTTCATTTTCAGACCTCCAAGAAGAATGTGTCGGGTTTTTCAGGATTGAAGCACTCATTACACCACATAAATGTGACCATATCCGTATCACCGAGATTTTCAATATTATGCGTGTAACCGGTGGGAATGTCAACCACTTCAAGCTTTTCGCCCGAAACGAAATACTCAATAACCTTATCACTATCGATTTTTCTGAAACGAATTACACCTTTTCCTGCGACCACAAGGAATTTTTCATTCTTTGTGTGGTGCCAGTGCTGTCCCTTTGTGATACCGGGCTTTGAAATATTCACAGAAAACTGACCGTTATTTACTGTTCTGAGAATTTCTGTAAATGAACCTCTGTTGTCTATATTCATTTTCAGCGGATAAGAGAACTTGTCCTCCGGCAGATATGACAGATATGTACTGTAAAGCTTCTTTGAAAAGCTTCCCTCCGTCATATCGGGAACCATTTTATTATCTCTGCTTTCTTTAAAAGAATAAATAAGATCAACGATTTCACCAAGAGTTATTTTATGCTCAACGGGAACCTTACAAAAATCGCCGTCTTTTGTTTCTTTTCCGCAGATTGCGTTGATGATTTCATTCACAACGTCATCAACATAAACAAGAGTCATCGGATGATTTCTGTCATTAACCTGAATAGGCAAATCGTGGGCAATATTATTACAAAATGTTGCAACAGCACTGTTGTAATTAGGTCTGCACCATTTTCCGAACACATTAGGGAAGCGGTAAACAAGCACTTTAGCTCCCGTTTCCTTTGAATAGTCAAAGAAGAGATCCTCCCCTGCTTTTTTGCTTTGACCGTAGGGGTTATCAAGTGCCGCCTGAGTTGAAGATGAAAGCAACACAGGACAGGTATTATTGAGCTTCTTTAGAGTTTCAATAAGCGTGGAGGCAAAACCGAAATTGCCTTCCATAAACTCTTCCGTTTTCTGCGGTCTGTTCACACCGGCAAGGTTCACAACAAAATCACAGCCGTCACAATACTCGCTGAGCAACGCCTTATCCGTATCAATATCAAACTCACATATTTCAAGATCGTCATGCAGTTCGGTGGTCTTGTTTTTCCCCTCTTTAATTGTATTGAGTGTTGCAACAAGGTTTTTACCCACAAAGCCTTTTGCACCCGTAACAAGAATTTTCATATACTTATTCCTCTGTTATTTATTCCAGTTTGCAAGCTCGTTCTGAATATATGAAAGGCTGAGAAGCTTTTCCTTAACCTGTTCAACTGTCCAGAGATCCGTATTATTTGAATTAAATTCCGTAAGAGTATTTCTCTCCTTGTCGCCGTCCTTGAAATACTTATCATAGTTAAGACCACGCTTATCAGCAGGAACACGGTAGAAATTGCCCATATCAATAGCGTTTGCGCATTCCTCGTTCGTAAGAAGAGTCTCATACATTTTTTCACCGTGACGGATACCGATAACCTTGATTTCCGTGTCAGGAGCGAAGAGTTCTTTGACAGCTTCTGCAAGAACCTCAATTGTGCAAGCAGGTGCCTTCTGAACAAGAATGTCTCCGCTTTCGCCGTTTTCAAAAGCAAAGAGAACAAGGTCAACTGCTTCTTCAAGACTCATTACAAACCTCGTCATTGCAGGCTCGGTAATTGTAATCGGCTTGCCCTCACGAATCTGATCAATCCAAAGCGGAACAACAGAACCTCTTGAACAAAGAACATTACCGTAACGGGTACAACAAATTTTTGTCTTTTCGGGGCTGACAGTTCTTGATTTTGCGACTACTACCTTTTCCATCATTGCTTTTGATGTGCCCATAGCGTTTACGGGATATGCAGCCTTATCCGTTGAAAGACAGATTACACACTTTACACCCTCATCAATTGCAGCTGTAAGCACATTGTCAGTACCTAAAACATTGGTTTTAACTGCTTCTACCGGGAAAAATTCGCAGGACGGGACCTGTTTAAGTGCTGCTGCGTGGAAGATGTAGTCAACACCGTGCATTGCATTCTTCACTGACTGCAAATCGCGAACATCGCCGATATAGAATTTAAGCTTATCGGCAACTTCAGGGAATTTTTGCTGAAATTCGTGACGCATATCATCCTGCTTTTTCTCATCGCGGGAAAATACGCGGATTTCCCCGATATCAGTTTCCAAAAATCTTCTGAGAACTGTATTACCGAATGAACCTGTGCCACCGGTAATCATTAAGGTTTTGTTTTTAAACATATCTTATACTTCCTTTACAATATGGAATTTCTTTAATATTTTCATTATAGGCTTAAAGATCAGAGATTTTTCATAATCATTCAATCCGAATAATAACATAGTTATGCCATAAATTGCAATCATTATTGCACAATTTACAATAAATCCTAACCATCCGAACTTACTTAAATCCAAAAGCCTGAACAGCAAACCACCTGCGAATGTTAAAATAAGACAAGGCAAAATTCCTTTAAGCAGACCTTTGTAGTATGAAATCAGACTGATGCCTATAAGTTTTTTATACATTATTGTCATAACAATATATTCACACAGGAACAATGCGATAAACGCACCCAATGTCGCTCCTATAAGAGGATTCCATTGGATAAGAATAATAGTCAAAAATATATTAAGTATAGCAGAAACCGAAGTGATTATTGAGGGAACCTTATGTTTCGCCATAGCCTGAAGCAATTGAAAGCCGACCCCCTGAGTATATGAAAGCATCTGAGGAAGCATCAGAACCAAAGCAACAAAATATGCCTGCTGATTCTGCTCACCTGCCCAGAGAATAACAAAATCCTTACCGTTAACTGCAAAAACAATCCACACAAGAGACAATGCCATAAAAACAATTCTGCTTATTCGTATCATCTCTTTTTCATACTGTTTGCTTCCCGCACCGCTTTCTACCAGTTTAACAAGTCCGGGCATAAGAACGCTTGTGAAATGTGAACCCAATGTTTTAAAATATTGCAAGATCTGTGCTCCTATGCCGTATATTCCGATTATTACGGCAGCTCCTTCAGCAAATATTCCCAACAATACCTGATTTGCTAATCCGTTTATGTTGCCTGCAACCATCTGAAGAAGAATAAATGACGAATAGGATGCAACTTCTTTGATGAATTTGAAATCAAAATCTTTAAATAAAGGAGTGATTTTCAGCCTGAACAGCACATAAAAGATATATACCAGCCTTGTTAATACTGTTACGATAAAGTGAACAACTACTATTCCGTAGCTTCCCATTCCCATGACCAAGGCAAGAACGCTTGCACCGATCTTCACCAGATTAAGAATGATTACAGTTCCTTTCGATACAGAAAATCTTTCGTATGCTATAACTATATTTGAAAAAGCTGATGTTGAAAGTGAAAATGCCGTACCCATAATAGTAACAAGGAACAGTTTCTTTGCCAATTCAATTTCTCCGTCATTCAATCCTTTTGCGAAGATTGAGGAGAAATTTGCAAGTATAACTCCGCCGACAATCAAAACGACAACACCAATTATTGTGTAATATATTGTTGTGATACCTAAAAATTTACGTTGTGATAAATGATCGTTAAGTGCACGATATTTTGCAATATATCTTATTACCGAATTTCCTACACCAAGATCGAGCATCGCCAGATATGCTGTTATAGATATAATTAACTGATAAATTCCGTATTCAGACTGACCGAGCGTGCGAATTAAAAACGGAGTGAATAAAAGTGTTGAAAAAATTTCAACAACGAGTAATACATAAGAAAGTATTACTCCGGTCTTTCTGTTCATCTGTTACTCAACTCCCTTTTACGCAAATTCAAGTGCTCCGTAAACATACACCATCAGATAAACCTGATGCAGTATGCTTTCAGTGATTATAACGGTTTTTACTGCTGCATTTATCTTAATATCAAGATTTTTCATTTCTGCCATAACAAGTAATAATACAACAGAAATCATTGTTTGCACAAAATAAGGTGTCCTTAAAACAAATTGGAAATTCGTTATAAAGGTAAATACCGTAACAGTAAGATATAAACAGAATACAGTAAAATCATTAAATGCTCCGATTTGTTGCATTCTTAATTTTAATTCTCCGCTCTTCAACGCATTCCGATTTTCTTTTTCCCTAAGCTTTTTACACACCCAAACAGCAAGAATGCATATAAAAACAAATACAACTTCTCGGACCATAGAAGCGAGGAATTGCCATATTCCGAAAACCTCGTATTCTTCATATCCCTGTAGTTTATTACTTGCATTCTGAAAAAGGACAATACTGCCGCCAAAGTTTTCTATAAACGTATATCCTATCATTAAAACAAGAGGAACAAACACTGTCCCCAAAGCCGCAAGTGTTCCCTTCATTTTTCTGCTGAATATAAACACAAATCTCAGCAATACAAAAACCAGCATTGCATAATGGAAGAAGCATAATGTGATATATATCGCAAAGCATAACGGACGTCGCTTTTTCTCAATTATATCCATATACAAGAAATATGCCATTATTGAGAATGCCACATAGAACCTTATAACAGTAGTTACATACAGGAAATTCATATTTAGCATAAAGAACCAATATGCAATAGTAAGTTCATTAAATGTTGAACCGGTCTTTTTAGACGCTTTGTAAAGAATAGCAAATGAAAAGCCGTATGTTATAGCAGCAGCAATTGCAGGCAACATTCCGTCATCGTTAAAAAGCGATATGCCGTAGAAAAAAGCTATCGACAACGGATTCTGCGGTCCGTAATACTTATTGACCCAATCCCAGCCCATTTCTCGACACAGATCCATTATATTCAGATATCTGTATAAGTCTGCAGCTTCAAATACAACAAGATGATATGCCAATACGGACATAGCAATTGTTGATATTATAAGAAATAGTTTAAAGTGCTTTTTGCCGAGCATAAAATTAAGTACTAACAGTCCGCATAACACAAGCATATAAATTGTCATATTACCACCTCTTTTCACTCTTCACAGATATTACAATAAATTGGAAATCATTTCAGCAAATTCGTTATGATTTTTTTCGCAGTTGAATTTTTCTTTCCAAGTCTTCAAAGCATTTTGCTTCATTATAATTTTTTCTTCCGTCTTCATACGGTTAAAAGCCTCTATGGCACCTGCTATTTCGACACAGTCTGCATCTGACGGTAAAAGAAATCCGTTCTCTTTATCTTTTACTATTTCTGAAACTCCGCCGACATTAAGACCTATAACCGGTATTCCCAACGACATTGCCTCCATCATGGTAACCGGCAACCCCTCTGACTCAGATGTATTGATAAATAAATCAAAGTTTCTGTTTTTTATATATTTTATGGCGAGACTGTTTTCCATACCGCCCGTAAAGTTATATATGATATTTTCTTTTTTCCCCAAAATATTGTTTGCAAGTTGCTTTAATTCTTCTGATTTATCACCGTCACCGATATGCACCCAATTTATTTTTATTGAATCTATTTTTTCGAGAGCTTCTATTATTCTGTCAATTCTTTTAACAGAAACAGCATAAGAAAAACTGATAAGAGATATTTCATTATCTTTTGGAATGTATTCATCCGGCTGTTGTTCTTTAACGCCTAAATAGTAAACTTCTTTTTTCGCATCTGTTTTATAATGATTTTCAAAATACTCTTTTCCTTCTTTGCTGATAAAGACGATCATATCCGTTTTTATGTTAGATATCTCTTTCAAAGGAAGATAATAATTTTTTTCTTTTCTCAAATACAAATCGGTTCTGTGAGCTCGGGAAAGTATTTTATCTCCCTCTCTTTTTATATGTGAAAAGGCAAAAACAGAAACATCATTCCAATACGAATAAAGAATAACATCATCATTTATTCCGTCTCTGACCTTTTTAAGATAATCAGCTAAATGAAATGATCGCATACAAAATCTAACGGCTCGTTTTATGGTATATGCAGATATTTTTTTCTTTGATATTAAAGTTCTGATTTCCTTATATAAATACGGTGAGGTCAATGTTTTAAACAAAAGCTTTAACACAGAATAATTCTCGGAACTGTCATATCTCAAGATATTTACACCTTCAGGCACCTCTGAAGTCTGAGTATCGGTTGAGTTTTTCGACACTATTGTTACTTTGAACTTTTTTGCAAGTATTTTCAGTTCAGGAATGATAAAAGATGCCTCACCGACACCGAACGGAAATGAACTTGTCACCATAATAATCTGTCTCATTAGAAAAAACTCCAAAATCATCTCTTAATTTTGCCGGTTATTTTCTTTATTGTTCCGAAAACCAGATTTTTTTCGTAACTGTTCATACAAAATACCAGCATAATAACTGCAAAAAACACCATAAAAATAATAGCGTTAAGTCCGAATCTTAAAAATCCGTGACTCATAGGATTGAAATTTTCAAGAGCAAGACCTACTGCCAATGAAACTAAAATCCACGGTGTAATTTTCAGGAAGGTTTCTTTAAAGAAAGTCCACATTTTCAGATGGAGGACCTTAACATGAATGACAACCATAAGAACGGTTCTCACCATATATGCCACAAATATTGAAGCAGAAGCGCCCACGGCACCGTAATTTTTTGAAAGGAAAATCGACAGAACAACATTGATTACGCCCATCGCGATGAACACATACGACTGTAGCTTTACTTTATTCTCAACAATAACCGTAGTATTCGCAATCTGTAACGGAAGATAGAAAAAGCTCGGCAAAATCAATAATACGGCGCAAATATAACTTTCGGTAAAATCCGGTTTATTCCAGATATCAACAATAAACGATTTTCCGAACGCTATGAATCCCGCACACAGAGCGCCTATAAGCATGCACTGTATTCTGCCTATTCTTATCATCAGATCCGTTAATTCGGTTTCTTTTTTGCCCTCATACACAAGCTTTGAAATTCGAGGCATAAACATACCGTTAATAGCTGTTGCAAAGGTATATACATAGCCCTCAATTGTCTGAGCAAGTCCGAAAACCGCTGAACCTATTGCACCGGTTGAAGAAACTGCAACAATTATTGAAGGTGTAATATTAAAAATCAATCTTTGCGCAAGACTTGAAACGGTTGTCCAGACAGAAAACCCGAAAATCTCTTTGAGCATTCCCTTGTTAAAATACCTGAAATTGACCTTTACAGGCGTTTTCTTTCTGATAATCACAAGCTTGACCGCAATAGTCAGAAGTCCTGAAACAGCGTTTACCGTAACGAGCGCATATACACCGTAGCCCAAAAGAAGAGCTATGACCATTGCAACTATTATGAATACCTTATGGAATAAATCAGCAAGCTTTAATCCCACAAAATTCTCATATGCCGTGAGTATTCCGTTAAGATTGGTAAACGGAAATGAAACAACACTGAATAAGCCTACTATTATGTATAGAACCTTGAATGTACTCAGCTCAGTTGCAGACAGATTATCGTAAATGCTATTAAGGAAAAAGCTCAGAACCAAAAGAACGGTGAAAATTACAGCATCTATTGCAATATACAATTTATAGACAATTCCGAGAAAATTATTTATTGCTTCCTGATTGCCCTCTGCTCTGTATTTTGAAACAAAACGTGAGACAGCTGCACTCATACCGAAATCCATAACGAACATCGTTATAAGTGAGGTTGCAAGTGTATAAAGGCCGTAATTACTCTGACCGATTTCCGAAATCATCCAGGGTGTATATATAAGCCCCGAAATCATATTGAATGCGATTGCAAAATATGAGAGCAACGCACCCGCTTTTATCTGCTTAGAACTGTTCATAAAAACCTCGGTTATATATCAATGAAAAATCTTTCGCTTTATATTTTTAACAAGTCTTTTTGTATCTCCGTGAATAATACGTAAAAATATTGATTCTAATCTTCTGTATTTTGATATGAATTTATTCGGTCTCATCAATCTGTCGACCTTTTTTGTATATTCTATATCATTAAACACATATTTAGGATGCTTCAACGGGAAATCCAATTCAAATAATTTCAGTTTATAAAGGTGTCTCATTCCTCTCGGAACGAGTTTAATATTGCTGACACTGTTAGCAGACTCCTCCGTCAGCCCGATATTTGACATAAGATTTACCCTTGGAGCAATAATAAGCTTGGAATTTAAAACCTGTGTTGCACCGAACTGAGTTGACCAGGATGTAAGCTTTCCGCCGTTATCCAATATCTTCTTTTTTGATACAACATTGTCATAAATACTGTTTCTTGTATGTGCAAAGGACTGATACATCTTAAGATTTCGCATAGCTTCATCGTTTTCGGCAATAACATTCAAATCAAAAGATGTCATATCCCAGGATCGCTTCCACGTTGCCCATCCGGCAATTGAACCCACCTCAGAAAAAAGATAGTCGGCATTAATCTCATTATATTCGTTAAGATGATTCATTCCCGTAATAAGACCGACCCGATCATCATCCTTATATTTTTCGAGTAACTCCTCACAAAAAGGGAAGAAGCTTGGTGATGGCAGACAATCGTCCTCCAGAATAATAAGACGATCTACTTTTTCAAAACAAGCTGAAAGTCCTGTGAATATTCGTCTTCCGCAACCGAGATTTTCTTCAGAAAAATCTTCGTAAACCTCACATTCCCAATCTATACCCGCCAATACCTCGCGACATTTCATAATATTGTTTTTATCATTGGGGTTGTTTTCACGTGCACCGTCCTGAATCAAAAACAATTTTGAGGGAGCAGCCGTTCTTACTGTTTCAAAAACCCTTGCAAATTGCTCAGGTCTGTTAAAAAATACTAATGCTACAGGAATATCAACATTGCTTTTTCTCATAGTTTATGCCCACCTACTTACTGTCTGTATTTCAATATCTTTGCGGGAATACCCACCGCAATTGCATTTTCCGGAATATCTCCTTTCACAAGAGCCTTTGCTCCGATTACCGCACCGTTACCTATTTTGCTTCCTTTCAGCACTGTTGCATTTGCGGCAATCCATACATCATCTCCGATAACTACCTTTTCTGCCGAGTTTTTCTGAGATGATATTATTTTATCCTTCTCGATACCGTGATCCATATCAATGATATAGCATTGTGCTGCGATAGAAGTGTTGCTGCCTATTGTAACTCCGGCATTACTTGAAGCATAAATAATTGTGTCTTTTCCGATATCAACATGGTCACCTATAACAATCGGCCCGTTTCCCCAAAACATTACTCCCGGATAAATAGTTACGTCTTTTCCGAGACTGATATTTGTATTGATTAACTCAATATCTCCGACCACATTGAAATCTTTGTGCGAACATTTTATTTTTTTCCCGAAAACGCTGTTACGATAACTTCTTTTTATTTTTTTAATTATTCTGTCAAAAAACAAAATCATTGTAAATTCTCCAACATCTTTTTCATTTCTGAAACAAAATCAGAATTCAGTTCTTTAATCATTTCACGGCTGTTATACGGACTGTTTATATTCACTTCGGTAATTGCCGAAGCAATATCCTTTCCGCTGTTTTTATCGTAAAAATGAATCATCGGACCGATTTTTGATTTTTCTACAACAGGAATTTTGATTGACACAACGTGCAGACCGTTCGCAAGATATGACAATATCTTTGACGGGAAGGAAGAATCATTAAATTTGCCTTCGGGATTTTGTGTACTCAAACCTATGTCACAGCTCTGAATAAATCTTATATAGTCCTCTCCCGTGAGCATTCCGTCATATGTCAATTCACACATACTGGTTTTTGAAAGTTCGTCAATTTGATGCAAAACACTTTCCACATCCGGCTTGTCCCCAAATCCGATTATATGCATGTGATAATCAGAAGTAAGGTAAGGAACGGCTGAAAGTGATGCCTGTGCCCCACCCTTTCTCGGATCAAATGTACCGGCATATACTATATGAATCTTTCCGTCATTAAATTTACATTTTCTGTCGTGTTCTACCGTATATGTCCCGTAAGAAATTGTATAAGGCTTATTGCTTTTATTTACTTTTTCTGTCAAAAACTCGGTAGGAAAAATAAAAGTGTCTGCATCGTTAAATAGAGTATTTTCTGCCTTGCCCTCTGTTTTCGATTGACTTACATCAAAGTATATTTCTTCGACCTCAAGTATAAGTTTAAATTTCTTTATTTTTTTCAGAAAATGGATTATTTTTGCATAATAAATTGAATGATAGGCAACCAGTACATCATCTTTATTGATATGCTTCAAAATATATAATATTAACTGTAATTTAGAAAACAGTAAACTGATAACGTGCTGAATTTTTGATCCCCACGGCAATGTTTTAAACAAAACCAATTTACTCTGTTTTCCAATATCAACCGTCTTAGCACCATATGTTTTATTATTGGAAGTTTTAGCCGGAGATACAATTTCAACAGAAAATCCCGCTTCTTCAATTACCGATAAAATATATGTCATTTTACCTGTTGCCGCAAGACAGATATTTCTGTTCTCATCTATATTATCAACAGTATCGTAAAACCCAAGATAATATATTTTATCCATAGATTACACCTCAAAAAGTTTTTCATACAGCTTAATGTATGCTTCAAAATTTTTTTCCGTAGAAAAATTTTCGTGAGCAAATTTTATACAGGATTCTGTATAAACATCTTTCCCGTTTTCTATTACCTTGAGAACTAAGTTTTTGAAATCAACAACATTTTCTGTTTCACAAATATATCCGCAGTTTTCTCCCACCAACTCAGGATTGGCAGTAGTGTTATAACATACAACAGGCGTTCCGCACATTAAAGCCTCTGCCGAGACCTTACCGAAAGTCTCCTCTTTTGACATATTGATAAACACATCTGCTGCTGAGTACCATTGAACAAGCTCATCTATGTTTTCAGTTGCAGGAATATTTATTATTTTTTCACTTGTCGGAATCGGTTCATTGGGATGCCCTACAAGTACAATCACACAATCATCGGGTAGAATCTCAGACATTTCAATCACATCGGGAAGTCCTTTGCTTTTTTGCCATCCCGATGCAACTCCCAAAAGAATTTTTTTATCAACAAGATTATATTTTTCTCTGAGGTTACTTTCTGTCGGCTTGAATTTGTTACTGTCAATACCATTATAGATGTACGTGAAAATTTTTGCATTTTCCATTATCGGAGATTTTTTTGCTTCCTCAACAGTCCACTTTGAAACACCCTGCACAGCTAATCTCGGTATACTTCCGAATAATTTGCGCTTTGCTCTCCATAATTCTTTTGTTCTGTCAAGAAACCAGCTTTTATTGTCTTTTTTCAATCTGGGACAATCATAGCATCCCGTCTGCCATTTATAGCATCGGTCAGATGTATAATGGCAGCATTTTCCGGTGAAAACCCAACAGTCATGAAGTGTTATAACAGTTGCAATATCGTTTTTTGCAATATATTTCATTAACATCGGGAAATTTATATAATTACCGTGAAGATTTCGGAGTTGAACAACATCCGGCTTATATTCCTTCATATATTTAATCAATCCGAATGTAGAAAAATAAGAAAACCACGCTTGTTTTCCCGTTAATCTTGACAGAAAGCCATGTACCTTTCTGTCAATTCTGTTTCCGATAACATATCCGTTTTCAGCATTTCCGCCATAACAGAACGCAGTTTTACAGGTGTGTTCAGTATTCTGTTGCACATATGTTTGAAAATCAAAACAGGTTTTTCCCGTACTTCCCAAATTATATATTGCATTGATTTGTAAAATCTTCAATTTTATCACCTCAGTTATGTAAGGAAAAAGAACGAATACTTCGCTTTGCTTCGGATCAGGTGCGCAACCAAAATTGCTACAATTGCAAAATAAAGCCATGGCCGATATTTTTTCTCAACAGATCTTATCAATTCAGGAACAGTTAGCATTATTACCATAGAATAATACTGCTGAATTCTCATAAATCCTTGTTGCTGATAAATTAACAATGTTGATGCGGTAGTTAAAAATGTCATATTATACAGATATTTTGTATCGGTTCGTCGTTTACTTATCCATGGATAGAAGATGAATGTTGCCAAGCAAACCAAAAGCAAAACCGTAGCATACGTTTCGGCACCGCCCTCATATTCAAGATATTCTTCCTCAAATCCCAACATAAGAACAATCGGTCCGTACAACCTGATACCCAAAACAGAAACAGCTACTATAACCACTGTTACTATCGAAACATACACAAAGCTCAGATTTATATTTGCAATAATGTAGAACAAAATGAAAACAACTGATGATTTATGTATCATATAGGCAATAAAAGCTACGATTACAAACTTCAAGAAATCTCTTTTTTTTGCCAATTCATATCCTATGAATACAATTAACGCTGTTGCAATTGTCTGTCTGTGACCGGTAACCGCATAAAACGAATAAAACAGAGTTGAATAAATAATAAAGCTCATATCGGGCATTGATGAATACTTATAAATCCACCGAGCCATCAGTCCTGTAAACAAAGCTGCAATGAAAACCAAGAACATCTGGTAATCATCCGAAAAAATTTGAAAGATTTTTGTTAATAAGAAATATCCGGGATCCTTATAATCTTCAAATGTATTAAACAGATAATCATAACAAGCTTTAAAAAGATATTCCCATGACATATTTTTTGTCCTCTCAAACAGATGACTGTATGCCATAGTATCGCTACCGATAGACCAATCACGCAGACCGGATAAAGCTATCCACTGCAGCGCAACAATCCCGCAATATATCTTCTTTTTCTTATCGGAAGGATTCATTCTTAACAACGGAATGCTCCATACCAAAATAAGAATTATATTTATAATATAATATACCATTGTTACGCTCCTTTCTGCTGCTTAATAAAAGTTATTTATTGAAACTTTCCGAAAGCATTTTATATATTTTTGTTTTATCGTGATATTTTTTTCCGCACTCATATGCATTTTTAACAAGATTATCCATATAACTGCGGTCATTTAAACATTTTATTATCTCAGTTTTCAGTTCGTCCTTGTTTTCGGCAACAATTGCACATTTATTATTAATAAGGTGAGATATTGAGGCTACATCGTCAGGTCCGACCGCGATAATAGGTCGGGCAATTTTCATATAATCAACCAGTTTAGTTGAAAATGATTGACGAACAAGCAGTTTGTTTTTCATGTCAAAAGCCTCAACGTGAACCAGGATGTCAGCATCGGACTGAATTTTCTGTATTTTTTCAGATTCCGCAAACCCCATTACAATTGAGGAGTCGCCCTTATTCAAAGCCTTTGACATCCTGCTTGTCATAGGTGAGCCGGTATAAATACGCAACTGTGCCTTTATTCCGTCTCTGTTTATTTCTTCAAGAGCATTTGCGATAATCTCGAGGGATTTCCAGCGGTTTACACCGATATTACCCGTATAAACCAACTGTAAAGGACTGTTATATTCAGATTTAAGCTCTGCTTCTCCGCTGAAGTCCTTGCCTTTAGTCAGAATTTTACATTCTGTTTTAAACGCTTTTTCATAATCTCTTTTCTGAATGTCTGAAATCACATAGTTCTCATCGGAAACTTCAACAGATCTTCTTACCCATTTTCTGAGATTAAATCTGTAAATCCAATACAGCGGTGAAATGGAAAACTGCTTGAGTGTATAGTTATCATCTGCGTGAAACAATATAACTTTTGCACCCGTCTGTTTTTTCACAAACTGCAAAATCTTATGAGGATAAAAGCAATTAAAAACCGGCATAAAAATCACATCCGGCTTCTTATCCTCAAGATACTGTATAAAACTTTCGCTTTTCCAATTTCCAAACATCCAGATTATCTCGCGGATGAAGGACAATACCGTATTCTTAAACCTTTTTGCGTTTTGATAAATACTTTCTTCGTTATTTTTTGAATCTGTATCCTGCCTAACAACCTCTTTACCTACAGGTGTTTTTTTTACAAGATTTTTAATTAACTGACCCTCTGAAATAGCGAAGTTGCTTACAGTCACATCATTTTTAGGCAACTGTTCACGAAAATACAGATTGCAAAACTCAACATTTTTCATATCACGAAAAAAAGCAGTCAATGTATTTCCTGTATTGTTATCATTACGCCAGGGTGCACGGGTTATTACCAAAACGCGCATTAAATTATCTCTCCTTGATAATCCTTGCGGGAGCACCCGCTGTTATAACATTATCTCTTATGTCTTTTGTTACTACGGAGTTTGCACCGACGACAACACCCTCGCCTATTGTTACACCGCTTGTTACGGTAACCTTTGCACCAAGCCATACATTATCGCTTATCCTTGTCGACTTTTTTGCACATCCCTGGTATTTAATCGGAACATCATGTTCTGAATAATTATGGCTTGTAGAAAGTATTGTCACAGAATGAGCTATGGAAACATCGTTACCGATCGTCACGCCACCCTCAGCGTCAATATAACACATCGGATGAATACTGACATTATTACCGAGTTCAAGCTTCTCAGGTGAATAAATATAGCAATTCGAATGAATTGAAACATTTTCTCCGCATTTTTTGGCAAGAGATTTTACTAAAATATATCTGATACCGATTCCTAATACGCCTTTTTTACTTCTGTAATGCTTGAAAAGACATTTTCGGATTTTTTTCGGTAATTTACGGACAATTTTCACAAGAAAATCCAATAACGGTTTATACTTCTTAAAAAGTTCTCTACCCGGAACCGCCATTTTTACATTCCTTTCTTTTTCATAACTGTTTTTTTCATATCCTCACACACCATATTCTGAATATCATCCTTGTTATGGTGTGACTTTCCGCTGAGCCATGCATTATCTGCATACTCTTTGAGCAGGTTGCGGTTTTTATCCAATTTTACAAGCTCATCCTTTATTTGAGACTTGCTCGTAGCCACGGCACCGCATTTATTCTTTATGAAATATTGTATTGATGAGCAATAATCATCTCCGATTGCAAGTATACAACGATTTGTTTCAAGGTAGTCAACAATCTTTGTCGAAAATGATTGATGCACGGCAAGTTTTTCACGCAGTGTGAATCCCTCAACGTGAACAAGAATATCCGAATTTTTTTGAATTTCGCGGATTTCATCATAGCTTACGGGCGGATAAAGATGAACCGCTTCTGTTGACAATGATGCCTTCTGTTCATTTGTAAGAGGACTCAGCGTATATACATCAAGTTCAAATTTCTTTGAATCCTTGTTAGCTTCTTCAACAGCCTTTGCAAGCTCGGCAAGAATTTCATATCTGCCTTTACTCACATTGCCTGCATACGTCATTTTAAGCACTTCGCCCGGCTCTTTATACTCGGGTCTTTTATCGTCAGAAAAATCTGCACATTTTGTCAGTACCTTACACGGCGGAGTAAATACTTTTTCATACTCTGCTTTTTGAACATCGGAAATGACGTATAATATTTCACATTGTTCAATTGTTTTTTTTACTTTTCTGCGCTTATAAAGTCTGTCAATCCAATAAAGCGGAGAAAGTGAAAACTGCTTTAACGTATAACAATCGTCTGAAATATATCCAAGCATCGGTACATTGGTATATTTCTTTATAAATGCAGACATATCGTTAAGATAACTTGAAAAATAAACCGGTTGAAACATTATATCCGGCTTGAAATCGTCAATAAAATCTTTAAGTTCTTGAGATTTCCAACGACCGATTTTCCAAATCATATCGCGTATCCAAAAAAGGATCTGCCATCTCTTTTTACGCCCGAAATTTCTTCCTTTAATATTTTCGGAGTAAATTTCTTCCGTATCAGATTCTTCTATGGGGATTTCAATACCCGTCTGAACATTTTTATTTAATATGTTTTTCAACAACGCTTTTTCGGTAATCTGAAAATAGCGCTTAACTACATAGCTTGTAGGGTGACCGGGTCTGCACGCAATATTGGCAACTTCAATATCATCTATCCCCTCGAAAATGTTAGAAAAAGAATTACCGAAGCTGTTATCGTGCGACCAGGGTGTATCGGACAATACTAAAACCTTCATATCGTTCTCCTCACTTATCGTCCTCTGTTAATCAAATAAAACCCGAGAACCTTTGCCATAACTGAAAATCCGGCAAAACGATATATTATACCTGCAAGTTTCACTTTTTTATCAAGTGTATATTTTAAAATTCTATTTTTACTGATTCCTTTCAATCTTGAAAGAATTTCTTTTCTCTGTTTCTTTTCAATTTTTGATCTGTAACAATGTGCACAAGCAATCAGAACATGGTACATCATATAACTTTCCAATGCTGATTTTATATTGCCGTTACGTTTTTCAATACGCTCAATGCTTTTTTCAAGTATCCAACAATAATCGCACAAATGCTTATAATCAACATTTGAGGAAATAGTATTGCCGTGTCCTTTTCTGTATGCATAAAAGTAATCATCCGAATATGCATAATCAGGTTTAAGCAAGAATACTCTGACAGCCCATTCCAGATCTTCGGTTTTTATTCCTTTCACAAAATACAAGTTGTTTTCTATAAGAAATTTACGCTCAATTGCCATAGAACAAGCTGATATTTCTAATCCGCCGTTTGCTACAAGATTGTATACGATCTCATCAAAACTTTTTCCGTTATATCGTGCAAAATCTCTTTTTCTGCCTCTTATAAATTTATCTTCTGTATGTGAATATATATCATATCCGAACTGAACAACTTTATAACGATCAGAATCCAAGAGGGATGCTATCTGCTCCAAGACTGTTGTGGTGCTCCAAAAATCATCAGCATCTATGAAAAGAACATAATCACCTGTTGCGGCTCTTATTCCTGCATTTCTTGCGTCGGAAAGTCCTCCGTTTTCTTTATGTATTACTGATATTCTGCAGTCACCCTCGGATAAGCGGTCACAGATTTCAGAACTATTGTCCGGAGAACCGTCATCGACAAGAATAAGTTCAAAATCCGAGTATGTCTGTTCCAAAACACTGTTGACACATTGCTCTATATACTTTTCTACATTATATACAGGAACAATGATACTAAACCTCATGTAAACCTTCCTTTCGCATAACAAAACAAGGACTAATTCTCCAAATATTTATGATACCATTTCTCAAACACATATAATGCCCATAAAATCCCGCTGTTATTTTTCCTTCCGCTTATATGTTCATTGATTAACCATTCCACATAATCGGGATTGAACAATCCTTGTTTTTCAATATATGACCTGTTAAGAGTATCGGTTAAATCGGCCTTTAACTCGTTTTGGAACCAATATGAAATGGGAACAGCAAAGCCTGTTTTCTTGGCTTTAGCAATTTTATCAGGAATCATATCCGAAAAAGTATCTTTCAGAATGATTTTTCTGTCTTTTTCTTTTATTTTATATTCTACGGGAATTTTCGCAGCCAAATCTATCATATCGGGATGAAGAATAGGTGCAATTGATACTATACCAGCTAATTCACTTGTTCTGTCTGATTTAACGAGCATATCACCCTCTAATACAACCTTAAAATCAGTATATAATGTTCTGTCAGTTTCGCAAGCGCATTCTTCATATTTATCATAAACATTCTTAATAAAATCTAATGACGTACTGCCATCATAGGTCAAAAGTTTATTGACATCCTCATATCTGACACCAAGACACATCATATTTCTTCGTTGAGAATATGCATCTAAAAAGCTGTTATCTATAACCTTATTGATTTTTCTTACTGCCTTAAGATTTGCCGGAAGCATACTTACAACCGGCTTGATAACACCGTTTCTGATAAATGCGGGTACTTTTTTATAGATACTGCTGTAATGTCCGATAAGGTATTTATTATACCCTGCAAACAACTCATCCCCCGCATCTCCGGTAAATACCGTATGTACATGTTCACCTGCAATCTGTGAAATTGTATATGTAGGAAGATACGAAGAGTCAGCATACGGCTCATCAATATTATCGATAACTTTTTCTATGTTTTTCAACATGTTTTTATATTCAATACTGAATAACTGATGGTTAGAATTATGAAATTTTGCAGAAAGATTTGCTCTGTCACTTTCGTCATAATCCTTGATATCTTTACATCCGATTGAAAAAGTCCTTACCGGTGTATCTGATATTTCGGACAATATACCGGTTATAATATTAGAGTCAATACCTCCGCTCAGCAAAACACCGACATCTTTATCATAATTCAAATATTCTTCTACCGAGGTAAACAATGTTTTTCTTAAAATTTGTTTACATTCATTGTAATCTTTTATTTTTTCCTGTTCATCGTAAATGATATCCCAATATTCTTTTATTTCCATTACACCGTTTCCGGATAATGTTAAATAATGTCCTGCCGGAAGTTTATATACACCTTCAATTACAGAAAGCGGTGAAGGTATGTAGGAAAGCATAACATACTGTGCTAACGCAGTTTTGTTTATCACGGGGTTAACAGCTTTTTCTTTTAAGATTCTTTTAAGATTCGGAGCAAAAATAATATTTTGATTTACATAAGAGTAATATAATAATTTACTTCCCACACGGTCTCTTGCCATAAACAATGAATTATCAATTAAACTGTGTATAGCTAAAACAAAAGTACCTTTAATTTTAGAGATGAATTCGTTTCCGAATTTCAAATACAGCTGCAATACAAGCTCTGCATCTGAGCAGCTTTTTGTATTGTTTAAATACCCGTATAATTCATTATGATTAAGCAGAAATCCACTGAAAACGACTTCATAAGAACCCGTCTCATCCGTATGGCAAAAGTTGTCATCGAAATAATTTGTTACGGTAAGATTGCCACTTCCTGTTTTATTACTCATTATTTTCACCCCTGAAACACTTGCGAGAGATAATACTATAAATATCAGATTTTACAGATTTTATTTATTCCCTTTTGAATGAGTCCTGAAATCTTGTTGAGAACAAATGCCAACAACACTATTACCGAAGTAATAAATATCCAGTTAAACGGGAACGGGAATATATTCAATACCTGTATTAACGGAATCTGAACCAAATAAATCTCCAATGTAATACCGGAAATAAAATTCAAAACCTTTTTTATCGGTGCAGGAAGCTTTTCTAAAATTCCGTCAATTGATGCGAAACATCTAAAGGTAACGAAAAGTAATGCAAACAATATGATTTGATTTAATATCTGAAAATCTAAAAGCAAATCAGATTTCGAGAAAAACAATTTGCTTATAAAATAAACAACAAATAACACAGGTAATAAGATCCACGAAACAACAGATTTCCTGTTAATAAACTTATCTTTGTTATTTCTGAAATACGCACCCATAAGCATTGAGAAAAAGAATAAAAACCTTATCATGGGCTCTCTTACGGTATCAATATGGTAATATGATTTATCGTAAAATAAAGCATAGATAACCAACCACACTAATGCAACGGCTGCAGCAACAACAGGAATGTTGTTGCGCAGCTTATCAATTTTCATAACAAAATAATAAGGAATATATAATAAAATTATAGATGCAATAAAGTGGTAGGATGTAGGATAAATAAACATACGAAACAGTTCGCCGAGCATTCCGCTCTCCGGATTAAGTTTAAATAATCCCGAGATACAGAAAACAGCGGAAATTACGATAACCGTGGGGAAAATTCTTAAAATTCTTTTCAGATACCATTTTGGAAAATTATCTTTTACATTAACAAGACAAAATCCTGACACTGCAAAAAAGATAACATCACCAAACAGACCGCCGTTAGCAATAATATCTGTAGGGTAAACACCTGTATAGTGTGAATTGGTTATTATTGCCGCTGCCAAAGCACGCAAAACTGTAGCGAAAAAAATCATATTTTAAATCCTTCTTATAAATTCTCTTTATACCATTCGATTGCAAGCTTAATTCCGTCCTGGAAACTGTAATCAGGGTCATAACCCAAAAGACGCTTTGCTTTTGATATGTCAGCATTACTGTGCTTAATATCGCCCTTACGGTCAGGACCGAAATTCGGCTCAATATCAAGACCTAATGCTGCTGTGAGTCCGTAATAGATATCAATCAAATATTCACGTCCTCCGTAGGCAACATTATATGCCTCACCTGCTGCCTCACTCGGAGCAAGACAAGCCTTGAGGTTTGCTTCAATTACATTTTCAATGTATGTAAAGTCTCGGCTCTGTTTACCGTCACCGTTGATGGTGGGTGTTTCGCCGTTGAGAAGCTGTTTTAAGAACTTCGGAATAACTGCAGCATAAGCACCGTCCGGGTCCTGACGACGACCGAATACATTGAAATATCTCATTCCGTAAGTATCAAGTCCGTAAAGCTTAGTGTAAAGCTTACCCCACTCTTCATCACAACGTTTTGTAAGTGCATACGGTGAAAGGAGATTACCTTCTCTGCCCTCATACTTCGGAAGATTCGGTTCATCGCCGTAAACTGATGAGCTTGAAGCGTAAACAAACTTTTTAACTCCGTTCTGACGGGCGGCTTCCATCATATTGAGAGTTCCCTCAATATTGTTCTTGCAATAGAACAAAGGCATCTCGATTGAACGAGGAACGCTACCCCAAGCCGCTTGATTGAGAACATAATCAACACCCTCGCAAGCCTTCATACAGGTATCAAGGTCCTTGATATCGCCCTTGATAAAGGTATAATTGGGATTGTCGATAAACATATCCACATTCTTCTGTTTACCTGTTGAGAGGTCGTCAAGTGCTTTTACCTTATAACCCATATTGAGTATTGCTTCACAAAGGTTTGAACCGATAAAACCGGCCGCACCTGTAACTAAGAATACTGAATTTTCAGGAAATTTCAAGTGTTTGTAGCCCATAATTATAATCTCCAGTAGTTATATCCTGCTGCTTCGTATTCTTTGCGATCAAGAAGTCCCTTGATATCAGCGAGTACCTTTGTTGAGTTATCGCCTTCCTTGAACATCTTGTCAAAGTCAGCCTGTGTAAGATCCTTGAACTGCTCATGAGCAACAGCGAGAATTACTGCGTCACAATCCTTAATTGTTGACATATCAACAAATTCCATACCGTAAAGATGCTTTGCTTCGTCAGCATCTGCTGCAGGGTCAGCAACTGTTGCGGTAATTCCGTATTCCTTGAGTTCGTTATATATATCAATAATCTTTGTGTTTCTTGTGTCAGGACAGTTCTCTTTAAATGTGAAACCGAGAATTGCAACCTTCGCTTTCTTAATTGCAACATCAGCTTTAATAAGGTTCTTGACAACGCTTTCGGCAACATATTTACCCATATCGTCGTTAATTCTGCGGCCTGAAAGGATAATCTGGCTGTGATATCCCAACTGCTCTGCCTTATATGTAAGATAGTAAGGGTCAACACCTATACAGTGACCGCCGACAAGACCCGGGAAGAACTTGAGGAAGTTCCACTTTGTTCCTGCTGCCTTAAGAACTGACTGTGTATCAATACCCATCTTATTGAAGATAATTGAAAGCTCATTCATAAAAGCGATATTGATATCACGCTGGCTGTTTTCGATAACCTTTGCAGCTTCAGCAACCTTAATGCTCTCTGCGCGATGAACACCTGCTTCAACAACAAGTTCATAAACCTTTGCGATTTCGTCAAGGGACTCTTCATCCATACCTGAAACGATTTTTACGATTGTTTCAAGACGGTGAACCTTATCGCCGGGGTTAATTCTTTCGGGAGAATAACCGATTTTGAAGTCAACACCGCATTTAAGTCCTGATTCCTTTTCGAGAATCGGAATACAGATGTCCTCTGTTACACCCGGATAAACCGTAGATTCATAAACAACAATTGAGCCTTTTGTAAGGTTGCGTCCTACGATTGTTGATGCGCCCTCAACAGGTGTCAGGTCAGGTGTGTGATCGTCGTTTACCGGTGTGGGAACGGCAACGATGTGGAATTTTGCTTCGCGAAGTTTTGTTTCATCAGCAGTAAAATCTACAGTACAAGCTTTAATGGCGTCATCGCCAACCTCATTTGTCGGGTCGATACCGTTCTTATAAAGTTCGATTTTCTTGGCATTGAGATCGAAGCCTACAACCTTTACCTTCTTTGAGAAAGCAACTGCTATCGGCATACCGACATATCCGAGACCTACAAGTGAAATTTTTTCTTCTCCGTTGACAATTTTTTCGTAAAGTGACATTTTTATTACTCCTCTTCTATTTTAAGATATTTGCACATATCTTCGTTTACTTTATTAACATCGAACTTATTTTTGCAATATTCACGGCTTTTTGCGCCCATTGAAGAAATAAGCTCGGGATGTTCTATAAATTCAATCATTTTCTCGGCTACAGCCTGTCCGCTGTGAGTTTGGACAAGGAAGCCCGTTTCACCATCGATTACCGTTTCACGACAACCGGGAGCGTGAGTGGTTATGATTGCTCTTCCCATCGACATTGCCTCAAGTACGGTTCGCGGTGTGCCCTCTCGATAAGAGGGCAAAACATATACCGAGCACTGCTTGTAATAATCCGCAACCGTATCGGTTTCACCGAAATGCTCGATTATGCCTCTGTTTATATATTTATCAAGATCTTCTTGTGAAAGTGAGTCCTGTATCCCCTCGCAAGCGCCAAGTAACATACATCTTACATCAGGGTATTTTGCTTTTACAATTTCACAAGCCTCTAAATACTCCCGTATTCCCTTTGAATACATAACTCGGGACAACATAAAGAAGGTTATTCTTTCCGGATAGGGTTCCGCAGCAAATTTTTCCATATTTACGCCCGAACCGTTAACTATTCTGCATTTACTTTCTTTCAGAAGGCGCTCGTTTACAAACTGCTCTTTATCGTCAGTATTCTGAAAAATTACCGTATCGGCACACATAAAGCCGATTTTATACAGCAATGACATAATCAGTTTGATAATTTTCGCTTTCTTTGTTTTTGCCGTAAACGCATAACCTGCTCCTGTAACCATTGCAACCTTATGCGGCACCTTTGCAAGAAATCCTGCCATTGACGCATATATCACAGGTTTTGAAGTATATCCCAGGATAACATCAGGCTTTTCTGCCTTGAAAAGCTTTCTCAAAGCATTCATATAAGCAAAATCCTTCAACGGATTGACACCGTTTTTATTCATCGGTATCTCAACAAATCTTGCCCCGAGAGCTTCGACCCTGTCAATGTTATCTCTGTTAGGACCGGTAATAATAACCTCATAGCCTGCCGATATGATTTTTTTTACCAAATCGCCGCGAAAATTATATGCGGTACGGTTTTTCGGCGAAATAAGAATAAATTTCATACACAGCCTATCCTTTCAGAAAATCTTTTATATTATTGTATGCAACATTGAACATACGTTTTTGATTTTTGGGTGAGACGAATGAGTTATGCGGAGTAATAATTACATTTTCCATATCCCACAGTCTGCTGTCCGAATTCAACGGTTCGTTTTCGAAAACATCAAGAACGGCACCTCCGAGTTTTCCCGAATCGAGTGCATTTATAAGATCATCTTCATTTACTACAGATCCTCTGGCTATGTTTACGATAACCGCACCGTCCTTGCAGGATGAAAAAACATCCTTGTCAAAAAGATTTCTTGTTTCATCCGTTAACGGCAAGGTCAGAACAACAACATCCGCATCAGACACAGCCTCTGCAAGAGAATCCATTGTATAAAAGCTGTCATATATACTGCTTCTCGGCTTTACGATGTCCGCACCCGAAATGTGAGTCTCAAACGCTTTGAAAAGTTTTGCACACTCCGTACCGACGCTTCCGCAACCGACAATGCATACTTTACTGCCCGAAAGCTCTTTTATGCTTCTGTCCTTTACCCAGGCATGGGCCTTTTTGTTTTCGTAAAATGTATTCAGATGCTTATAAAGTGCCAGGACACCGCTGAGTGCCAGCTCCGCCATAGGAACACTGTATACTCCCCTTGCATTACACAGGGAAATGCCTTTTTGACGGATTATATCGACAGGTACGCGATCAAGCCCTGCACTTGTAAGCTGAATAAAACGGAGATTCTGAAACTTATCTATATCGTTATAAAGGAACAGACCGTTACAGATTATTCCGTCAACCGAAAACATTTCGCCCTGCATCGGTTCATTCTCCATCTTGTGAAATAAGATTTCGCAACCAAGGTCGGAGATATTCTTTTTTTGTTCCTCGGTGCAGTTAAAAGCACCCGTAATCAGAAGCTTCATAAATTCCTCTTATCTTTTACTTTTTATCATTTCTACGATTTTTTTAACGCACTCCTGCGTTTTCAATCGGTTTTCGGAATATTCCTTATCCTTCCAGTTGCCGATATGCTCTTTTTCAAAAGCACGGATATCCCGCACTCCCGTGTTGAACTTTTCCTTAACCGTTTCAAAATCCGGTTCCTTGGAAACGTCACAGAACGCTCTGGAAAGAATTACGCGGTCCGAACCGAGCCTGTAGTGTTCACCGAGAATACACTCGGCAGGCAAGGTTCCCGTTCCTACACGAGCAACACCGCCAAAGCCGTAGCTGATGTTTTTCTTTGATATTTTTTCGCAAAGCTTATCCACCGTTCCGTCGGCAAGAAGCTCAAACATAAATGTCATACCGTAACCGAGATGAAGATCATTGAGCCCTATATGGATTTCATCAATACCCTCCACCTCAAGAATCTCATCAATATTTTCAACCGCTTCGGGTGTTTCAACAAGCAGATTGGTCTTTACTCTGCCACCGACAGCCTTTATAAAACGTCTGACCTGGTCTGCATTCTGAAAGAAAGGCAGCATAATCACGTCTGCTCCGCTTTCTATAACAGCATCAATCTCTTCCTCCGTTGAGCCGTACTGCTCAGTAGCGTCGTGAACAGGATTGCATCGCACAAAAAGTGTTGACGACGTAATAACCTTACGCAGATTTTTCACATCCTCAACGGAATGCATACTCTGAACCGTATCCATTCCGCCCTGACGGTCCGATTTTCCGATATATTCCATATCCACAAATATGCGGTCAACACCTGCAGCCTGTGCTGCCTGCGCCACATCGACACGATTTGTGACATACATCAATTGTAATGCCATACTAAACCTCTCAGTTATTGACTGTTTCCTTTTCCTCAGCGTTCTTTGACACAACCGTTGCTCCGGTATTCTCATTATCCTCATTTTTAAGAACCTTAAGAACAGTTGTTATGACGATTTTTATATCAAGAGCCAATGACATATGGTCAACATACCATACATTCATCTCAATTCTTCTGTTCCACTCAACATCTTTTCTTCCGTTAACTTGAGCCCATCCGGTAATTCCAGGCCTCACCTCAAACATTCTGCGCTGGAAATCGGTATATTCCGAATATTCCCACGGATGATATGTAAGCGGAGGTCTGGGGCCGACAAAGCTCATTTCACCTTTAAGAATATTTATAAACTGAGGTAATTCATCAATGCTTGTTGCACGAATGATTTTGCCTATCTTTGTGACACGGGCATCTCCCTTACCGGAATAAACACCGCTGCCCTGCTTTTCTGCACCGACGACCATTGAACGGAATTTATAAATGTCAAAAACCTTTCCGTCAAGACCGATACGCTTCTGTTTAAAAATAACAGGACCCGGTGATGTCAATTTTATAAGCAATGCTACAACAAGCAAAACCGGGGAAGTGATGATTAACCCGAAAAATGCCGCAATAATATCAAAAATGCGTTTAACAACACGATACATACCTGTTTCTCTCCTCTAAAACTGACAAATAAACCCAAAAATGAGCACAAAAACACACTATGCCAATATATACGTTATCAATTATACTCTTTTAAGGTCTGATTGTCAATTAAAATCAACATCAAAAGAGAGATTTGTTGAACGAAAAAATGCACAAAATTTTTTACAAAAATAATGCCAAATTTTGTATTTACGGATGTACGGTTTTTATTGACTTTGATTATGCAGATATTATATAATACAAAGTAGTTTTTATTTTGAGGTAAAATTTTCATTTATATGTACTGTCGAAAGAAAGACTTCAAAATGTAAATCTTTCCCCCACGGACTTGGCTGTCCAAAGAGGAGTTTTAAATTTTTTATATTGGAGAGATTATTAATGGAAAGAAAAGTCGGTACTGTTTCAAGAGGTATTCGTTGCCCCATCATCCGTGAGGGCGACAATCTCTGTGACATCGCAGTAACAAGTGTGCTTGAAGCAGCAGAAAGCGAAGGTTTCTCGCTCCGCGACAGAGATGTTATTTCTCTTACGGAGTCAATCGTAGCAAGAGCACAGGGTAACTATGCATCTGTTGATGATATAGCCGCTGATGTTAAGGCTAAATTGGGCGGAGAAACAATAGGTGTTATCTTCCCCATTCTTTCACGTAACCGTTTCGCAATCTGTCTCCGCGGTATTGCAAAGGGTGCTAAAAAAGTTGTTCTTATGCTCAGCTATCCTTCTGATGAAGTAGGAAACTCACTTGTTTCTTTAGACAAGCTTGATGAAGCCGGAGTTAATCCGTATTCAGACGTTCTTTCTCTTGAAAAATACAGAGAACTGTTCGGTGAGAACAAACACGAATTCACAGGTGTTGATTATGTGGATTATTACGCAGGCATCATCAAGGACGCAGGCGCTGAGGTAGAAATCGTCTTTGCAAATCAGGCAAAAACAATCCTTAATTATACTGACTGCGTTCTCACATGTGATATCCATACAAGAGCTCGTACCAAGAGAATTCTCAAGGCAGCAGGCGCTAAGGTTGTATGTGGACTTGACGATATTCTCACTTCCTCCGTAAACGGAAACGGATATAACGAAAACTACGGTCTTCTCGGTTCTAACAAGTCAACGGAAGACACAGTAAAGCTCTTCCCGAGAGACTGTCAGGGCCTCGTTGAAGATATTCAGGCTGAAATTCTTAAAAGAACCGGAAAGCATGTTGAAGTAATGGTATACGGCGACGGTGCTTTCAAAGATCCGCAGGGTAAAATCTGGGAGCTTGCGGACCCGGTTGTCTCCCCTGCTCATACTTCAGGTCTTATCGGTACTCCCAACGAATTAAAACTTAAATATCTTGCTGACAATGACTTCAAGGGCCTTTCAGGTGCCGAGCTCAAGGAAGCAATTTCCAACAGCATCAAAGCAAAGCAGAGCAACCTTGTAGGCAATATGGCCTCTCAGGGTACCACTCCCCGTCAGCTCACAGATCTTATCGGCTCACTTTGTGACCTCACAAGCGGATCAGGCGATAAGGGAACTCCCATCATTCTTGTTCAGGGATATTTTGACAATTACACAGACTGATAATTCATTATAACGGAGGTAATAATTTATGGATAGCAATGTAAGACCCGAATCAATGGAAAGAATTACCACCAAGGCACTAGCCGATGCTTTTATTGAAGAACAGATTAAGGCTGTTCGTGAACAAGTTGGTGACAAGAAGGTTCTCCTCGCTCTCTCCGGCGGTGTTGATTCTTCGGTTGTTGCTGCACTTCTCATCAAGGCAATCGGAAAGCAGTTGGTTTGTGTTCACGTTAATCACGGCCTTATGAGAAAAAATGAAAGCGAAAATGTTATTGAAGTTTTCGGTAAAGAGCTCCAGGCTAACCTTATTTATGTTGATGCAACAGACCGTTTCCTTAACCTTCTTGCAGGTATAAGTGATCCGGAAAGCAAAAGAAAAATTATCGGTGCTGAGTTTATCAATGTTTTTGCCGATGAAGCAAGAAAGCTTGAAGGTGTTGATTTTCTGGCTCAGGGTACTATTTATCCTGACATCCTTGAGAGTTTCAAGCAGGCAGAGGGTAAAAAGGCTGTTAAATCTCATCATAATGTAGGCGGACTTCCCGACGACCTCAAATTTGAGCTTGTTGAGCCCATTAAACTTCTGTTCAAGGACGAGGTTAGAGTTGTCGGTGAGGCTCTCGGTCTTCCTCATGCTATGGTTTACCGTCAGCCGTTCCCGGGCCCCGGCCTCGGCGTGCGCTGCCTCGGTGCTATTACTCGCGACAGACTTCACGCTCTCCGTGAAGCAGATGCTATTCTCCGTGATGAATTTGACAAAAACGGTCTTGCTGAAAAAGTTTGGCAGTATTTTATAGTTGTTCCCGACCTTAAAAGCGTAGGTGTTAAAGAAGAAAGCCGTTATGAAGGCTGGCCGGCAATTATCCGCGCAGTTAATACAAAGGATGCTATGAGCGCTACAATTGAAGAAATCCCCTATGCCGTTCTTCATAAAATTACCGACAGAATCGTACACGAGGTAGAAGGTATCAACCGTGTACTCTATGACCTTACCCCCAAGCCGACAGGCACAATTGAGTGGGAATAATACCAACTTAACACAGTTTATCTACAGTAGCAGATAATGACTTTCATTGTCTGCTACTATTTTTATATCCCTATTATTATGAGTGCAATCATTATCTGCAGCTGAACCACAGAAATCGTAAATCACGATATAATTTACAACTAACAGAAGCACGGCGGCAGGGAGAAATCCTTGCCGCTAATTTTTTTGAAAAAATAAATTTGTGTGTCACCTTTTATATTGCCCGTGCATCTATATATCAGAACAGCGAAATGGTGGTATGGCTATGGTATTCAGTAGTTTACAATTTATCTTTATATTTATGCCGATATTCTTCGGGTGCTACTATATTGTACCTGATAAATTAAAGAATTCTATATTATTTATTGGAAGTTTGTGTTTTTACTTTGTGGGCACGATCCATAACCCCGAACATTTTATAGTGTTTATACTAAGTATTATTGCGGATTTTGTGGTTGGTGTATGGATTGAAAAATTTTCGGCACACAAGAAGGTATTATTGACCATAGGCATAAGTTTACACTTAATCAGTCTGGCCGCATTTAAGTATTCCGGTTTTGTAATAAACGAAATTGGTCGGCTCAATCCGAGTTTTAACTTTACGGCAGATATTGTATTGCCTATTGGCATTTCTTTTTACACCTTTCAAGGAATTTCATATATTGTTGATGTTTACCGAGGAACTACAAAGGCACAACAAAGTTTGCTTAAATATACGATATATATTTCAATGTTCGAACAGCTCATTGCCGGTCCGATTGTTACTTACGGTCAAGTGGAAAAAGAACTGTATAAGCGGCAAATCAAAACATCTTCTGTGCTGAGAGGTATCGGCATATTTATTTTCGGATTAGGATTAAAAGTGCTACTTGCTAATCCTATCGGAAAACTGTGGTCGCAGACTTGTGCGATTGGGTTTGAAAGCATATCTACACCGCTTGCGTGGATGGCGATAATAGCATTTTCTTTTCAAATATATTTTGATTTTTTCGGTTACTCCCTGATGGCTATAGGTCTTGGAAAAATGCTCGGATTCAAGCTACCGAAAAACTTTGACCACCCATATACTAGCCTTACAATGACAGAATTTTGGCGGCGGTGGCATATAACACTTGGGGCTTGGTTTAGAGAGTATGTATATATCCCTCTTGGCGGAAATCGCAACGGCAAAATTGCTACTGTCAGAAATCTGCTTATCGTATGGTTGCTTACGGGGTTGTGGCACGGTGCAGGATATAATTTCGTTTTATGGGGAACAGTTCTGTTCATTATCATAATGCTTGAAAAATTCTTTATAGGAAAATATCTTAATAAAATGCCTGTCATTGCCCACCTTTATATGTTCATATTGATCCCGATTACTTGGGCAATATTCGCTATTGATGATATAGGGCAGCTTTGGGTGTTTTTTACTCGGTTGTTCCCGTTTTTCGGTCAAGGCGTATGGTCGATATTTAGGTATGACTACCTAAAATACTTAAACTTATTTTATCCGTTTTTTATCGCAGGTATATTGTTCTCGACAAGATTGCCGTTTCGTATTTTGAAACGAATTAAAAGCCGTGTTGTTATATGCCTGCTGTTATCGGTGATTTTCTGTGCAAGTGTATATTGTATGTACCGTGGCTTTGATGATCCGTTTTTATATTTTAGATTTTGAGAGGTAAAGAAAATGAAAAAGTCAAATTTAGTTACTCTTTTGTCCTTATGTTTTTTAGTTGTTGCTGTTATACTGTTTATGTTTTTTTGGAAAACCCCATCTTCAAGCTCCGGCACAGAAACCGACAACAATTCGGTAACGCAAAACGATATTATATTGACTCCCAAAGACACCTTAGAAGATACAAACTCTACGCAAACAGAGGGTGGTTACGAAGCGAGTACATCTATAACAGAAACATCAACGACGGAAAATATAACAACGCAACCAAACAGCGATATTTCTATGGATGATGCTCTGTTCATCGGTGATTCAAGGACAGTGGGACTTATGGAGTATGCAGGTATCGACGGAGCAGACTATTTTTGCACGGTGGGAATGAGTGTTTACAACATTCATAAAAAGCCTGTTTCTGTTCCCAATGTCGGCAAGGTGACTTTGACGGAGTTGCTGAATAGCAAAAAGTATGGTAAAATATATATAATGCTCGGCATCAATGAAGTGGGATACAAATTTAGCAACACCATCGAAAAATACAGTGAGTTGATTGAATTTGTTAAAAGCAAACAATCCGATGCTGTTATTTTCATACAAGCAAATCTGCACGTTACGAAAAGTCGTTCGGATAGCGATAAGGTGGTAAACAATACTGCTATTAACGGGTTAAATGCAGAATTGGCAAAACTCGCTGACGGAAAAAGCAAATTTTATCTTGATGCCAATATTCTGTTCGATGATAAAACAGGCGGACTATCTTCCGACAAATCGAAGGACAGCACACATCTTTATGCTAAATATTACAGTGAGTGGGGCAAATGGATCATACGACAAACGGCTTCACTAATCGGGGAGGGATGATTTTGACCGACAAAGACGCATTT
>CALGUK010000042.1 GCA_937920235.1 uncultured Clostridia bacterium | reverse complement strand
AAAAGTGAGTATTCACTTGTGTTATGAATACTCACTATGGTGCGGGTGTTCATAAGGGATTTACTCAAAATATAAGCAAAACCGGCTTCAAACATAGTATTCTGCACTCCTGCTGTTGCTTAATAGAGAAACATATGGAGGAATACATAATGTCAAATATCATTGAAGATTTTTATTACGGCAACATTGAGCCGCAAGATGTCAATTCAGAATTAACACCCAAGCTCAAGAAGAAATTGAGCAATCTTGCCGAGAAAGAAGAACAACTCACAGCAAGACTCGCTGGTGAGGATAAAGAGCTGTTTCAAAACTATATAAGTGCATATATTGAATTTTCAATAACAAGTAACGCTGACAGCTTTATATCAGGCTTTAGACTTGGTGCAAAATTTATATACGATACATTTGTTAAGAATACGAAAGGATGAATGCCCTATGAAAAGCAATACAAATATTCAATATAGACAAGTTGGAGATTTCAACATTCCTAACTTTATCTTACCGCCCGAAGAAGCAAGTGTCAGGCTTGGTAAATGGGGAATGTTACATAAGGATTATTTGCTAAAAAATAAAAAGGTGTTATTTACAACACTGCTTACCCAAGGCAAACTCTATCAGCACTGTGCTGAAGTCGAAACTCAGGCAAGAGATATGTTTGACACTCTTGTTGACCAGATGAAAAACGCAGAAGGTGTAACCGAGCAACTGAAAGAAGAAAATCAGTTGGAATGGGTGTGCCGTATGCAGAACATTAATGCAAGGGTTAGAAAAATTATTAATAACGAAATTATATTTAAATAAAAATATTTCGATATGGTTAAAGTTTGAATCGGACTCCAAATTTTATAACTAAAGAAAAACCAAATAAAAAGTACAATTCCGTCTTCTGCATTTGTAAAAACAGAAGGCGGAATTAAGTGCTGCAGGAAATATTGGTGCAGACAGTTCTTGAAATCATTATGTTGAGCAGATTATGCGGAATGTCCTGAATTCAAATGGCTTATATGTGATTTCTCCGGAACATTCTCCGATATACTCTTCAAGGGGTGAAACCTCAGTGATTTTTGCGTCGTGTGTAACATTCATAACAGTTTTTCCGGGAATACCGTAAGGCTCATAAACACGCACGATATATCCGTTGCCGTCTTCAGCAGGCTTGATACAATCAACGATAAGACCTTCATTTGAAAGAGTAACAACAGGCTTTTCATTACTTTCGCCTTCAAACACAACAAAAGGAGAATTGAAAAGATATGCTTCCTGAGCAACCTTACCTGCCGATAAACCACCCATATGAGGATAGATTGAATATGCAAAATCGTGTTCACCTGTATCACGGAAGCGTGTAGGATTGTCAACGTTGCGCATAAGAGTTATAGTCATATCGTTGTCAATAACATTGTGACCGTATTTGCAGTCGTTGATAATTGCAACACCGTAAACATCATCTGACAAATCTGTGAAACGGTGAGCAGCAAATTCGTGCTTCCATTTTTCGGCAGGTGTGTTCGGATGGGTGTTACGTTTTGTAATGCCGTAAGCAATTTCGTAGCTTGCATGAGCAGAAACCACATTTACAGGGAAAGATGCCTGAAGAATTTTATATTTTTCCTGCCAATCAACGTGAGAAACTACGTCAACCCTTGTAATGTTTGCATACGCAATAATATCCTGAGTAAGAACGGTGTTGTTATGCTTTTTAGTAACCCTTACCGTCACACGCTCGTCATTTATATCAACAAGCGTAATTTCATTCTGCCAATTCATATCAACAGGACGCATTTTGTATCCGTCATCAATATTCCATGCATCCTCATGCTCGGGACCGTCCTTATATGTAACAAGGTTGTTAAGGTTGTCACCGACAAACCTATCTGCACGCTTGTCATAGAAATCGCCGAGAGTACCGTCCTCACGGATAATGAATGTAAAGAAGGGCGTTTCAATGCTGATTTTTCCGTTTTCCTTGTTTGCTGTAATTGCTTTTTCAGTATGTACAACTGAAGTTTTGTGATATGTTCTTGCACTGAAGCCTGCAAGATTTTTTACATATAAAATACAGTTACCGTCTGCATCTGTAATAACATTTGATGTGTTTTCTCCGTCCGTAAGTGCACAGCTTTCATACTTTTTGTCAACCTTTACGTATGCACTGCCGACAAATGAGTTTGGGTTATAAACTGTAACCTTGTCCTGTGCATCATCGCAAAGAGTATCAGTGACAAGCTCTTTTTCTTTTTTCTCTGCGAATACAAAAAGCTCTTTGTAGATTTTTTCTGCATCATCATAAACTGTATCTATAGAGCTGCCGGGAAGAACATCGTGGAACTGGCAAAGAAGCAGATCCTTCCAATGCTTTACAATTTCATCATATCCTGCATCCTTACCCTTGAGCTTTGCAAGAACTGAAAGCAAGTCAAGTCTGCGAAATGCCATTTCAATGTAACGGTTGTTGCGTTTTACATCGGCAATAGTTGTATATGTGCCCTGATGTGTTTCGACCGAGAGCTCCCCTTTCCACACAGGAAGATTTTCACGCTTTTTGTCAAGTTCAGTGAAATAGTCCTCTGCTTTTCTGATTTTTACCTCAGGCATACCGGGAACTGTCTGAAGCAGACGGTAATTCTTAAGCATTTCATCGGTTACACCGCCACCGCCGTCACCGTAGCCATAGGACAGAAGAACGTGGTCCCATGTTTCTTTTTGCTGAAGCTTATCTGAAACAAGGCTGATATTTTCACAGTCAATTGAGTTGTTGTAGCAATCTTTTGTGATAGGTACTGTTGCGTAAAGATTACTTCCATCAATACCTTCCCAGATAAAAGCATTATAGGGAAATTCATTGGCATTCTGCCAACGCACCTTGGTTGTGTAGAAGCTTTTCATTCCGCATTTTGTGAAAATCTGCGGAAGTGATGCGGGAAAACCGAAAGAATCGGGAATCCAGCAGACATCACTTGTTTTGCCGAATTCTTCTTTGAAGAACTGATGTCCGTAAAGAAACTCTCTTACAAGTGATTCTGCACCTGAAATATTAAGGTCTGATTCAACCCACATAGGGCCTACAAGACGCCATTTATCTTCCTTCACACGCTGACGGATCTGCTCAAAAACATCAGGATAAACTTCCTTGATATAGTTATAGACCGAGGGCTGTGAAAGCGAAAACTCAAATTCATCGTATCTGTCCATAAGTCGGAGCTGATTAAGTGCAGAACGGCCTGATTTGCGGATTGTATCCTTGAAACGCCACAGCCACGCAACGTCAATATGAGTAGAAGCAACGCAGTCAACGATACAGTCATCGTTTGACAGCTTCAATTCTTTTAATCCGTCAAGCAATTCCTTGTGAATTGCGATAATATTTTCAAGAAATTGGGTGTAGTCAAGGGAATTGTCGCTTTTACGGATTGTATTTTCAAACAAAGTGTTGACCTTGGCTTTCGTGTAATCATTCTTGATGTACTTTATAAGGTCACGGACAAAATCCATAGTATATGAAAAATCTGCAATTGCTTTATCTGCAATAACATACTGAGGATTTTCAACAGGTCTTACCATTCTTTCATCATTGCAGAAGGTACAGGCATATATTTCAAGCTCAATGGCAATTTCTCTGTCGTACATTGAGTCTTCAAGGTAAACCCTGCAGCGTTGTTCACCGTTGTCAACACCTGCAAAGCGTTTTCCGTCAATTGAAACAAATGCTTCGCAGTTGCAAGGCAATCTCAGTTCAAGATAAGCTGACTGGTGTTCCTGCGGTTTTTTAGGTGTGAATACAGTTTTCATCATACATGTTTTATGGTCGCAGAATGTAATAGTATCAGTATAATCTGCCCAATCTGTAAGAGGAATATATGTTTCCCTGTCCGCATAATCAAAAATTCTGTACTGCCATGCATCAATGGGGAACGTTTCCATAATCGCTCTGTTACGGTACAGCCATAAATTTTTGTCAATCATTTGTTCTACCATAGGTATCACTCCTTGTTTTTTGCATAGGTTTTTTGTTTTATTGTAGCTTTTGGAACAAAACATTTCATTGTTTCTTTTTGTTTTATTATTGTCTTTTTTTGCTATGCCATTGTTTTTTATTGCAATAAACAATCAAGCGTAGTAAAATAAAACTCAACACAAATAATTATATTATCAATATCAATAAAAATCAACATCAGTTTAAAAATACAGGTGACTAATGAATACGATTAAAAACGCAAAATTCATTAAAGAAAATGCAGATTTCGGTACAGTCGTTCCCGTTTTCATCAAGGCTATAAAGCCCGAAAAAGCAATCGGTAAGGCAACACTTTTCTGTTCTGCGCTCGGCTCTTATGAAGCATATATCAACGGAAAAAGAATCGGTGATTTTATTATTACACCGGGTTGGACAACCTATGGCAAACGCCTTCATGGGTATGGGACAACAGAAACGGTAACCTTCAAACATTGGAGGTTCGTGCATGGATGGACGAACTCGGTGTTCAAAAGAATTATGTTGCAAAAGACGGTTCTCAGCTGATTCTGTTGTAATTATGCTGTAACA
>CALGUK010000041.1 GCA_937920235.1 uncultured Clostridia bacterium | reverse complement strand
ATTTCAATATTGATGAGGACGATGTTGAACGCATAGACAGACTTTTAAAAGATAAATCTGCAATCAAACTTTCTGAAAAAGAAAGCTATAAAATGCTCTATATTTTAAATGAAAAATCCTTTGCTTTTTATTTTGCTATTCCTGGTAGTTATAAATCAGACGGAATATTTGAAAGCATTAAGGAGCCAATCTCACGATTGTGGTTTTATGTATATGATGGCTCCGTTTATATTGTAAGGTCTACAGATGAACGCCAGACAAAGAGCGATGAAAGTGAGTTTGCTGTATATAAGGCGAAGGATAACACTGCGTTATATGATGAGCTGAATCAATATGTTGACCCAAGCGGTGATGGCATTTACTATTGGACGATTCCTGAGTGGCGTAATAGTGCAAGAAATTCATGGATAGCATATTTATCGCCGGTTTTGTGGGAAGTTTATTTAGTGAATTTATTGCTGAAGAAAATTAAACCAAAACGCAACGATACTGTTGATGAATGAAAAAGTAGTTATGCAAAAATCCGTTTAACAGATAAGTCTGTTAAACGGATTCATTTGTTATAGGCAGAGTGTTTTGGTGTATTTAAGGATAAATATTATAGGTGATTATATACTCATCAACCCCACGAACTTGTAGTATATATGCACGCATTGGTATTTCTCACCGTCTATGATTTCTTTTTCTGATACTACAATTTTCTCAATGAGCTTGTTCAGAATTCTTGTATTGAGTGTTTGATTTTAAAGAATAAATAATAAAGAATAGAGAATAAAGAAAAATACAAAAGCGGCGGTAAGCGAAGCTGTTTATTATTTATCATTTATTCTCTATTCTTTATTCTTTTAGGCAACAAACGTTGCCGCTTCTGGAGCTGGAAACGTGACTCGAACACGCGACCCGGGTTTAATTGAAAATATCTTTGTTAGGTAAAAAAATCGGTATTGGGTTAGGTATTGCTTTTGTAATAATAGACTATTTGTTTATAAATTATTAATTTTAGAGCCCATTTCTTGTCTACTGCTTGTTGAAAAAAAGATGTTTTTGTGATATAATTAATAAGTATTATTCATTTTTGAGGTGTATTTATGAAGAACTTTATTAAAAGAGTATTCAGCTATTCGCTCCCAGCTTTTCTTGTTCTTTCTTGCATACCTGTAACAAGCGTTTATGCAGATAGTGTTGTTGAAGTTTTTAATGAGGACGGAGTGCAAATCACTGAAAAACAGTATCTGACCGAATATAGAACACAACAGTTACAAGCACTTGTACCTTCCACAGCCGAAGATGGTACTGTAAGCGGTACGGCTATTGATACATCTGATGGAAGATATATTGAATGGGAGAGCAACCTCCCTTTACTTGCAGGTGTTGATGATGCCGGAACGGTAACTGCTTACGACTTCTCAAAAAAAGCTGTAATTCAGCTTTGGATTGATGAGAATATCAGAAGTCTGCCTCTTGTGGGTGACACAACTGCTGATGCCATATGGGCAACATTTGAATCTTCCGGGATAGATCTTGATAGTGCAAGTACAGATACTATTGTTGGAATAGTGTCGGGTATTGCAGGTGAAACATTAGGAGAGTCGCTTCGTACATTTCTTGATAATATGAATGTTGTGATTACTGCAACTCTTTATGATGCGGATGGAACTGTTCTTGGAAGCGACAGTGTGGAATTTGTTATTGAAAAAAGTGTTGTTGCTTCTGTTGCTCCTACCGGTGTGCATATAACAAATAAAAAGGCAGTGCCTACAACAGTTGCAGTTGGGGCTACAGTTCAACTATACGGTGCTTGTACGCCCGTCAGACTTGGCCAAGGTATTAAATGGGGTTTAGGCTCAAGCGCTCTAGACAGTAGCTCAGCTGGATTAGCAACTGTTTCTTCGGATGGACTTGTAACATTTCTTGCGGTAGGAACGGTTACGGTCAGAGTTAATCCCGAAAGCACACTTTATGCGGTGTTTTCTGATACAATAACCTTTAATGTTGTTGATCCCGTAAATTTACCTGTTACAAATTTTGATATCAGCGGTGAAACCTCGGTTTCCGAGGGTGATACTATTCAACTTTCAGTTGCAAATGTTAACCCTGCGGGTGCGTATAAAGGGGATTTAGTATGGTCATCTTCAGATTATTCAATTGCAACAATTGACCAGAGCGGTGTTGTAACTGGCCTTAATGGTGGTGATGGCTTAACCTATTCCAAAAAGGTTGTTATCACTGCAACAATGGGCGGCGTTTCTAAAAGTGTTGAAATTACAGTTAACCGTCTTCTTGTTTCAGCTCTTTCAGGTGTTGCTGTTGAAGGTGACGCAATTATAGGTGTAGGAGCAACTGCTAAATATACCGCAACAGTTTCGCCAAGCCGACTTAATACTTCTTCAAGTGTAACTCGTGAATGGGGTGTTTATGACGAGGATTCAGGTGCGGTTGTTTATGCAACTGCAGAAGCTCCGGCAACCAACGGTATTATAACTGTTGATTCAAACGGTAATGTTATGGGTGTTTCCGCCGGTGTCGCAAAACTCTATGGAAAAGCTACATATGGTTCAAGCAGTGTGGAGAATTATATAGAAATCACTTGCGGTAATGCAATTACAGATTTTGAAATAATTGGAACGACAAGTATTGATGAAGGTGCCACAACAACGCTTTCAATAAATGTTCTTGCTCCTGACAATTATGAAACAAGTCTTCTTGATACAATAAAATGGAGTGTAGCAGATGATACAGTTGCATCTGTTTCTTCAGATGGTGTTGTGTTGGGTCGTGATGCCGGAGGCAGAAACAAATCCAGAACAACTACGGTGTATGCTACCATTTCAGGTGTTACAAGAAGTGTTACGATAACGGTCTCAAGAGGTTGGCTGAATCTTTCTAAATATACTGACGGTCAGGTAGAAGGGGACGATTATGTAATTCGTGACATTCCACACGGATTCACCTTGAAAACATATCCTGAATCACTTGCTCAATCAGCGGTATATTGGGGACTTGTTACGAACGATGGTAGTGCACCCTGGACGGCTTCGAATACATACATGGGTTCTAACAGAAATACAGAAAATGATTATGCATCGGTTTCCGATGACGGAATAGTTACCGGAAAAAAAGCAGGAACAACAACTCTTTATGGTTTCAGCAGATATTTGTTGCAAAGCCATGTAGAAAGAACAAAGGAGATAGAAATAATAGAAGTTCTTCCTGAGAGTATTACACTTAAAGCACCGGATAAAACTGAATATATTGAGGGTGAAACAGAGCTCGATCTAACAGGTATGGAGGTTTATTTAAACTATAATAAAGAAGCGCTTGCGCCATATTATTCGGATTGGGAAAGCTATACTGATGATATGCTCAAATGTCAAGTAACTGACTATACGGTAAGTGACTTGAATGTGAAGGCCCTTGATATGACTCAGTATATTATTGTTTCTGTTGAAAGGGCCGGTAAGACATATAACGCTGTGTTTGCTGTAACACTCAACTCCAAGCAGGTTGATACTATCATAATTACACCGCCTGATAAAACTGTTTATGCAGAAGGTGAGACTTTTGATACAACGGGTCTGAAGGTGGTTGCAAATTATCTCAATGCCGAAAGTGAAGAAGTAACCGATTATGAAATAGATTATACATCTTTCTCAATGGAAACTTATGATGTAGAACAAAATGTAAGGGTTGTTTACGAACACGCCGACCGTAGCGCAGAGGCTACATTCCCAATAATTGTATACGGCAAGCCGGTAATTTCGGTGACCACCGAGGGTGTGTTGGGTGAATGGACAACCGAAGATATTACTTTTACTTTGGACAGCACACACCAGCTTGATAGTGCAACATATTTTTGGCGTGAAGAAAACAGTACTACATGGAATCCGATAACAGGGAATACTTACACGATTAATTATAATGTAAATACAACCTTCTATATAAAGGCACAAAATAGTATGGGCTACGAAAGCGACGAAAGCGAAGCTTTGGTTGTTAAACTCGATAAAACAACTCCAACATTTACTTTAAGTCAAAGCTTAACCGATGTTACAAACGAGGATTACACTGTAAATATAGAAAACTTAGTTTATAGTGTTTCGGGTTTGAAAACTGTTGAGGTTAACGGTGTAGATTTTGGTTCAGATGCTTTAAGTTTCATTGTACAAAGGAACGGCGAATATGTAGTTAAGATAACTGCTAATAATGGTCTTTACAGTGAACAAACACTAGAAATTAATAATATTGATAAGGAAGTTCCCGGTATAACAGACATTGTTCTCACCCAAGAACCCACAGAATCTCCCGAAAGACATCTCGACGGTGAATTCGGTCATTATTACAGTGCAGACCTTGTTGCCAACGCAACCGCTGAAGACAGTGGCGTTGCAGGAATTGATTATATCAAATACAGACTTGTTGGTGCTGATTATACGCCTGTTAGCGATTGGACAACTATAACGGATGATGTAAGAGCTATATGTGATAGAAATTTTAAAGGTTATTTTGAGTTCGTTGCAGTAGATAAAGCCGGTAATGAGTCTTCATCATATTATTCAGACGGTTTTGTCAGAGATAACGCAAAACCTGTTATAACAACACTTAATGCAATCTGCGGAGAAGATGGCGATGAATATATTGCAGGTAATTGGGCTGATGATATAGTTTATTTTACTCCCGAAGCAGATACTTTTTCAGGGGTATATGAGTATTACTACAATATTAACGGTGGTGAATGGACAAAACTAACCACAGAAACACTTCGTGCAAGGGAAGACGGTTCTTTCTTGTATGGATTTAAAGCTGTTTCGTATTCAGGGCTTGAAAGTGATGCCTATGAAATTCAAGTTAATATAGATAGAACGATTCCTACAATAAGGGTTGAGCTTGAGGGTACATTTGGTCAATGGACAAAGGATAATGTAACATTTACCCTAAGCACACTTATTGAATGTCCGTCAGGTTGTGTATATTATTACAATGATGGTACCGGTTGGTATGAGCTTGAAGGAAATGTTTTGGTTCTTGATGAAAGCACAAACGCACATTACAGTTTTAAAGCGGTAAATGGTGCAGGGCTTGAAAGTGCACAATCAGACTCATACAAAGTTATGATAGATAAATTAGAACCGAGTGGTTATATCATTCCCGGTGTTACAGAAAAAACAGACTCACCTTATGAGGTTGCTATAGTTCCTGTGGCAGGTGAATCAGGTTATCTTAAAATTTATTTTAACGGTGAGGATGTAACAGAATCGTTGAAAGCAACAGTAAGCAAAAATGGCAGTTATGCTCTTACTATTATAGGTAATAACCTTCTTTCAAGTACTGTTATGATAGATATAACAAACTTTGATGTTATTCCTGCAGCACTTTTCAGTTATGAAGAAATTGACGCAAATACATTGACAATTACGGCTTATAACGGTTCTGCTGCGAATATAACTGTTCCGATGGAGATTGATGGGCTTGAAACAAAAACACTTTCAGAGAATGCATTTCTTAATAAAGTAAGTGTTGTTTCGGTTAACATTCCTAACACGGTTGATACTATAGGAGAGAATTGTTTTTCGGGTTGTGCAAATATAAGTAAAATTACTATTCCCAAATCAGTAACGGAAATAGCAGACGGTGCTTTCGACGGATGTGGTAATCTTACAATTTATTGCTATGAAGGTTCGTATGCGCAAAGTTATGCCGAAGAAAATGGGATACCATATGTTCTTCTTGATCTTGTTCCTGTAGGTAAAACAGTGATAAATGAAGAAGCAGGAATTATTTTCACTCATCAGAAATTTAAAACACAAGTAGATGAAATCGTGAAAGCTGATTCAAGTTACACCGTAATGGCAATTCCATCTGCTATGTCATCAAAAGCTAACTATTACGGAACTGGTTCTGTACTTTATTTTTTCAGAAACGGCTCATTGGTTTATACATATAATGTTGTTGTTTATGGCGATGTTAACGGAGATAGTGTGGTTAATGTTCTCGATGCAACTATGGTGCAGTTGGCAAACTCCGGTTTAAGAATACTTCAGGATAACTATCTTTTAGCAACAGATTTTGCAAATGACGGAACTGTTGATGCATCAGATTATCAGCAGGTTATAAATCTTGTGTTAAGGCAATAAAAAAGTTTATTTCCACTAGGACAATCCATAGTTAGTAAACACAAAAAGTTAAGTGCTGGTTCCATACTATATTTAACTGGTAGTTTTTTGTTTAGCTTCAATAAAGATTTAATGTAATTGAAGTGATGCATAGTTTCAGTAACGATTAGTAAAGAATAAATAGTTAATAGTGAATAAGTGAAAATCCCGTACACTTTCGTGTGCGGGATTTTTGGAGCTGGAAACGTGACTCGAACAGGCAACCTATGGTTGTATTTAAGGATGAATATATTTATAGGGTTATAATAAATAAAATTTATTAAGTGCAGTAGTTTTGGCTACTGCACTTTTACTTAGTTCAATTCTTTATAAATACTTTTTGCGTATTCAAAAAGTTCAGAACGATTATTTATATTGAGTTTCTTAAAAATGCTTGAAGTGTGTTTTTTGATTGTGCTTTCCGTTACGAAGAGTTCATCAGCAATGTCCTTGCGTTTTTTATTTTGCATAATCAATCTTAAAACTTCTTTTTCTCGTTGGGATAGTAAGCTGATTTCGTTCCAGTTTTCAAATACAACATTGATTTGAACCGGGTCAAGATATCTCATGTTAACAGCATCTTCGCTTGTATTGAATTGTTTAGGTTCTGTTTTTACGGAAGCAGATTCAAAATTAAATCTTGTAGCATTTGCCAACTCGTAATCTTGCAAAACTCCATAAAGGAATAAAGTCATACCCTCCGTAATGATATAAGAAATGGACATGAATTCAAATCCTGCATTTATACTGTTTTCTATAAGCCATATTGCAATGTTGCCTATAACGACAAAGGTAAGAAAAATAGAGTGCTTTACAGAGACGACAGTTTTTTTAACAGCGGTGTATATGATAATGACAGACATAGCAACAAAATATCCAAATAAAAAAACTTTATATAGGTTATGCAATATACCATATTCTTTAACAAGGGTACCTATTCCGTTTACAATTTCAAAGGACACATTTTTGTAGTAAATAGGGAGAAGTCCACCACTTGAAACTATAAACAGCATTATCAAATTTATACTTATTAAAACACGGGGTAAATACTTTGGATAAGAAAACCTTGAAAGAGCCATAATCATCATAAGTATGGCAAAAGGCAGAAAAATATTTCCGAGATATGCAATTCTGTTAGCCCATAAAGCAAAGTTTAAATTTTTTGCAACAGACAGAAGAAAATAACCGGAATCACAGACAGCAACACAAATAAAGAGCATAAGAAGCCATAGGTCGTGTTTTTTGTCAACTAAAAAATAGACAACAATCATTAAAAGAGAAACAACAAAAATAATTCCGTAGAGAACTGACATATTATTCCTCCTTTATTGTATTTATTTCTATTCCGTTACGCATGCAAAATGAATAGAATTTACCGACCATTGCAAGATGCGGCGTCCTGTTTTCTCTTTCCCATCGGCTGATGGTAGCATAAGAAATACCTATTTGTTTTGCTAACTCAGTCTGAGTCAGTTGTAAAAAAATTCGTACAGCTTTAACCTGTTCGGGAAAAGTTAAGTTTTTTATATCAATTTTCATAATTTACTCCATATATTTATATATCATAATATAGCATAATTTGAATTTCTTGTCAATTTGTACAGAATATTAACGAATATATTCTTACTTTTTGTTTATATAAATTATACAAAGGATGATTGCGTTTTTTTGACATGGTAGCCCTAAAGGTAGCCTTTTTTTTATGAAAGTAACCCATAGGGCTACTTATTTTATGTAGCTATAAAGATTAAAATTATATTGAAAAACAACAAGGAGGGAGGTCTGTGTTATGTTGAAAGCTGTAACAAAAAGGTTTGCCGATAAATCAACAATTAAGCAGTTCGAATTTGAATTTTACTGCGATTGTTGTGGTAAACCTATTAAAACAGAAGTTCATGAATTTGTTTCAGGCTTCAAGGATAAAAAGTTTTTAAGCGATGATGAACGAGAAGCAAGAGCGATTATTTACGCAAATGATCACGGAAAAGCTTATGAACGTGCTAACAATGAGGTGCGGCTTGAATTGAACAAATGTGAAATTTGTGGGAATATGGTTTGTGAAGAATGCACAGTATACGGAGTGGACCTTCAAGGTGGCCTATGTTGTAAAGACTGTGCAAAAAAATAAATGATTAATTGAAGGGAGTAAATTGATATGGGACTTATTAAAGCAGGTGTAGGAGCACTCGGCGGTGTTCTTGCTGACCAATGGAAAGAGTTTTTCTATTGCGATGCTATTGATAAAGATGTAATGGTTGTTAAGGGATCAAAACGCGTTGGCGGACGTTCCTCGAACACAAAAGGTAATGACAATATTATTTCAAACGGTTCCGGTATAGCAGTTGCTGATGGTCAATGTATGATTATTGTTGAGCAAGGCAAAATTGTTGAAATTTGTGCAGAGCCGGGTGAATTTACTTATGATTCTTCAACAGAACCAAGTGTTTTTTCAGGAAAACTTGGCAACAGCATAAAAGAATCATTTAAGGCTGTCGGAAAGCGTTTTACTTACGGCGGAGATACCGGTAAGGATCAGAGAGTTTATTATTTTAACACAAAAGAATTAATCGACAATAAATTCGGCACACCGAATCCTATTCCTTTTAGAGTTGTAGACAGCAAAATCGGTCTTGATATCGACGTATCTGTTCGCTGCTTCGGTGAA
>CALGUK010000040.1 GCA_937920235.1 uncultured Clostridia bacterium | reverse complement strand
TTCGGGCACCTCGCCAAAGTGCTCGGTGCTCTTCGCTAAAAACAATTCCCCGAAGTGTTTTTTACGCTCAGACAGTTCTCAAAGAGATAATTTATATTGTTTCAAAAAATTACAGCATTCACTTGGTGGATGCTGTTTTTTATTGCGCTTATGTAATTATTATCCCTTTTCGGCCTTCGGGCACCTCGCCAAAGTGCTCGGTGCTCTTCGCTAAAAACAATTCCCCGAAGATTTCATCGGTCATTATATGATTTCATATTTAATATTGACTTTATCAAATTAAAGTGATAAAATCATTCGCGGTGATTATTTTGGAAAAGAACAACACTTATAAAGCCGCTTTTAAAGCTGCTTTTCCCCACACAATTCCCGTTATGACAGGCTATCTTTTTATAGGTATAGCCTTTGGTGTTATGTTTGCGGACAAAGGATATAATTTTATATGGGCAGGGCTAATGAGCTTGCTTGTGTATGCAGGCTCAGGGCAGTACCTTGCAGTAAATTTTTTCGATCCAACCGTAAGTTTGTTGCAGGTTGTGTTTTTAACATTTATGGTGAATGTACGCCACATTTTTTATGGACTTTCTTTACTTGATAAGTTCAAGGTGTCGGGCAAAAAGAAACCGTATATGATTTTCTCTCTTACAGACGAAACATATTCTCTTTACTTCCTGACCAAGACTCCGCCGAATGTTGATGAGGGAAAATTTCTCTTTGCGCTAGCAATTCTTGACCAATCATATTGGGTTTTCGGATCTATGATCGGAGGCTTGGCAGGCTCTCTTATTCCGTTTGATTCTACGGGGATTGATTTTGCAATGACAGCATTGTTTATTGTAATATTCGTTGAACAGTGGCTTGAAAAGAAAAACCGATTTCCTGCCGTGGTGGGAGTTGCAGCGAGTGTAATCAGTCTTCTTATTTTCGGTAAGGACAGCTTTATCCTGCCTGCGATGATTCTGATTATGATAGTGCTTCTTTCAAATCACAGAATCAATGAAAAGAAAACAGGGGAGGGCAAAACAAATGAGTAATCTCCCCGTTTCCTTCTGGCGCTCCGTTATTATAATAGTATTGGTTGCCTTTACTACTCTTGCCACGCGTGCTATACCGTTTTTACTTTTCCCGTCGGGCAAGAAAATACCGAAGGCAGTAGAGTATCTCGGGAAGGTTCTTCCGCCTGCCGTAATAGGTATGCTTGTGGTTTACTGTTTCAAGTCAGTTGACCTGTTTTCTGCACCGTTCGGTTTGCCGGAACTGATTTCCGGAGTCGTAGTGGTTATTCTTCATGTATGGAAAAGAAATAATCTTTTGAGTATCGGTATCGGAACAGTATTATATATGGTATTGGTACAGACTGTTTTCGCATAAAATACAGCTTAAACCTCTTTGTGTATTTTGCACGGGGAGGTTTTGTTATTAATATATAGTATATGTATGCAGGAATATTTTACAGTAAGCTGCATATAATTTTTATTGTGAATTATCGTTAAAATTATAACAGAACTGTATTTTTTGTAACCGTTTTGTAATAATTTTATGAAATTTTAAAATTCTTACAAAAAAATTAAAATTTAAATCAAAAAAAACACAATATATTGGGGTTATCAACGGTTTATATGGATATTAAGACAAAAATTGACTTCTTTTTTTGTGAAATGTTAACAAAAAATAAAAATTAAAAAATTTGACTTTTTCTTTTGAGATGAATATAATCTTTCACGGTCACAAAGCGAGAATAACGGTCGTGGTTTAGGTAATGACTGATTTTGCTTTTCTAAGTTTAAAATCATAATTTACACCTTGAGATTAACAAGGGTTAACACGGCTTATTAAAGGAGCAGAATGATGAAAAAAGAAACTAACGGGCAGGTTAAAGCAACTCGTCACATTGCTGTGAGAGTTACGGCTGTTGTATTGGCTATTATAGTCCTTTGTGCCGGAACTGCTTTTGCTGCCACAAGTGAGACTTCATATGTTGTAGATATCTATGAGGGCTCACAGGTAACAAGCATTGAAACTACTAAGACGGTAGCGGAAGATGTTGTTGCCGAAGCCGGAATTCAGTTGTCCGAAGATGACAGACTCATACTTGATGCATTTAAACCCGGAACGGACAGCCGAATCGTAATCTATCGTGCTTGTAACGTAACTTTTGTTCATACAAACGGCACGATACTCAACACTGTATTTGCAGGAACGGTTGCAGAGTTCATCGCAAGTCAGGGTGTGGTTCTTTCTGATAAATTATTTTCAAGCGTTGACGTAAATGCTGTTGTGACAAACAATTTGGAAATTAAACTTATAACTTCTTATGATTTAACAATCAACGTTGACGGTGAAACAAAAACAGTAAGCTCTACAGCTAAGACAGTCGGTGACGTGTTGAAGGAACAGAACATCACTCTCGATGAAGATGATGAGGTTTCTCCTGCGGTTGATACCGTTCTTTCGAATGAAATGGTTATTGATGTTCTCCGTGTTGAATATGTAATAAGAGAGACAGAAGAAAAGATTCCGTATGAATCCGAAACCGTAAAGTCTTCAGCTCTTGCAAAGGGAACAGAAAAAATAACCCAAAAGGGTGCTGACGGTATAAAAACAATCACCTACGAGGATAAAATCGTGAACGGTGAGCTTCAGTCCTCAGAAAAACTGAGCGAAGAAGTGACAAAAGAACCTGTAAACCGCATAGTAACCGTCGGAACTCTTGTAAAGCCTGCCGCAACAAAGCTCGGCAATAATAAAATCGAGAAAAACGGCAACCCGATTTCAGAGCTTAAACTCCCGTCAAAGTATTCAATCGGTTCAGATAATGTTCCGACTGATTACAAATATACAATCAAGGGCAGAGCAGCTGCTTATTGTATCCCAGGCGGCATTACAGCTTCGGGAAGACCTGCTAAACCGGGGTACATTGCAGTTAATCCTGAACAGATTCCTTACGGAACTGAGCTGTGGATCGTCTCGGATGACGGTGTTGTTTACGGATATGCAATTGCAGCGGATACGGGCGGATTTGTTAAAAAAGGTTATTTCACTGCCGACCTCTATATGAACAGTAAAGAACAGTGCTATCAGTGGGGCGACAGAGGCGTTACAATTTACGTTTTATAATTTTTTATGAGAGTGAGTGAATCACTCTCATTTTTTATTGCTTTTCCACTGGTTTATGATAAAATATGATTATAAGGGGAGTGAAAAAGATGAAATCTCTGAAAAAATTGCCCGAGAATTACAAAGAGTCATTTACTCTTAACTTACAGAAGGATAAAAAAACAGCATTAAAGGTCAATATTGCAGCACTTTTTATAGCTGTGGTTATGTTTGTGCCGGCACAGCTTCACATTTCGGTATTTACCCTGTTTGATTTTTCTCAGGGGATCAGAGTCTATTTTCTGCGATTTGCAGTTATGCTTGCGGGCTCGGTGCTGTACATAATTCTACATGAGGCTGTTCACGGTATTGCCATGAAGATATGCGGAACCGAAAAAGTAAAATACGGCTTTACGGGAATTTATGCTTTTGCAGGAAGCGATGAGTTTTATAATAAGAGTAACTATCTTTTTATTGCATTGGCACCCGTATTGTTGTGGGGACTTGTTTTGCTGTGTATAAACATTATGGTTCCTGAGAGCTGGTTCTGGGTTGTATATTTTATTCAGATTACAAATATAAGCGGAGCAGCGGGAGATTTTTATGTTACGGCAAAATTTTGCAGACTTCCGTCAGATATATTGGTGTCGGACAGCGGGTTAGAGATGAAGGTTTTTATTGCGGAATAAAGTGATATCGGAGAAGAAATTATGAGAGTGTTAACAACTGAAAATATCAGAAAGGTCGAGGAAAAAGCTAACGAAAGCGGAATTTCCTATTTACAGCTTATGGAGAATGCAGGCTCATATTGTGCGAGAGTCATCCGTAAGACCTTTGAAAATACAAACAAGAGAGATGTGCTCGTCATCTGCGGTAAGGGGAAAAACGGCGGTGACGGTTTTGTTATCGCCAGAAAATTGCACGAAAACAGCTTCAATGTTACTGTTATGATGGCAATGGGATTGCCCGGGGATGATATCTCTTCCGAAATGCTTTCCCGTGTCAGAGCGTTAAATATTCCGATAGTTTATTACGACGGTAAAGGTTCAACAAGGAAATTTTTTGAAAAAGCACAGATTATTATCGATTGTATATTCGGCATCGGTTTCAGCGGACAGCCTGACACAACCGCGACTGCTCTGTTTTCTGATATAAATACGTCGTCGGCAAGCGTTGTCAGTATAGATGTTCCGAGCGGACTCGACGGAGACGGGGACACGGATACGGATAACTGTGTATCGGCAGATATGACGGTTGCCGTTCTCGCTCTTAAACCGGTTCATGTGCTTAAGCCGTCAGCCGATAAGTGCGGAAAGGTTGTTCTCGCTCCTATCGGAGTACCCGATAAATGCTTTGCGGCGGCTTCAGTATCCCTTTTTACCGTAAACACTGAGGAGGTTAAGGCGTTTTTTAAAAAGCGTGACTCGCGGAGTCATAAAGGCACTTACGGTACTGTCCTTGTGGTTGGCGGAAGCTATGAAATGCCCAATGCAGTCTATCTTGCATCGCAGGCCGCGGTGAACAGCGGTGCAGGTATTGTAAAGGCTGCCTTTCCCTCCGTTGCATATAATGCGGTCGCTCCGAAAACTTGCGAGCAGGTGCTCGTTCAGTTGGAGAGCAATAAGAGAGGCAGAATATCGGCTAATTCTGTCAAAAGGCTTGAAAAAGAGCTTGCATCAGCTGATTGCGTGCTTCTCGGATGCGGAATGGGAGTTGACGATGACACGCGGACGGTGACGGAATTTGTGATCAAAAATTCAGAGATACCGATAATTCTCGATGCAGATGGAATAAATTGTCTTGAAAATAATATAAATATTATTGATGAGGCTAAGGCTCCCGTAATCCTTACACCTCATCCGAAAGAGATGTCAAGGATTGCAGGCGTCGGCGTCGGAGACATACAGGCAAATCGAGGTGCTGTTGCAAAAAGCTTTGTAAAAGCACACAAAGCTGTTCTTGTGCTTAAGGGTGCGTCCACTCTTGTCGCGGACAGTGAATACGATGATATGTGTGTTAACACAACGGGAAATCCTGGAATGGCAACGGGCGGCAGCGGAGATCTTCTGGGCGGAATAATCGCTTCGTTTACGGCACAGGGACTTGATTGCTTCAGAAGTGCGATTGCGGCTGTAAATGTTCACGGTATGACCGGGGACGATGTGACCGAAAAGTATTCTATGAAAGGAAATACTCCTTCGTTAATGCTTGAGCAACTGCCTTTGACATTAAAAAAATTCGAATAAGGTTGAAATATGAAAAAAATTCTTTGTGTTATCGTGTGCCTTCTGTGTTTATCGGGATGCGGAAAACAAAATGCAAAGGATGTGCAAAATACCGTTCCCGAGTTTTCGGGAATCTCCGCGCAGGTAACTGCTGTTATGAACGGGATTGAAATGAAGGCAAAAGTAGATTATATCGGATTTGATTCTCTTTCATTACAGTTTACTGCACCGGAAACGGTAAAAGATATGAAAGTAATTTGCGAAGACGGTGAATGTGAGGCTTTTCTCAATGAACTGTCTTTTGCTTTTTCCTCCGGGAGTTTACCTTATAAATCAGTCTGTATCTGTCTTGCGGACTGTATAGAAAAGGCTAAAACACTGCCGATTGAAAATAACTGCATTACATACAAAGAAAAAGGATATAATTGTCGTCTTGAGCTTGACGATTCTGCTGGAAACTTTCAAGGTCTGTATATAGACGGAGAATGCGTACTGACCTTTAGTGAATTTGAATATTATACGGTACAGGAATGATTCTGTCGGAATATTATGTATTACTCCCTGAATTTTTACCTCGGATGTTTATTTAAGTAAATATCAGGTAAAAATAATTGTGAAAAGATATTTTGGAGAGTGATATATAAATGAATGTTAAAAGAGGGGACATTTACTATGCTGATCTGAGTCCTGTTGTAGGCTCTGAACAGGGCGGAGTAAGACCGGTACTTATCGTACAGAATGATGTGGGCAATAAGTACAGTCCCACCGTTATTGCCGCAGCAATAACAAGTCAGCAGGATAAATCGCGAATGCCAACCCATATAAATGTCAACGGTGACTCCTGCGGACTCAGTAAGGATTCCGTAGTCTTGCTTGAACAGGTAAGAACAATAGATAAACAGCGTCTTAAGGAACGAATGGGAAATTTGTCGACGACGGATATGCATAAGATTAATAAGGCCTTAACGGTGAGTTTTGGTCTTATGTGAGCAAAAAGGCGGGGTTTTATACCCCGCCGATTACTAATTTATTAAAAATCTGTTAAATTTACATAAAACACTTGATTTTTTGGAAAAATATGGCTACAATATAATTAGCACTCGAAAGGCGAGAGTGCTAAAACGGTATTATAATTTTTTAGGAGGAATATAAAATGACTATTAAACCACTTGCAGACAGAGTTGTTCTCAAATCCTGCGAAATGGAAGAAACTACAAAAAGCGGTATAGTCCTTGCCGCTTCGGCTCAGGAAAAGCCTCAGGTCGCTGAGGTAGTTGCAGTAGGTCCCGGCGGACTCATTGACGGCAATGAGGTTAAAATGTATGTTAAAGTCGGAGATAAGGTAATTATCGGCAAGTATTCGGGAACAGAAGTCAAGATGGATAATACGGAATATACAATTGTCCGTCAGTCAGAAATTCTTGCTATTGTTGAATAATCGGAGGTAGTGCATTATGGCAAAGCAAATTATTTACGGCGAAGAGGCAAGAAAAGCCCTTCAGAACGGTATTGACAAGTTAAGCAATACAGTTAAAATCACACTCGGTCCTAAGGGCAGAAACGTAGTTCTTGACAGAAAATACGGTGGTCCGCTTATCACAAATGACGGTGTTACAATCGCTAAAGAGATTGAGCTTGAGGACGCTTTTGAGAATATGGGCGCACAGCTTGTTAAGGAAGTTGCAACAAAAACAAACGATGTTGCAGGTGACGGTACAACGACTGCTACTCTTTTAGCTCAGGCACTTGTGCGTGAGGGCATGAAGAATGTTGCCGCAGGTGCTAATCCCATGGTCGTTAAAAAGGGTATGAAGGCTGCGGTTGACGCTGTTGTTGAAGAGGTACTTAACAATGCAAAGCCCGTTGCATCATCAGAGGATATTGCCCGTGTTGCAACTGTTTCTGCAGCTGACGAATTTGTAGGAGAACTCATTGCCGATGCTATGGCAAAGGTTACTGCAGACGGTGTCATTACAATTGAAGAGTCTAAGACAAGCGAAACATACTCCGACGTTGTTGAAGGTATGCAGTTTGACCGCGGTTATATTTCTCCCTATATGGTGACCGACACGGATAAAATGGAAGCCGTTATTGATGACGCTCTCCTTCTTATCACAGATAAGAAAATCGGAAATATTCAGGAAATCCTTCCTCTCCTTGAGCAGATTGTTCAGTCAGGTAAGAAGCTCGTTATCGTTGCTGAGGATGTTGAGGGCGAAGCACTTTCAACTCTCCTTGTCAATAAGCTCCGCGGAACATTTACTTGCGTTGCCGTAAAAGCTCCCGGCTTCGGTGACAGAAGAAAAGAAATGCTCCAGGATATTGCAATTCTTACAGGCGGTCAGGTAATTACGTCAGATCTCGGACTTGAACTTAAGGATACCCAGCTTTATCAGCTCGGCCGTGCAAAGCAAGTAAAAATTTCAAAGGAAAACACAATTATTGTTGACGGTGCAGGTGACCAGGATGCAATTAAGGGTAGAATCAATCAGATCAAGGCACAGATTGCCGAAACAACATCTGACTTTGATCGTGAAAAGCTCCAGGAGAGACTTGCTAAGCTTGCAGGCGGTGTTGCAGTTATCCGCGTAGGTGCTGCTACAGAAACAGAAATGAAAGAAAAGAAGCTCCGTATCGAAGACGCTCTTGCAGCAACAAAAGCCGCTGTTGAAGAGGGTACTGTTGCCGGTGGCGGTGTAGCACTTCTCAGCGCTGTCAAAGCTGCTTCTGTTCTTCTTGATACAGAAGATGCTGATTTCAAGACAGGTGTTAAAATCGTTCTTAAGGCTATTGAGGAGCCTGTTCGTCAGATTGCTGCAAATGCAGGACTTGAAGGCTCTGTCATTGTAAATGAAATCGTTAATGCAAATAAGGTCGGCTATGGATTCAATTTCGCAACAGGTGAGTATGTTGATATGTTTGAAGCAGGCATTCTTGATCCTGCCAAGGTAACACGTTCAGCGCTTCAGAATGCTTCTTCTGTTGCAGCTATGGTGCTTACAACTGAATCTCTCGTAGCAGATATTCCCGATCCTCAGGCTGAGGCGGCAGCTGCTGCAGCAATGGCACAGGCGGGCGGCGGAATGTATTGATAACACAGCTGAGAAAAATGCACAATTTAAAATAACATAATTTCAGGGCGGAGTGGTTGCTCCGCCCGTTACCGTTTTTCAATCTTGATTTTTATTGATCAAAGACATATAATATAAATGTATTTAAGGGAGTTGAAAATATGAAAATCGCAGTAACTTATGAAAACGGACAGGTTTTTCAGCATTTCGGTCACACCGAGCAGTTTAAGATTTATGAAGTTCAGAATGATGAAATTGTAAGTATGAATATAGTAAACACAAATGGCAGTGGTCACGGTGCATTATCCGGATTTCTGAAGGATAACGGTGTTGAGGTGGTCATCTGCGGAGGTATCGGTGCAGGCGCACAGAATGCTTTGACTGAAGCAGGAATAAAATGGTTCGGAGGAGTGAAGGGCGACTGCAATCAAGCGGCTATTTCATATCTTGTAGGAAAGCTTGAATATAATCCGGATGTGAAATGTGATCACCACGACCACGAGCACGGTGACGGTGCACATACCTGCGGCGAGCACGGCTGTAAATAAAGCAAAAACGGGTATCAAATTGATACCCGTTTTTTATACATCAAAACAATATCCGCCGTTTTCAAGTGCTTTTATCATTTCCTGTCTGTCCTGTTCGGTTTTCTTAGAATAATGAGTGTCATATACGGGAACCTTACCCATAAGCTCTCGGTTCTTTTTTTCGATCTCATCATAAGTACAGACAATCCTTGCAGGGTTACCGACAACCACGGAGTTGTCAGGAACATCCTTTGTAACAATGGCGCCTGCGCCTACGATAACTCTGTTTCCGATTTTGACGTTTGGTAATATAACAGAGTCGGCACCGATGAAAACATCATTTCCTATTTCAATTCTGCCGCATTTACTGTAGCCCAACATTTTTTTGGTCGAACCGTCGTGCGTCAGAAGACGTGCATCACTGATAGTAACATTGTTGCCTATCTTGATAAGAAATGCGTGTCCCTTGTCGAACTTGCCGGTACAGATTGTTACGTTTTCTCCGATTTGAGCACCGTGCTGACGCCATAGAGTAACTGTATCAACCGGCTTTATTTTTCTGTATATTCTTTTTAACAGCTTAAGCATATGAAAACTCCTTAGATAATTTGACTTTACTATAACATTTTTAATATTTCATGTCAATAAATCAAATGAAAAAACGCACATCAACCGATGTGCGTTAATTTTCGTAAAATCTGATGGATTAAACTGCTCTTTCAACCTTGCCTGAACGAAGGCAACGAGTGCAAGCATAAACTCTCTTAGGAGAGCCGTTTACAACTGCCTTAACTCTTCTTACATTTGGTTTCCAAGTTCTGTTTGAGCGTCTGTGAGAGTGAGAAACCTTGATGCCGAAAGCAACATCCTTACCACAATATTCGCATTTTGCCATTTCAAAGGCACCTCCTTGCATACGGGGATAAATATTCAAATTACAACGAGAGATATTGTAACAGAAACTTAATCAATTTGCAAGCCTTTTTTAAAAAATATTTTAAATAAATTACAGAAAAATACTTGCAATTTGCAATAAAATAATATATAATACACTTAAACGAACATTTGTACGATAGTGAGGTAATAAAAATGGCAGATAAAAAGAAAGCTCTTGAAACCGCTTTGTTGCAGATTGAAAAGAATTACGGCAAAGGTGCGGTAATGCGTCTCGGCGAAAACAGTTCACTTAATGTTGAGGCAATTTCAACAGGTTCTATCTCTCTTGATAACGCTACCGGTATCGGCGGACTTCCGCGCGGAAGAATTGTAGAGATTTACGGTCCCGAATCATCCGGTAAAACAACTCTTGCTCTGCAGGTTGTTGCAGAGGCACAGAAGCTTGGCGGTGAGGCTGCTTTTATCGATGCTGAACACGCTCTCGATCCCGAATATGCTCAGGCATTGGGTGTTGATGTTAATTCATTACTTGTTTCTCAGCCGGATAACGGTGAGCAGGCACTTGAAATTGCCGAGGCACTTGCTCGCTCGGGTGCGCTTGATGTAATTATCGTTGACTCGGTTGCGGCACTTGTTCCGCGTGCTGAAATTGAAGGTGATATGGGTGACAGCCATGTGGGTTTGCACGCACGACTTATGTCACAGGCTCTTCGTAAGCTTACAGGTGTTATCAACAAGTCAAATACTGTCGTTATTTTTATCAACCAGCTTCGTGAAAAAGTCGGTGTTGTTTACGGAAATCCCGAGGTTACAACCGGCGGCCGCGCTCTTAAATTCTATACAACAATGCGAATTGATGTTCGACGTATTGAGCAGCTTAAGGGACCGGGTAATGAGTTTATCGGTTCACGTACACGCGCAAAAATCGTAAAGAACAAGGTTGCACCACCTTTTAAAGAAGCGGAATTTGACATTATGTACGGTGAGGGAATCTCCAAGATTGGCGAGATTGTTGACCTCGGTGTTAAGTTCGATATACTTAAAAAGAGCGGCGCATGGTTCTATTACGGCGATCAGCGTCTCGGACAGGGCAGAGAAAATGTAAAAGTCCTCTTTAAACAGGACAAGGCATTTGCCGATGAGATTGAAAAGCAGATCAGAGAAAAGATGCAGGAGGTCACGAATAACAAAAAACCTGCGTCCGCTCCGATAGAACAGCCCGAGATAGTAAAGGTACCTACGACAAAAGCGGCGGCAAGAGCTACGCTTGATATTGCTGTGGATGATGACGAATAATGAAACTCAGCACTAAAGAAGGTAAATCCGGAAAGATACATATCTATATTGATGACGAATACCGAGCTACCGTTGACAGTGGCTATTGGTATTCTGAAAAATACAGAAATTATAAGGAAATATCATCAGACGAACTGACCGAGTTGCTTGACGCGGTCAGTTTTCGTCGTGCATTTAATAAGGGGCTCGACTTGCTTTCGCGCCGTCCTTACGGAGTCAGAGAACTGTCAAAAAAGCTTGCGGAAAAGGGACACGACAAAACGTCATCTGCAAAAGCGTGTGACAGACTTGAAGAACTCGGACTTTTGAATGATGAGGAGTTTTCAAGAATTCTTGCAAACGATTTGTATTCAAGAAAAGGTTACGGTGTAAAAAGAATTCGCCAAGAACTTCTGTTTCGCGGAATTGATCGTGAAATATGTGAAAATGCAATAGAGTCTATTGACATTGATACACAAAGTCGTATTATATTAGTAATTAAGAAAAAGTATATAAACAAATTAGATGATGAAAAAGGCAGAAAAAGGGCTGTTGACGGTCTGATGCGTCTCGGATATTCTTATTCGGATATCCGTAATGCTCTCGAAACTGTTTCGGAATCAGGTGAGGATGAATTTTATGACTAAAAAAATCGGTATGATATCTTTGGGATGTCCCAAAAACCAGGTCGACGCAGAAATTATGCTTTCACGGCTTGAAAAAAACGGATTTGAAATTGTAAATGATCCCGTTGAGGCAGATATCGTAATTGTCAATACCTGCGGATTTATTGAAGATGCAAAGCGTGAGTCAATCGAAAATATCCTCGATATGATTTCATATAAAGAGGACTATCCTCTTTTAAAAGTCTTGGTAACTGGATGCCTTGCACAGCGTTATCAGTCTGAAATTTTTTCTGAAATTCCCGAAACTGACGGTGTTATCGGCATAGGAGCAAATGAAGATATCTGTGAAATATGCGAAAAAATCATAAACGGCGAAAAAATTGAGCGTTTTCCCGAAAAAACCAATCTTAAAATTGAGGGCGACAGAATTTTAACAACTCCTCCGTATTCCGCATATATTAAAATTGCAGAGGGATGTTCAAATCATTGTACCTACTGTGCCATTCCGTCAATCAGAGGTGAATATCGCAGTCGCCCCAGTGAGAATATTCTCGCAGAGGCAAAAAAGCTTGCCGGGCAGGGCGTTAAAGAACTTGTCGTTGTAGCGCAGGATACAACACGATACGGTGAAGATCTCTACGGTAAAAATGCTCTTGTTCCGCTTTTGAAGGCAATGTCGCAGATTGACGGTATTGAATGGATACGACTTCTTTATCTTTATCCGGAAAGAATTGACGATGCTCTTATTGATGAAATCGCCTCAAACGGTAAAATTGTGAAGTATATGGATATACCTCTCCAGCATTGCAACGCAAGAATTCTTAAAAGAATGAACCGTCACGGTGACCGTGAGTTTCTGACAAATCTTATCAATAAAATCCGAGACGGAATAAAAGATGTCACAATCCGCACAACCTTTATTGCGGGATTTCCCGGAGAAACCGAGGAGGAGTTCGAGGAACTTTGTGAATTCGTTGATGAAATGCGGTTTGAAAGAATGGGTTGCTTTGCTTATTCCGAAGAGGAGGGAACTCCTGCTGCAAGACTTGACGGTATGCTGGACAGCGAAATAAGAGCTGAACGTGCAGATATTATAAACGAGCGTCAGAATGTAATTCTCGATGAAATTAACGATTCTCTAATAGGAAAAAATCTTTCTGTTATTGTAGAAGGATACGACGCATACACCGATTCGTATTACGGCAGAACATATATGGATGCTCCCGAGATTGATACGCAGATTTTCTTTACTTGCGGATATGAACTTGATGACGGAGACATAATTACCGTGGAGGTAATAAATGTTGTTGACGGTGAGCTGACGGGTGAGGTTATCTGATTGAATTTTAATTTCATTTCATAAAATAATTGCATTTTGCAAATATATGTGGTAAAATGCATATAATAATTGAAAAACTGTGACCGAAAAGAGTAGCAAAAATTCTTTTTAACAGAGATTGCAGGCCGTCGGCTGAAAGCCTGCTTTAAAAAGCTTTTGTGAAGTGCGTTCGTGAGTTGATATGGGGAAATACATATCCGTGTTGTTACGTTATAAACAAATCGAGTTATAAATCGAAGTGGAACCGCGATTATTCGCCTTCGTCTGCACTACTGCATACGGAGGCTTTTTTATTTATACAAGCAGGGAACGACAAGTCAGTTGTTCCGTAATATATTGGAGGAATATTTTTGTTTAACAGACTGAGAGAAGATATACAAACAGTCAAAGAGCGTGACCCTGCGGCAAGAAGTGCTTTGGAAATTCTGTTTCTCTATCCCGGACTTAAGGCGATAAGAATGTACAGAAGAGCAAACTGGTTTTACCGTCATAACTGCCGTTTTATCGCCAGGGCAATTTCGCAAAGGGCTGTAAAAAAGACGAATATCGAAATCCATCCGGGAGCAACAATCGGCAGACGCTTTTTTATTGACCACGGAACCGGAGTCGTGATAGGCGAAACTGCTGAAATAGGTGACGATGTAACAATTTATCAGGGCGTTACGCTCGGCGGTACGGGTAAGGATACCGGAAAAAGACATCCGACAATCGGAAACGGTGTAATGATTGGCTCCGGGGCAAAGGTTTTGGGACCGTTCAAGGTCGGTGACAATTCAAATATTGCTTCGGGTGCTGTTGTGCTTGACGAAATACCGCCTGATTCCACGGCTGTCGGTGTTCCTGCAAGAGTTATAAAAAGAAACGGCAAAAGAGTTGATAATCTTGACCAGGTTCATATTCCCGACCCTGTTTCACAGGAGTTTTGCAGACTCAATGCAAAAATTGACAGGTTAGAAAAAGAAATTGCAAAATATAAAGAAAAGGAAAATCAAGGTGATTAGTATGAAAATTTTCAATACCCTCACAAGAAGAAAAGAAGAACTTAAAACAATCGTTCCGGGTGAGCTTAAGGTTTATGCCTGCGGACCTACGGTTTATAATTTTATCCATATCGGAAATGCCCGTCCTCTTTGCGTTTTTGATACCTTCAGAAGATATATGGAGTTCCGCGGATACAATGTGAAATTTGTTCAGAACTTCACTGATATTGACGATAAAATTATCCGTAGAGCCAATGAAGAGGGAACTGATTATAAAACTGTTTCTGAAAAGTATATTGAGGAGTTCTGGACCGATGCAAAGGGAATGAATGTCCGTGAAGCAACAGTACACCCGAAAGCAACCGAAAATATTGATGAGATTATTGATATCGTAAGTACCCTTGTTGAAAAGGGATACGCATATGTTGCTGAAAACGGTGATGTTTACTTCAGCCCCAAAAAATTCAGCGAATACGGAAAGCTTTCACATCAACCGCTCGAGGATCTTGAAGCAGGCGCAAGAATAAATGTTGAGGAGGTAAAGCGTGAACCGATGGATTTCGCTCTCTGGAAGAGCGCAAAGCCCGGCGAACCTTATTGGGATTCTCCATGGGGACACGGCAGACCCGGTTGGCATATTGAGTGCTCGGCAATGGTAAGAAGATATCTCGGTGAAACAATTGATATCCATTGCGGCGGTCAGGATCTTGTTTTTCCGCATCACGAAAATGAAATTGCACAGAGCGAGTGCTGTAACGGTGTTCCGTTTGCAAACTATTGGATGCATAACGGCTTTATCAGCGTTGATAACGTAAAGATGTCAAAATCTCTCGGAAACTTCTTCACAGTACGCGATGTCGCTGAGGAATACGGTTATGAGCCTATCAGATATTTCCTTATCTCATCACATTACAGAAGTCCCATCAACTACAGTATTGATATAATCGAACAGTGCAAAGCAAGTCTCGTTCGTCTTTATAATTGTCGCGACAGCCTTGATTTCGCAATGAAGAACTCAACTGATTCAGTTCCTGAAAATGCAGATGAAATCAAGGCAAAGCTCAATTCACGAAAGGAACAGTTTATTGCTGCTATGGACGACGATCTTAATACGGCAGATGCAATTTCCTCCGTATTTGAGCTTGTTAAGGATATCAATACAACGGTAATTACGGAGTCGCCTTCAAAAGAGCTTGTTGAATTTGCAACAGCACTTTTTGATGAGCTTACAGGTGTTCTCGGTCTTGTTTATAACAGAAAAACCGAGTCTCTTGACGATGAAATCGAAAAAATGATTGAAGCTCGTACAAAGGCCCGAAAGGACAGAAATTGGGCAGAGGCCGACCGTATCCGTGATGAGCTTAAGGCTCAGGGTATCGTGCTTGAGGATACACCGCAGGGTGTCAAGTGGCACAGAGAATAATCCGAAATAACAGGTATATACTTCATATTCTGTCACAGAATAATGTTACGGAGTATTTGTTACAAACAGTAGTATATTTAAATTTACCGACGGTAATCACAGTGTTGCTGTCGGTAAATTTTATTTTATTTGCCGTGATGCTACAGTCGGACAGAATTTTATTCTGGGTGTCATAATCGTTACCCGTAAAAACTGAGCTTATCTTACAGAACATTTCTGTTCCGTATCCGGTGTCGCTGTCAGCGGTAATCATAAGACCGACACCGACTATCTCGTTTTCCGAATCAAGAGAAAGGGTAATAAAACTATCGTTGCCGTCACAAAAAAGAGCGTTTTTTTCTCCTGCTTTGCATAAAAGAAAGTCCGAAGTCATAAAATCGGTCTCATATTCGTGATTCATCCTTGTCACAAACTGTTCTGCTCCGAATTTACTTTCTTTTGAACAAGCGGATATGAATACGAGCATAAATGTAATTAAAACTGTCAATAATTTTTTCATACATAATCTTCCTTTATAAAAGTATATATAAATATATGAAAAAAATGAGAAATTAACAATTTATTTACAATTTGCATATTGGAATTTGCAAAAAAATATTGTAAAATAAAATGTAAAAATAATATTAAAGGATAGTGGTTTCCTTGTTTAAGAATTTTAAAAAGAAGAGTCTTAAGGCAAAAATAGGGATTGTAGCAGGTATTCTTGTACTTGCTCTGTTGCTTTTTTACGTTCTCTATTCCAATTTTAAGCCTGAAGCACCTGCTCAGTATGAAATTGCTCAGGCATCATACGGAACAATTACGGAAAGTCTCGATGTTAACGGAACCGTAGTGTCAGGTGCGACCGAGAACTACCTCGCCGTTGAGGGCGTTACAGTTGAAGAGGTTTTCGTAAGCGTTGGCGATATTGTATCCAAGGGGGATAAGCTTGCCACATTCAATGTGTCGGGTGTGACTTCCTATCTCAATGACGCAAAAGCCGCATATGATAAAGCTCTGAATGAATATAATGAAAAGCAGAAAACATCTGACAGTAACACAAAGCGTAAGGCTGAAATCGAAAAGGAAATCGAAATAATAAATACAAAAATTGCCTCAAAACAGCAGGAAATCAATGCGCTTTCAAAAGAGGCTGAAAAAGAGTCTGAAAATGTTCAGACAGCTCCCATACCTCAAGAACAGATCAATCAGATTTCAATGCAGATGCTTGCAAACGGCTCAAGCTTAAAGCAGATTAAGGAATTTAAAGAGGCGGCCTCAAAAATTGAATTGCCTGTTGTCGATGAAGCATCTTCACAGAAACAGCAACAGCTCATTCAGAAAAATCTTGAACTTGCACAGCTTAATTCTGAACTTTCAGCTCTCTATGCGGAAAACACATTGACTGTTGCGACGGATGAAACTGTTCTTAAAGCACTTAAAACAGTTGCAGATACAAAAAAAGAAGAGTATGAGTCACTCAAATCTGTTTACAATAAAATGTCGTCCGGTTGGGTTGCGGAATGTGACGGCATAATTACGGCTGTCAATATTAAAGCAGGCGAAAAATTTGTGCCTGTAAAAGCCTCCTCCGGTGCAGGCTTTGATATTACCGCACTCCTCGGTGAAAATGCGGATGCAGAAACCTCTGAACTCATATCGTCTCTTCTCGGCGGTCAGTCCTCACCCACGGGCGCGGGAATTGTGCTCGAGAGCTATGATGACATCATTGTCAGTGTTACGGTCGGTAAGTCTGATTTGCTTAAAATCAAGGTTGGTATGGAAGCTCTTGTCAAGAGCCTTGATTCTGAGTATGCAGGTGAGGTGATCTATGTCGGTGCAACTGCTGTTGAATCAAACGGAGGTCTCAATATAGGCTCTCTCATGGGCGGTACAAGTGGTGCCAGCGGTGCTGAGGTAAAGGTCAGAATTAAGAATCCGGATGAAAAGGTTGTTATCGGTTTTGATGTTGATATCAAAATTATACTTGATACAATAGAGGATGTTCTTAAGGTTCCGGTTGAATCGGTTATATATAACAGCGGAACATATTCCGTATTCGTATTAGATGAAGAAGAAAATACTGTTACAAAGAAGATTATTACCAAGGGCTCGCTTGACGACACAAGCTACGAAATAATCGATGGTCTTAAAGAGGGGGATAAGGTTGTAAAAAGCCCCGATCCCAATATGGAAGACGGCACAAAAATCAGCGTTAAAAACGTATAACAGAGGTGTGGAATTTTGAATATAAAAGAAAATATCCGCATTGCCGTTTTCAGTATCAGAACAAATCTTATGCGCTCACTTCTGACTATGCTGGGAATTATAATCGGCGTTGCTTCTGTTATCGCAATTGTTACAGTCGGTAACGGAGGTCGTGATTATATCGTCGGAATGATTCGCGATATGGGTAACAGTGCAATTTCACTCACGGTAAAAGGATCTGTTGCCGATGATGAAGACTTTTTCACGGATGATGATATAGCGGCAATAAAAAAGCTTGAGGGTGTACAATACGCATCAATGCAATCAATGACTATGTGCCAGATGGAAGCCGACGGAAAAACCGGATTTCTGATGGGAATAGGCTGTAATACGGATATGCAGATGCTTATACAGACACCGCTTATTTACGGCCGCTTCTTCACTGAAGAAGAATTTATTAACGGAAAAAATGTATGCGTAATTGATGTAACAAGCGCAATGCAGCTTTTCGGCAGAAAAGATGTTCTCGGTGAATATCTTTACTGCACTTCCAATGAACTCACTATTTCGGTTAAAATCGTCGGTGTTATTGATATTATGTCAAGTATGAATCTTGATACAGACGAAATGATGAGCAATATGGAGAATATGATGGGGAATATGCAGATAACAAGCTGTATGGCATTGATGCCTGCTCCTGTGACTGCTACTCTCAACGGTACTTCACAGAATCGTTACGATACCGTGAATATAACTGCTGTTGATGAAAGTATGCTTGACGGAATAGGAACTGCGGCAGTTAATTATGTTCAGTCCTTGCATAATAATTACGAGAAAGAGTGCTATACCGTAACGAATATGGCAACATATATTGATCTGCTTGATACCGTTATCAATGTATTCACAATATTTATTGCCGCCGTAAGTGCTATTTCGCTTATCGTAGGCGGTATAGGCGTTATGAACATTATGCTCGTTTCAATTACGGAAAGAACGCGTGAAATCGGCATAAGAAAGGCGCTCGGTGCAAAAACCGGTACAATTATGTTCCAGTTTCTTACCGAATCAATTATTCTGTGTCTTATAGGCGGTCTCATCGGATTGCTGCTCGGCGTGGCGGGAGCCGCATTTGTTTCGTTCATAATGAAAGTTCCTCTTACGGTTGAACCCTCTACTGTTGCCCTTGCAGTAGGATTTTCCTCTGCTATCGGTATTATCTTCGGTGTTTATCCCGCAAGAAAGGCGGCTATGCTTCCTCCGATTGAGGCATTGCGCAGAGACTGATATTTTGAAAAACTACCCCGATGAGTTTCATCGGGGTTTTGAATTTTATCCTTCACTTTTTTTGATGTATATTCAAGTGTATATACATCATTTTTTTATTGCTAAAAATATATGTAAAGTTGTTTGCTTTACAAATAATTTGCGAAAAAACCATTGAAAAACATAAGTTTTAAACAATATCAACAAAGTTTTCGACATTTTCAAAGTTTAAATAAATGTTAAAAATAATCTTAAATTAGAAAAGTATAGTCGGAAAATAACTGAATATTTTTTGATTTAACTTATCATTTTTTGCAAGATTTATAATTTTTCCGTCATTTTAAATACGAAAAGTGTCGAAAAGTTTTTAAGACAAAATTTAAAAACATATTGCCATAAATTACCAAATATGGTAAAATATGGCAGAAACAACAAATCACCGACAGTGGTTTGATAAAATGAATCGGAGGTCTCAGTAATGGGAAACAATCTTAAGGTTTTATTAACAGGTGAGGGAAGTGAGTTCGGAAGGAATTGCGCAAATGTGCTACGTACATACGGCTTTGATGTTACATTGACGGCAAAGGACGGTAAGACAGTTCTTTCCTCTTTGAGTACAAATCATTATGACGTAGTTGTAATGGATGCTTTTATGGCAAATCTTGATGCTCTCGGAGTTGTGAACAGCTTAAAGGATAACAGCACAAAACCATTTATCATGATTATGTCGGGGTCGGATAATCAACGTTTTGAACAGGAAATACTGTCAGCCGGTGCGGATTATTATTTTCTTAAGCCGTTTGACATAAATATTCTTGCTCAGAGAATTACAAAATTTACCGATTGGTCAAAGGAGAATAAGGATGCTGCCGCATTGTCCGATACAACAGATCTGCAGGTTACAGTCAGTGAAATTATGCATCAGCTCGGTGTCCCGGCTCATATAAAAGGATATCAGTATCTCCGTGAAGCCATTGTACTGTCGGTGAATGACAATGAAATGATGAGCTCTGTTACCAAAATCCTGTATCCCACGGTGGCGAAGATTTATTCAACAACATCTTCCCGTGTGGAAAGGGCAATCCGACACGCGATTGAAGTTGCTTGGGATAGGGGAGATGTTGATGTTCTTAACTCCTATTTCGGTTATACGATTCATAATTCAAGGGGAAAGCCTACCAATTCGGAATTTATTGCAATGATAAGCGACAAGCTTCGTCTCCGCATGAAGATATCTTGACAAATAAACCCGTAAATGCTATCATATAAATACTTCGTGAGGGAGTAGTCGGCATACGGGGTGAAAAGAATATCTTCTGCCCTGATGTGTGATAAGTCAACACACTGACCCGATACGGTCTGGCTTATATTAAATGACAAGACTCATGTATGACAGAATTGCGTCATACCTGAGTCTTTTTTTATTGCTCGGTATTGCAAAAGAGAGGTTATGTTATGGTGGAATTATTTATTATTGCAACAAGTCTTGCTATGGACGCTTTTGCCGTTGCAATCTGTAAGGGTCTTAATATGCAAAAGTTGGATAAAAAGCAAATCGCACTTATTGCGTTGTTTTTTGGCGGCTTTCAGGCGGGTATGCCCCTTATAGGTTGGTTTATCGGTTCACGCTTTGCACATTACATTACTGCCGTTGACCATTGGGTGACATTTATCTTACTTGCGATTATCGGGGGCAATATGATTAAGGAATCATTGGGCCGAGAAGAATGCAGTCAATGTTGCTGCAATCAGAAACTTAATATTAAAGAGCTTCTCGGTCTCGCTGTTGCAACAAGTATCGATGCCCTTGCGGTTGGTGTAACCTTTGCTTTTCAGTATGAAAAGGGTGAAGCGCTGACGGTAATCGGGCTTACCGGAGTGATTACAGCTCTGCTTTCCGCAACAGGAGTACTTATAGGCCATAAATTCGGTGCTAAATATAAGAATAAAGCCGAATTGGTCGGAGGACTCGTATTGGTGCTTATGGGCGTGAAATTCTTACTTGAAGGATTGGATGTACTATGATAAAAATATTGCTCTGGGATATTGATGGTACTCTACTTGATTTCGGTAAGTCAGAGGCATACGGAATCCGAAAATGCTTCGAGAAATTCGGTTTAGGCGAGTGCTCTGACGAGATGCTGGAAAGATATTCAAAAATCAACCGCAAATATTGGCTTAAGCTGGAATTGGGTGAAATCACAAAACAGCAGGTCTTAACATGTCGCTTTGCAGATTTTTTTAAAAGCGAAAATATCAAATTTGACCGTGTTGATGAGTTCAATGACGAATATCAGCTTCGTCTTGGCGACAAAGCCTTTTTCTGCGACAATGCATCTGAAACCGTCAGCTCTCTTAAAGGCAGATATAAGCAGTATGCGGTTACAAACGGTACGATTACGGCACAGCAACGCAAACTTTCACAATCGGGACTCATATATGTATTTGATGGTGTGTTTATCTCCGATGAAATCGGGTATGAAAAACCGAGCATTGATTTTTTTAATGCTGTGCAGGATAAAATCGGTGAATTTGATAAAAATGAAGTAATGATTATAGGTGATTCTCTTTCAAGCGATATGCAGGGCGGAAATAATGCGGGTATTCTCTGCTGTTGGTATAATCCTCATAAAGCGGAACGAAGTATTGATGTGAAAATCGATTTTGAAATCAATGATATTTCACAAATTCTTCGTATTCTTGAAGCCAACTGAAACAAAAGGACTTATTGCATAAGCAATAGGTCCTTTTTTTGTTGAAACTATACAAATAAAAAATAAATGATTAAATCTCATTGTAAAGAAATACAAATTATGATAAAATTGATTAATATTTATAGGAAAGGGAGAGTGAAAAAATGAGTTTGATGGATAAGGCTAAAGCTTTAGGTACTGAAATAAAAACTCATTGGAACACACCGGCAGAAGGTAAATATGTTCCTTATAAAGAATATAAGGATGTTGTTATCGGTGTCGGCGCAAACTACACAGGCTCAAAGGTGCTTGAGTATATCGGCTTCGCTTCAAGCTGTTTCCTCATTATGCACCATTATAAGTTGCCGTATCTCACATTCTCCGTCATAGGTATTCTGAATATGCCTCTCGGCTATATTTCAGCGCTTATGTGGTGGTATGTCTGTGATAACCTCGGCTTCTTGAAAAAGAAAAACGAAAGGACATTATACGGCGTTTATGTAGGTATGATGATATTCGGTATTTCCACAATCATCTTTGACTACTCGCGGCTGTTTGACCCTACCAGTGCGTTTATAACGATGCTGAACGGGTTGGAGGGTATGAATGCTACCGCGTGCTTCAAAACATTCGGTACACACTTCCTTTATACCGGCTGGGTTGGTGCCCGTAATATTTTCTGGCGTAAAAAGCTGTTACCTAAATTCGGCAGATATAAATACTCTCTTTATTGTGATGTTGTGCCGAAGTGTGTAATGGTTATCCTTATCGGTTGGTTACCTGTATATGAAATTGCAGATGTTGCTACTCGTGTCTGGGTTGCTAATCTTCTTTTTGCTACATATAATGTATTCGGCTTCGGTAATGTTCTTGAAGAATGTTCAAAGAGAATCAGTCCTAATCTCCAGGAAAGAATTCTCGTCCGTAGCTATCCCGTAAAGCTTTCTCACATTTTCAATTCTATTCTGGCAATTATTCTTCCTGCAATTATTGGTGCTCTCCGTTATGAATGGGCAGATATCAATATGTATCGCTATGTTATTCCGATAACATTCATTACAGCGGCAGCCTTCACTATGTATCTTGCAGGCAGAATCAAAGAAAGAATACCTCAGCCTCCTATTGAGGAAAAGGTTAATATAAAGTTCTGGGACGGTATGTTCGGAGTTCTCAGAAACAAGTATTTGCTTATCAATACTATTGTTGGTCTTATCGACTCTCTCGGAAACGGTATGCTTCCGTTTGTTACAATTCTTTATTTTTATACGTTCCGTCTGAGCGGTCTTCCGTATTCGCTTCTCGTAGCACTGATTTCCTTCGCAGGAACTCCGCCCGATTTGTTATCTCCGTACTTCCTCAAGAGATTCTCATATAAGCAGATTATGATATTCTATCAGCTCAGCCGTGCAATCGGTTATGCAATTATTGCTTGTGCTATGTGGTTCTGCGGTGATAATCTCAATCTCTGCGGTACTATCTGCGTTGTGGTTCTATTCTTTATGGAAATGACAAAAACAGTTCCGACAACCGCAGGTCACGATATGAATGTTCGTATCGGCGACTATCAGATGTATTTGTCCGGCGAACGTCTTGAGAGCTTCTCGGGAATTTTCGGTTGGTTTACAGGACCTATCACATCCTTTGTAGGTCTTATCATTCCTCTTATGCTTCTCAGATACGGCTTCAACAGTAACTGGGACGTTCTCTTTATTGACGAATCAAGACGTAATATTATAGTTATTCCGATTATCGTTGACGTTATAGGCTTCTTCCTTATGACTATTCCTTATCTCTTCTGGGATTACGACAGCAAGAAGCAGAATATGGTTATGGAAGTTCTTAAGCGTCGTGCAGAGGTAACGGAAAAGAAGGCATTGGCAGAGGGTAAATCAACTGCCGGCAGCTATAAAGGTTAACGGGGGTGAGTGATATGAGTAAAAAAGAGAAAAAGAAAGTAAATAATCTCACTCAGGACGAACCTATCATCCTTGATATTCCGGAAGACGAAATATGGACATACAGAGTTGAGGGTCTTGCCGCTCCTCATATTAACAAACCCTATAAGCATTACAAACTCAAAAAGTTCATTTTTGCTATTGTCATTATCGTTGCAGTTTCTCTTTCAATGTATTTTTCAGTCCGCACGGTTCAGAGTGATACCTTCGAATATAAGGATAATGAGGTTGGAGTTCAGTTTGAAAAATTCAGCAATACAGGTTTTATTACCGAGCTCGACATTGACTATGTGACAACGGTTGAGTACGATGAGGCGAATCCTGATCCGAAAACCAACTTCACTTTAAAAAAGGATACGACCAAGCCCGTAACAAGCATTCGTCAGTATGCTCTTAACTGCGACGAAAAGGTTAAGGTAATCAACATCGGTGCAGATGTCCTCGAAATAGACGGAAAATCTTTTTACTCCTGCTGGGCACTTCAGCGAATTGAAGTAGATGAGAATAATCCGAATTACTGCGATGTTGACGGTGTTCTTTACAATAAGGACAAAACCGAAATCATCTGCGTTCCTACCGATCATGATACATATCTTGCCGAAAAATACGGATATGCAGAATATGACGAGAACGGCGGAAGAATTGAACCATCTGTTGAAGACGAAAACTATGCCGATTATGAAAGAGACGTACTTACATATGTAATTCCATCCTCAGTAACGACAATCGGTGAGCTTTGCTTCAACTATGCAAATATGACAACCGTTTATATTCCCGAAGGTGTAAAAACTATTGAAACACTCGGCTTCTATGAAATCCCGAGACTTGCAAACATATATTCCTATGTTCCGTCCGGTGAGGTGACAGACCCGCATTATACTTCCGATGAAGCACTTGGCGAGGTTTACCTTTCATTGCCCGAGGGTCTTGAATATATCGGTTCTGACGCGTTTACGCAGTGCCAGGCTCTCAACTATATGTATATTCCGGCAAGTGTAAAAACTATAGGACATCACGCATTCTGGGACACCTGCTATAAACAGGACAATAATCTCCTCGGTATTAACATAATGAATGTTGCTCTTGATGAGGATTCATTCAATACTGTTGCAACAGGCGATGATTGGCGCCCAAAATACGACTTCCTTCTCTTCAAAAAGAGCATTGATATAAACTACTCAGCTCAGAGAGCGGCAATGCCTGAATAAAATTACAGACAAAAATTATCACCCGTACACATTATGTGTTGCGGGTGATAATTTTTTTATCCTATTATTGAATCAATATCGGTTTCCCATACTGATTTGTTGATTTCTTTTGCATCGGAATATGTTTTTGCGCCTGATTCAAAGACTATATATAGCTTGCCATCGTTATAATCAAGACCTTCCATAAGGGTAGGCATTTTAAATCTTGTGATTCGTGTTTTACGCTTTGCAATGTAAATCGGAATCTCTGTTCCGTAAACATTCACGGTATCTGATTTCCATTCGCTGTACGGCTCAAAAACGTGAAGCTTTGAATTGTTTCTTCTTCCATAGGATGTGCTGAAAACAACTTCCGAGTCATCAGTAATTGCCATTCCCTGAACTTTATCCGGGACAGAAAGCACCACGTCGGGTGTGAGCTTTTCTTTTGCCGAATAATCAACATCAACGGGAAGATTGTAGCCGCAGGCCCAGGCGTGATTTGAGCCGTAATGATGCTCCTTATTGACCTTGTTGCTGTCTTTATCATTGTTGTAAAATTCACAGACCCACAGCTTGTTGTCATCGCAATACAATACGGAGCCTTTTACCGGTACTGAGAAATATCCGTCGTATTTAATTTTCGCACCGTTTTCCGTCTTGAATAAATCGGTTGAGAAATGATAAATCTTACCGTCCGAGGAAGCGCTTCCGCCCGATGAAATCCAAAGGTCATTTCCGCTTGATGCAATACCGCCCGCGTGACCGGTGTATCCGTCAATAATGAACATCCTACTCTCGTTTGTGTCGGGATTAACAAGATATATTCTCGAATTCTGCTTGTTTCCTTCAGCGTCGTTCTCCATATATCCGCTTATCGCAAAAGAGCTCAGCGCTTCAACATAACAGAGTCCCTGTGGAATGAATCCGTCGTCAAGTCCGGGCACTTCGAAGGGCTTTTCTCTGTATTTGTCAACGTCAACAATTTTGTCACCGCCGATAAAACCTATAACACTGTCAAAAATGTTTTTTACCGCATAAAAAATATCGGTAACTCCGTCAACTATAGAGTAGGGTACGGCAAATCTGTCTGACACGGCAAAGGAAGATACCGGGAAAATGCTGATAATCATAACTGCGGAAAGCAGTATACTTAGAAATTTCTTCATAATTATCTCATTCCTTTATATTTTTTTAATTGAATGATAACATAATTTTTAAAGCATTTCAATAATTATATCCTCACTGTTGAATTTTAAAACATTTTGTTGTATAATAATTCCGTTATATTAAAAGCGATAATGAAAGGAAAGATTTTTATGAAAATTACTCCTGCAAGCACACTAAAAGAGGTTTTGGCTACTCCGGTAGGTAACGATCTTGTGGAAATGGTGGCTTATCACGCAGGCATTCCTGCCGCGGTAATCCATAATCCTCTTGTGGGTAAAATGAAGCTGAAGGCTATTCCGAAAATTCTCGGAGATAAGCTTCCTATGGAGACTGTTGAGCATCTTTGTAATCTTTTGAGCTATACACCCGAAAAAGTAATTACAAAAAATGAAGTTGACCCTAAGTGGTGGAAAGAATCTGTTATATATCAGATTTATCCGCGCTCATTCATGGACTCAAACGGCGACGGAATAGGTGATTTACAGGGAATTATTTCCAAACTCGATTATCTTAAGGATCTCGGTGTAGATGTTTTATGGCTCAGCCCTATCTATGATTCACCGAATGATGATATGGGTTATGATATCCGTGACTATAAAGCAATTATGACTGAGTTCGGTACTATGGATGACTTTGATCAGATGCTTGATGAGATACATAAGCGCGGAATGAAGCTTGTTATGGACCTTGTTGTCAACCATACGTCAGATGAACACGAATGGTTCCAAAAGGCGCTTGCAGGTGACCCTAAGTATAAGGATTACTATATTTTCAGAAAGGGAAAGGGCGAAGGTATCCCTCCGAACAACTGGACTTCTCTTTTCTCAGGCCCCGCCTGGAATTATTATCCTGAGCTCGATGAGTGGGCAATGCACCTCTTCTCATCAAAGCAAATGGACTTGAATTGGGAAAATCCCGATATGCGTGCTGAAATTGCGGAGATGGTTTGTTGGTGGCTTGAAAAAGGTGTTGACGGCTTCAGAATGGATGTTATCAACCTTATTTCAAAGGTTGAGGGCTTACCCGACGGTAATCCGCTTGTCGGTGAGTTCATCGGCTACGGCGGTGAGCATTATTTCTGGGGACCTCATCTCCACGAATATCTCCACGAGCTTAATGAAAATTCATTCAAGAAATTCCCCGAATCCTTCTGCGTCGGTGAAACAGGTGGTATCGGTGTGGAAATGGCAAAATACCTTGTTGACGATTCACGCGAAGAAATTCGTGAGACATTCCTTTTTGATCAGCTTGAAGCACGCGGAAAACAGAGATGGGATGATTATAAATACGACCTCAAATATCTTAAGCAGATGTTCACCAAATATCAGCTCTCACTCTACGGCTCATCCTGGCCAACATTGGTTATCGAAAATCACGATAATCCGAGAATGGTTTCTAAGGTCAATCCAGATCCGAAATTCAGAAAGCCTCTATCAAAGCTTATCGGTGCAATGCTTCTTACAGGCCGTGCAACACCATACATTTTCCAGGGCGAAGAACTCGGTATGATGAATTGCGATTTTAAGGACATGTCAGAGCTTCGAGATGTTGAATCAATAAATAAATACGCTGAGCTTATTGAAAAAGGAAAAACTGAGCAGGAGGCTTGGGCAACCATTATGGCAGGCAGCCGTGATCATTCAAGAACACCTGTTTGTTGGGATGACAGCGAAAATGCAGGCTTTACAAGCGGTACACCGTGGATTCGCGTAAACGGTGATTATAAAGAGTGCAATGCCAAGGTTCAGGCTGAAGATAAGACAAGTACGTTTAATTACTATAAGGCTCTTATGGCACTGCGTAAGGAAAATAAAGCAACTCTCATTTACGGCGACTTTAAACCGATTGAGACAAACGACAAAACTTTCTGTCTCTACAGAGAAAGCAGTGAAGGAAAATTCTACATCGAGATGAACCTTACTGAAAATATTGTTGTAAGACCGAGAGCTGCAGAGGGTGCCTGCGTACTTTCGAATTATCCTGCAACAGCAGATAAGCTTCGTGCCTACGAGGTAAATATCTATAAGGTAAGATAAAATGATGCAAAACGGCGGAGCAGATACTCCGCCGTTTTTGTAAAACTTTTTAATCTCATATTGACATTTTTTAAATCATAATATATAATAATTAGGCTGTGAAAAACAGTATGCTGGTGTGGCGAAATCGGCAGACGCAAGGGACTTAAAATCCCTCGGTAGCAATACCGTACCGGTTCAAGTCCGGTCACCAGCACCATATTGAGTATTCATAAGGGATTTGACCTGTGAATACTCAATTTTTATAAGAAAAAATTGCTGAATGAAATAAATCGTCGGATAGTGCATATACTGTAATTGATGGTAGTGATTTGTAACAAAAAAATTCGTGAAATTTTGTTGACAAACACGGTTTTTTTGCTATAATATTTTCAGAGACTCAGCTTTTATGGAAAGTCTGCCAGGGAGAATGCGTCACCGACTGAAAGCGCGTTTGAGATGAGTAGTAAGCTTGGAAACACTCTGAACGGCAATTCTAATTAAATATAAAAGTATAAAAGAGGATTTGCTCTTGCAAATCAATGCGGGTGGCACCGCGGGTATTTTGATTTACTCGTCCCGGGAATATTTATTGTATTCCCGGGGCTTTTTATTTTGTTTCGGGAATCTTAGGAGGTAAAGAAAATGTACAGAACACTATTCTGTAACGACATCCGTGATGAACATATCGGAAAAACAGTTCAGCTTGCAGGCTGGGTTGATGTTGTCCGTGACCACGGCGGCGTTATCTTTGTGGACATCCGTGACTATACGGGTGTAACTCAGGTTGTTATTCATAATGAGGAACTGCTCAAAAATGTAAACCGTGAAACGGTTATCTCTGTCAGCGGTGTTGTTGAAAAGCGTGATCCTGACACGGTAAATGAGAAAATTGAAACAGGTAATGTGGAGCTTGTTGCTGACAGTCTTCGGATTCTCGGTAAGAGCCGCAATATGCTTCCTTTTGATGTAAGAGCGTCAAGACAGAGCAAGGATGAGGTCCGTCTCAAATACCGTTACCTTGACCTTCGAAATCCCAAAAACCATAATAACCTTGTTATGCGTTCAAAAATTATCCGCCACCTTCGCAGCAAGATGGAGGAAATGGATTTCCTTGAAATGCAAACACCTATTCTCACGGCATCATCACCGGAAGGTGCCAGAGACTTCCTTGTTCCGTCAAGAAAGCATCCTGGTAAATTCTATGCTCTTCCGCAGGCACCTCAGCAGTTCAAACAATTGCTTATGGTTTCCGGTTTTGACCGTTATTTCCAGGTTGCACCCTGCTTCCGTGATGAAGATGCCCGTGCAGACCGTTCTCCGGGTGAATTTTATCAGCTCGACTTTGAAATGGCATTTGCAACTCAGGAAGAGGTTCTTGATATCTGTGAAGATGTAATCTATGATACATTTACGGCTTTTTCGGATAAAAAGGTAACTCCGAAGCCCTTCCGCAGAATTACCTATGCTGATGCGATGATGACTTACGGTTCGGATAAACCCGATCTCCGCAATCCGCTTGTTATATGCGATCTGACAGATTTCTTTGCAGATGTCGATTTCCCTGCATTCAAAGGCAAGCCTGTCCGCGGTATCGTTGCAAACTGTCAGGGTAAATCAAAGAAATTCTTTGAGGACTCACTCAAATTCGCAACATCAAACGAGGTTGGTCTCGGAGGACTTGGATATATAACACTTAAGGAGGGCGCTTTTGCAGGACCTATCGCTAAATTCTTGAGCGACGCACAAAAGGTTGAAATTACAAATCTTACAGGCGTCAAAGAGGGAGAAACACTTTTCTTTATTTGTGATGAAAAGAAAAACAGCACAGAGAAAAAGGCAGGTATGATCCGCACTTGGCTTGCTGACAAAAATCAGCTTGATCTTATAAATGACGATGCTTTTGAATTCTGCTTTGTCGTTGACTTCCCGATGTATGAAAATGATGAAGAAACAGGAGAGACTATCTTTACCCACAATCCGTTCTCAATGCCTCAGGGCGGTATGGAGGCTCTTCTTACAAAGGATCCGACAGAAGTCCTTGCTTATCAGTATGACCTTGTGTGTAACGGTATAGAGCTTGCTTCGGGCGCTGTTCGTAATCACGATATTGATATTATGAAAAAGGCGTTTGAAATTGCAGGTTATGATGAGGAAGAGCTCAAAAAACGATTTAATGCTTTATATACAGCGTTCCAGTACGGCGCTCCGCCTCACGCAGGTATGGCACCGGGTATTGACCGTATGGTTATGCTCCTTACTGATGAAGAAAAAATTCTTGATGTTATCGCATTCCCGCTTAATGGTAATGCTCAGGATTTGTTGCTTGGTGCTCCGAGTGAGGTCACAAACCAGCAGCTTGAAGATGTTCATCTTCTCGGAAGCGGAAGTGCTCTTGCACAGCGTCAGGCGGCAACAGGTAATGCGTCAAAGCAGAACGGCGGCAAACGCTCAACATTCTCAAATGCTCAACAGTTAAATCAGCTTTCTCTCACAGATGATGAGGAAGCCGTTATGCAGGGCATTTTTACTGCTATGAAGGACAGCGAGGAAAAGCTCAATGCAGTTCCGACGGAAAATGTAGAAGAAATGGTACACGTTATGCCGATGACAAATGTATTGCGTGAGGATGTTCGAATACAGAATTTCTCAAGAGATGCTCTTCTTGAGGGTGCTCCGGAACGCAGTGATGACAGTTGGCAAGTACCGAGACTTGTGAAGTGAGGTGAATAGTAATGAAATATTATGCATCAAAGTTAAGTGACAAAGGCAATATAGCAGTTGATGATACAATTCTCGTAAAGGATGCGGTTGCAACTGCAGGTTCAAAAATTCTTGACGGTTTTAAGTCACTGTTCAGCGCAGAGGCTGTTACACGTCTTGAGGATAAAGGCTATACGGTAGCAGGAAAAACAAATGTAGGTGAATTTGGTCTTGACCTTGTCGGAGAATTTTCATACTATGCACCCCAAAAGGATAAGCTTGAGGGTCCGGCGGCAACACTTGTGGCAAATGGCGAGGTTGAAGCGGCACTCGGTGTGGATATGAACGGCTCTCCGAGACGTGCGGCGGCGTTGGCTAATGTCGATTTCTTAAAGCCGACCTACGGTACAGTTTCCCGTTATGGTGTAATCTCTTGTGCTGCATCGGGCGAACAGGTCGGTGTCTATGCAAAAAATGCTGAAAAAACAGCTGAGATTATGAGCGTAATCGCAGGTCATGACGACAAGGACGGAACAAGTCTCCGTAATGATAAGTATGATTACTCAATTACAGAGGTAAAGGGAAAAAAGGTCGCTGTAAACAAATATATGCTTGATAAGGCAGACGAGATGACCAAGGCAAAGGTTCTCGCTTTTGCAGACAGTCTCCGTGCAAACGGCGTCGAGGTTGTCGAGGTTTCCTGTGACAATGTTGAAATCGCAAACACAGCTTGGCAGATTCTTATGTGTGCAGAAACCTGCAACAATGTTTCGCGTTATGACGGTGTTAAATTCGGATATCGAGCAAAAGAATATAAAAATATTGACGAACTGTATGTTAATACAAGAACCGAGGGCTTTAATTTCCTTACAAAAGCGGTAATTCTTTACGGCTCTGATGTGCTTTCAAAGAACAGATATAAGGATTGCTACGATAAGTCTCTTCGTGTTCGCCGTGTGGTTGCCGAGGGACTTAAGAAGGTATTTGGCGAGTTTGATGCAATACTTTCTCCTGCCTGCAGCAAATCAGAATATGAGGCATACGACATTAAAGATGCATTCGGCAAGGTCTTTGAGGAAAGTGTGTTCACGGCTGTGCCGAACCTTATCGGTATTCCCGCACTCGTTACAAACGGTGTTCAGCTTATGGGTAACTATTTTTCTGAAAGCACACTTCTGAGTCTTGCTCACATAGTTGAAAGGAAGGGTGAATAAGTATGAAATACGAACTTGTAATCGGCCTTGAAACCCACGTTGAGTTAAGTACCGAATCTAAGATTTTCTGCTCCTGCGGAGGTCATTCCGCGGCAAGTGAGCCTAACGATTGTGTGTGTCCTGCTTGTTCAGGTATGCCCGGTATGCTGCCCGTTATGAATAAAAGGGTTGTAGAGCTTGCCGTTACAGCCGGCCTTATGCTTAACTGTAACATCAACCGTTATACAACATTTGATAAGAAAAACTATTACTATCCCGACCTTCCGTGTGCATATCAGATTACACAGCTTAATCACCCGATTTGTACCGACGGTTGCGTAACTCTCAAAACAAGTGAAGGGACACGTGATATCCGTATTAAGCAAATCCACATGGAAGAAGATGCAGGTAAGCTTGTTCACGGCGGTAATTCATCCTTCGTTGATTTTAACCGTACCAGCGTTCCTCTTATCGAAATTGTTACACAGCCTGACTTCCGCAGTGCTGAAGAGGTTGTAACATATCTTAACAAGCTTAAATCTATGTTCCGTTCAAGCGGAATTTCCGAATGTGAAGAAGGCGCTATGCGTTGCGACGTCAACATTTCTGTACGTCCCGAAGGCAGTTCGGAATTCGGTGTGCGTACCGAAATTAAGAATATGGCATCATTTGAGGCTATCGAGCGTGCAATAAAGTATGAATCACAGCGCCATATTGATGCTATTGAATATGAGCTTGAGGAACTTGTTCAGGAGACAAGAAGATTTGATGATGTGAGCGGCAAAACCTTTGCTATGAGAAACAAAGAAACTGAAGCAGATTACCGCTATTTTCCGGATGCAAACCTTATGCCGATTATCATTGACGATGAATGGCTTGAAGAAATCAAGGCTAAAAAGCCTGTTGCCGTTGATGAAAAAGCAGAGGTATATCGTGAAGCAGGAATTTCCGAGAAAGAAATAGATATGCTTATTTCCAATCATAAAATCTCAACGCTTCTTGATGATGTTACAGCACTCGGATGTAACCCCAAGGATGCTGCAACCTGGATTTTGACTGACTGTGCAGGTGTTCTCCGTAAGGACGGAAAGACTCTTAATGACCTCACAATGACCGCAGAAACATTGGCAACGATAATTAAGATGGTTGACAGTGGTGAAATCAACAGAAACGCAGGTAAAAAGGTTCTTATCGCAGTTGTTGAAGACAATGCGGATCCTGTTGAATTTGTCAAGGTAAACGGTCTTGATAAGAAATTTGACTCATCGGCTATTGACAGCGTAATCGAAAAGGTTATTGCAGAAAATGAAAAAGCCGTTGCAGACTATAAGAGCGGTAAGGAAAAAGCTCTTATGGCTCTTTTCGGTGCTTGTATGAAGGAACTTCGCGGTGCAGGCGATCCGATGGTTATCAAACAGCTTCTCGAAGCAAAACTTAAATAAAATTATATGTCGGGAGCAGCGTATGTTGCTCCCGATGTGCTGAGTTGGGAAAATATGAAAAGAATTTTATTGATTTTAACGGGTGGAACAATATGTACCGCACTTAATGAGCAAAATACCTTATCGGTAAACGATAAGGCTGCGTCACAGCTTAAAATAAACTTTGAAAATTCCGATTCGTTTTATGCTGATAAGGTCAGAATAGATTCAACGGATAATCTGTATATCCTCAGCGAGAATATGACGGTTGAAAAATGGAATGTAATATATAAGACATACCTTGAATATGTAAAAAAAGAACGGTATGATGGTGTGATTTTTGCTCACGGGACCGACACACTTGCTTTTTCTGCATCTCTTTTTTCGATTATTCTCAGCGGAACGGATATTCCGATATTTTTCGTATCAAGTAATAAACGACTTGATTTGCCTCAGGCTAACGGAAACGATAATTTCAGATGTGCGGTCGAGTCTATCTGCCGCGGAATAGCTCCCGGGGTGTATGTATCATATAAAAATATCTCTGACGGACAGATGTATATTCACATCGCATCAAGACTGATGCAATGTGAAAATTACTCTGATGATTTTCACAGCGTCGGGGAGCTGAATGTAACGGATATGACTGAGGAGAATTATCACAGCTATTTTGATGAAATAGAAAGCAAGTTTTCATCTGAATGTAAATTTATGGTTACGGATTTTGAATTAAAGAACAATGTATTGCTGTTGCAGCCCTATGTCGGATTGAATTACGGTGCGATTGATTACAGCAGATTTTCCGCTGTACTGCACGGCACTTATCATTCGGGAACAGCCTGTGTCGAAGATACGGAGAATCACGGTGAAAATTCACTTTTGGCAATGATTGATTACTGCGCTGAGTCAGGAGTTGATGTTTACCTGTCACCGTCAAGGGCAGAGGGCGAAATCTATGATACTGTAAGAGTGGCATATGAGTACGGTGCCAAAAAAAGAAACGTCAGATTTTTGTATGGCTGTACCGAAGAGACGACTTATGCGAAACTTCTTATTGCGTATTCCTTGTTCACAGATAAAAAAGACATAAATGAGTTCATGTATACGGAATTCAACTGCGAGAAAATATATTGATAAACTACTGCTTTGTTTGACCTTGAACAGAGCAGTTCTTTTATATGTATTGTTGCAAAAAAATATATTATATGGTAAACTGATAACATATGTGTAAGACGGAGGTCTTTTTTATGAAATATATAATCAACACAAAAAACTTCAGAGATTTTGATACAGCAGAGATCAACAAGCTTTCTCCGCGTGCTTATTTTATTCCCTATTCCTCAAGAGAAAAGCTTTGTGAGCAGGATATTCTCTCGGAGCGTTATAACAGCGATATGGTAACCGTACTTAACGGTGAATGGGATTTCAGATATTACGATAAGGATATGCTTATTCCCAAGGAGTTTTATACTGAGAGAATTCAGTTTGATAAGGTAAAAGTGCCAAGTACCTGGCAGAGGACAGGATACCGTGAGCCGTGTTATCTTAATACGAGATATGAGTTTAATCCCAAATTGTACCCGGAATTGCCCGAGGAAGTGCCTATGGGTATTTACAGAAAAACAGTCAACATCGAAAATCCGGATAAGGTTCACATAATAACTTTTATGGGTGTTATTTCATCACTTGACCTTTATGTAAATGGTGAATTTGCAGGCTACAGCGAGGGTGCTCACAATTCTGCCGAGTTCAATATTTCAAAATATCTTGTTAAGGGCGAAAACGAGATAATCGCCGTTGTCAGCAAATGGTCAACGGGAACATATCTCGAATGTCAGGATATGTTCCGCGAAAACGGCATATTCCGCGACGTCCTTTTAACTGAACTTGAAAAAACATATCTTTACGATTTCACCTTAGATACTGCCAAAAACGGTAACGGTTATGATCTGACTCTGTCATACAGGATTAAAGGCAATAAGGAGAATTGTTCTGTTACGGCTGAACTCTTCGACGGAGATAAAATCGTTGCAAAAGAAACGGTTGATGCCAATGCTAAGTCGGAAATCACCTTTTACGGTCTTGATGTTATGGAGTGGAATGCCGAAGAGCCATATACATACGATCTTTTCATAACCTTTGAGGATGCATACGGAAATAAGACCTGCGTAAAGAATGTAACAGGCTTTAAAACCGTTGAAATTAAAGGAAATGTATTTTACTTCAATGGTATACCGATAAAAATCAAAGGTGTTAATCACCACGATACAAATATGAAAAACGGATATGTTCTCACGGGAGAGGAGATTAAGCAGGAACTTGAACTGATGAAAAAGTTTAATATCAACTCTATCCGTACTTCTCACTATCCTCCTGACCCGACACTTCTGACACTTGCTGATGTTATGGGCTTCTATATTGTAGATGAGGCCGATATAGAAACACACGGCGCAGGTGACATAAAAACTCCCTATGATAACTGTATTATCAGCCACGATCTGAAATGGGAGGGAAGATATGTCGATCGCGTCAGCCGTATGGTATGCCGTGACAGAAACCATCCGAGCATTACTATGTGGTCATTGGGTAATGAGGCGTGGGGATATAATTGCCAGGACTCCTGCTATGAATATATCAAAAACAGTGGTTCAAAAATTCCCGTTCATTATGAGAGCGTTGTTCATACAAAACGCTTTGCATACGATGTGATTTCCGAAATGTATCCGACTCAGCAGAATGTCGAAAAATACGGTTCACAAACCGCAAAGGATAAGCGATACCATGAAAAGCCGTACTTTATGTGTGAATATGTTCACGCGATGGGTGTAGGACCGGGTGCTGTTGAAGAATATTGGGAGAGTATTTATGCCCACGATAATCTTATGGGCGGATGCGTCTGGGAATGGGCGGATCACGCGGTTTACCATGACGGCAGCGATAAGTATAAGTTCAGATATACATACGGCGGTGATCACGGTGAGGAAAAGCACGACAGTAATTTCTGTGTTGACGGTATGCTTTATCCTGATAAAACACCGCACACGGGAGCATATACGATAAAAGCTGTTTACCGACCTGTAAGAAGCAGACACATCAGCGGAAATTGCTTTGAATTCACAAATACAAACCGATTTAAAAACAGCAGATATCTGAGAACTGTATGGACTCAGCTTGTCAACGGTGAAGAGGTTAAATCAGGTGAGTTGTCTCTTGACATTGCTCCTATGCAGACGAAAACATACGAAATTCCTTTTGAGACTTTTGACGGTGACAAAGACTGCCATATAAATATTGCATATTATGACGGAGACTACCGTTGTGCTCTTGAGCAGGCGGTAATAAGTGATAAGGCAAGATTTACAAAAGGTATCTCAATTGCAGGTACATACTCATTTGAGGATCACGGCAACGAGCTGACCGTCAATTTTGACGGAGGAAAGCTTACCTTTGATAAAAAAACAGGTGAAATGTTAAGTTATAACAGAGGAAATTGCAATTTTATCAACATAAATCCTTCTGAAAAGCTTAAAGGCTTCGTGCCGAATCTCGTCAGAGCATCTCTGGATAATGACTCATACGGTCAGAAAAAGCCGTGGGATAAAATAAATCTTCAAGATGCAGATATCGTGCTTAATGATTTCAGATATGTCGATAAGTCTGTATACGCCCTCGTCGGTGCAGCATATTCGGTAAAAAAAGGAATAAAAACATATTTCAGAGTCAATGTAATGTATAAGATTTTCGGAAACGGACTTGTTGAAGTTGAAAGCCGACTTGATAAAGCATTATTCGGATGCGGTGATTTACAGCGATTCGGCTTGATGATTGAGCTTGCACCGTCATTTAAAAATATTGAGTTCTACGGCAGAGGCTCCGATGAAAAGATGGAAAATCTCTGCGATATGAAGGAACACGCATATATCGGTCTCTGGAAAACAACGGTAAAAGAAATGCATGAGCCCTATGTTATGCCGCAGGATAACGGTAATTGCGGTGCTGTGAAATACCTTAAGCTCTCCGATGATAAGGGCAATGTATTTTCCGTTTACGGTCAGCCTAAATTCAGCTTTTCAGCTCATAATTACTCACAGAAAGCGCTTAATAAAGCACGCCATCAGGAAGAACTGGAAACAGCCGATTCAACAGTTTTGTGTATCGACGGCTTTATGAGAGGAACAGGAACAAACACCTGCGGACCTGATACTCTCGATAAGTACAGGGTAAAAACAGATAAAACTCTTGTTTTCAGATTTGCATTTAAAGGAGAATAATATATGCTTGAATATAAATGGTTTCCTGCAGGAGTAATTGATGATTCCTTCCGTCAGTTAAGAATTGATATTTTTGTTAACGAACAGGGTGTTCCTGAGGAAAATGAATTTGACAATTACGATTTACAGGTGCCTCATCTTGTATTATTTTCCGATGGTGAGCCTGTCGGTACGGGAAGAATAATTCCGTATGGTGAAAATACGGTCAAAATCGGCAGAATAGCTGTAAAAAAGACAAAACGAGGACTCGGCTTGGGTGAAAAGGTTGTACTTGAGCTTTTGAGAAAGGCAAAAGAAGACGGTGTAAAAATTGTCAGAGTGGGTGCACAGACTCATGCTGTAGGATTTTACGAAAAATGCGGATTCTCCCTTATCGGTACACCCGAATATCTTGAAGAAAACATTCCGCATTACGATATGAGTCTTGAGTTTTAAGGAGACATCAGATGAAATTGTTTTATAATGCTCCGCCATCACAGATCAAGCTGAAAACGGCATATTGGAGAGGTTTTGAAAACCTGTGGGAACAAACCTCGCTGCCGATCGGTAACGGCAGTATAGGTATGAGTATAATGGGAAATGTAAGTACAGATAAAATCGTGCTTAATCATAAAACCCTGTGGGCGGGAGGCCCTTCTCCCAAAAGACCGGATTACTGCGGCGGAAATATTACCAAACCGGATAAGAACGGTAAGCTTCCTTCGGATTATCACAAGGAAATATTAACCGCTTTCAAAAACGGCGATGATAAAACCGCACACGCGTTGTGCGAAAAGCTTGTAGGTATAATGGATGGCTACGGCGGATATCGTTGCTGGGGTATTCTCAATTTTGATTTCGGATGCCTATGCAAGCCAAGTAATTATCGACGTGAGCTTGATATGATAAACGGTGTTTGTTCTGTTTCGTATGAAGCAAGACGTGGCTTTTCAAAGCGTGTTTCTGATGAAAGAACAGCCTTTGTTTCCTATCCTGACAAGTGCGGAGTAATAAGAATCAAAAGAAACGGCGGTCTTGCCGATGTGAAAATCAGACTTTCCTCTGCTCATGGAAAAGTATGCTATGAAAACGGCAGAATCGTTCACAGAGGTGAGCTTTCGGACAACGCTCTTAAATTTTGTCTCATTGCGGAGGTTATTACCGACGGAAAAGCCCTATCCCGTGAGAATTATCTGAAAATATCGGATGCAAGTGAAATTACTGTTATCTTTTCTGCTGATACGGATTATAACGATAACTATCCTGTTTACAGAACGGGCGAGAGTTCGGAAAATCTTTATGAAAGAGTAAATGATGCCGTTCAGAAGGCATCTGCAAAAGACTATAATGAGTTGCTCAAGGCACATAAGAATGACTTTACAGAACTTTCACAGCGTGTGAAATTTGATCTCAACGGTGCTGAAAATGTCCCTGCTGACTCTCTTCTTTACGGTTATCAGAAAAATGCGTCGTATCGTAAGAAAGCAGCTGAGCTTCTCTATTCATACGGCAGATATATGACAATTTCCTCATCCCGCGAAACCGATATGTTACCGTCGAACCTTCAGGGTATTTGGAATGTGTCCGACGATCCTAAGTGGAGCAGTGATTTCCATACAAATGTAAATCTCCAGATGAATTATTGGCCTGTTTTTAACTCCAATATGGCTGAGTGTTCAAAACCGCTTATAAGATATATAAAATCTATGGTTGAGCCGGGACGGATTACCGCAAAATATTATACGGGAATTGAGAGCAGAGAAGGTGAGGAAAACGGCTTCCTTTTTCACACTCAGTGTACTCCTTTCGGTTGGACGTGTCCGGGCTGGAATTTCGACTGGGGATGGTCTCCGGCGGCAATGCCTTGGATTTTGCATAATTGCTATGAATATTATGAATACACTCTTGACAAGGATGTTCTTTCAAAGGAGATCTATCCGATGCTCAGAGAATGTGCCGAATATTTCTCAAAGCTTATGGTTGAGCATAACGGAAGACTTGTAACATATCCTTGCTATTCTCCGGAGCACGGTCCGAGAACCTTGGGAAATACTTATGAGCAGGCACTTCTGTGGCAATTATATGACGATGCAATAAAAAGTGCTGAGGCTCTCGGTATTGATAATGAGCTTGCGGAAAAGTGGAGCAATATTCAGCAAAGGCTCAAGGTTTATGAAACAGGCGATGACGGGCAGATAAAAGAGTGGTACCACGAGAAAAAACTCGGAGATTTCGGAGAATTTCACCACCGACATATGTCTCATCTTCTCGGCCTTTTTCCGTGCAATGTTATGAATAAGTTTGAAACCCCGGAGCTTATCAACGCTGCAGTGATTTCAATGAATCATCGTACCGACAAAAGTACGGGCTGGTCTATGGGACAAAAAATCAACACCTGGGCAAGAGTAGGTGACGGCGACAGAGTCCTTAAAATCATCGGTGATTTGTTCAAAAACGGAATATACCCGAATTTCTTTGATTATCATCCGCCGTTCCAGATTGACGGTAATTTCGGATTTACTTCAGGTGTCAACGAAATGCTTATGCAGAGCAACTGCGGGCTGATTGAGCTTCTTCCTGCGTTGCCTTCGGAATGGGACAAGGGAAGTATCAGCGGCATTGTTGCGCGAGGTAATTTCATAATCGGTATGGAATGGGAGAACAACACGCTTAAAACCGCAAAAATTACATCTGCTTCCGGCGGGAAGTGTACGGTATTTTATAATAAAAGCGAATTTGCTGTTGAAGGTATTTCTTCCTGTAATAAAAAGCTTTCCTTTGAGACCGAAAGGGGAAAAACATATTTACTTACAATATAAATCAACACCGTCTCGGTATAGTTCCGGGACGGTGTTTTTTACAGTTTGCCTTTGTTTTTTATGTATTCTTTAGGTGTCATGCCGAACTCCTTTTTAAAACAGGAAATAAAATAGCTTTCCGAACAAAAGCCGAGAGCGTATGCGGTGTGACCTATGGAACTGTCTCGGTCAAGAAGCTTTTTCGCTGAGTCAAGTCTTCTCTTCTTGATATATTCTGTAACGGTAATTCCCGTTGTTTTTCGGAAAAGCTGAGAAAGATAATCCTTGGAAAGATTGCTTATCTCTGCTAAGTCGTCAAGAGATATTCTGTCGTGAAGATTTTTGTCTATGTACGATACGCATTTTCTTACAGGAGCAGGGTAGTTGTTCTGAATTTTAATTGCCTTAATTCTTTCCGTAATTACAAAGCTTGCATCGATAAGATAATTCAGAATACAGTTTTCATCGTCAATATGGTCTATATCGCGTATAAAACGGTCACTCAGATTATAAGCTTCCATTTCGGGAAGACCTCCCTGAATGGCATATCTCGTTGCAATTGTTACACAGCTTACTGCCCAGTATTTCATTTGTCTCAGATTATCCTCCGAAAGCTTACCCGCAACGATACCGCTGTTGAACAGGTCTTCAAGACATTTGCCTAGTCTTAGCGTGTCGCCGTGCATAATGCAGGAAAAAAAGAGAATTTCACTCTCATAGGATGTATGAGTTTTTTTGTTTTCTCTTTCCCAAAATTCAATGTTTTCCTTGTCATCAGGTAAAATTTCTATACTTTTTAAGTATTCTTTCACATCAATCACCAATAATAGAATATCATTATTTTTATGATTTTCACAGTAATTTTTTTATATTTATATCAATTTTCCGATATTTATTAAAAAAGTATTGACAATTGAATGTTTATTCAACTATAATGACAATTGAACAATAATTCAACTGAAAAGGAGAATTGCTTTGCCGAAAAATGAGTTTATATGTGATTGCAATATGATTCATGAGGAAATGGTGAATGACACTCTTTCTAAAATGCCTGAAAATGATGTTTTGGGTAAGCTTGCTGACTTTTTTAAAATAATGGGAGATACAACAAGATGCAAATTGCTATTTGCACTTTTGCAGAACGAAATGTGTGTCTGCGATCTGGCAAATGTGCTCTCAATGACAAAATCCTCTGTTTCCCATCAATTGAGTAAAATGAGGGAGGTAGGACTTGTCAGATGTCGAAAATCTGGAAAAACGGTGTATTATTCCCTTGATGACAGTCATATTTCCGAAATTTTTGAAGTAGGATTAGAGCATATACATCACAGACAGGAGAGATAAAATGAAAACAGAAAGAAATATTTTCATAGCATTTATATTGAATTTATCTTTTTCCGTTTTTGAGTTCATAGGCGGAATTATAACGGGAAGTGTTGCGATACTTTCAGATGCCGTACACGATATCGGTGATGCGGCAAGCATAGGAGTGTCGTATTTCCTCGAAAAGAAAAGCAAAAAACAGCCTGATGAAAAATATACCTACGGTTATGTACGATTTTCTGTTATGGGCGGTCTCATCACCACAATTATCTTGATTTTCGGCTCATTGGCAGTCATTTACAACGCAGTTCTACGTCTTTTTAATCCGATAGAAATAAATTATAACGGAATGATAATTTTTGCTGTTGTCGGTGCGGCAGTTAATTTCTTTGCGGCATATTTTACCAAAGACGGTGACTCCCTGAATCAACGTGCGGTTAACCTTCATATGCTTGAGGATGTTCTCGGCTGGCTTGTTGTACTTGCCGGTGCCGTTATAATGAGATTTACTGATCTCAGAATTATTGATCCGATTATGTCAATAGGCGTTGCGATTTTTATTTTTGTAAATGCAATTCACAATCTGAAAGAAGTAACGGATTTGTTCCTTGAAAAAATTCCTGATGATATCAGCATTGATGAAATTAAAGAGCATATTACGGGGATTGACGGCGTAAAGGGGGTTCATCATATTCACATCAGAAGTATTGACGGACAGCATAATTACGCAACAATGCACATTGTGGCTGACGGAGATTATCACCGCATCAAAGATTCGGTCAGAGAAGAATTAAGAGAACATGGAATCACACATACAACTCTTGAACTTGAAAGTGAGGATGAGCATTGTCACGAGGAAGACTGCTGTATTTGTTTTGAAAAGTCATCGGGACACCATCACCATCATCACCACCATCATTAAATAAGGATAGAAAATAATGAGGACTTATAACTCAATAGAATTGGTCAATTATTCCGAAACAGAAGAAAAACTTAATACGACAACTCATATTTTAGGCGCAGTTCTTGCCCTGCTTGCATCTGTTCTGTGCATAAAGCGTTCTGTTGAGCTGGAAAGAGAAGATTATCTTGTCATTGGTTTGGTATATTGCATCTCAATGCTGATTGTTTTTGTTTGCTCGTCCGTTTATCACGGACTGCCTCCGTGCAATGCAAAAAAGGCGATGCGTGTGCTCGACTACACGGCAATATATTTTATGCTGATGGGAACAATAACACCTTATATGTTGCTTTCTGTTGCAAAGATAAATTTGTTTCTCGGTCGTCTGCTGTTTGTAATCTGCCTTGTTGCCACCGTTATTTCCGTATTTCTCACGGTAACAGCCTTCAACAAGACGAAAGCAATAAGAATGGTTCTGTATATCGTGATAGGATTATGTGCTTTTTCATCCCTGTTCGTTATAGGCGACAGGGTTGACCCAATCGGAGTGAAGCTCGTTCTGGCAGGTAATGCAGCATATATTGCAGGACTTATACTCTTTGCCCTTGGTTCTAAGAAAAAATATTTTCATGCCGTTTTTCACATATTTGTAATTATCGGAGCGGCGATACATTTTATTAATCTTTATTTATATGTATTTATTTAGTTTGAGTTTCATGAAAAAAGCGTGACAGCCGTAAAGGTTATCACGCTTTTTTCTATATTATTTTATTCAAATTAGTTCTTTTGAGTACCTTGTATAACGGTATTCCGAGTCCGTAGCACATCACAAGCTCACCGAGTCCGACCTGCAAGGCAGAAATCAGAAATGCCTTGACGGCGAATCCCTCGGGCATAAATAAGGTGATTTCGAGTCCGACAATTACAGCGTTTGACAGAACGGGAAATAATGCTGAAATCAACGGTAAATCCTTAAATCTGATGTTACGCGTTTTGTACGACAGCAAGGCCGCAATAAGTGTTGCAAGCGTACCGCATATAATGTCAATTATTCCGTAAGGACTTGTAATGTTGCCTAAAAAGCATCCTATTGTGAGTCCCGGTATGGCAGCAGGAGTAAGTGACGCCAAAATCGTGAGTGCTTCTGAAAATCGGAACTGGATACTGCCGTATGCGATATTCAGTGATCCTGAGGCATAGGTAAGTCCAGCATAAAGTGCGGCAATAACCGCGGAATTTACGACGAAAGTGGTTTTATTCTTTTTTATGTTCATTTTTTCTCTCCGTAGTTTTGATTTGAAGCAATGCTTCCGTCAGGATGGTTTCGAACTGACGTGTTTTATATTTCATCGGCAGAATCGGGTTTACGACTTCTCAGTTTTCCGATGGTATCCTTGAGGATTTTTTTTGGAGTTGTGAGGACTGTGTCCGTCGCTGAGGGAAATATACCGCTCAGGGTTTTAAGCATAAAGCTTTTGGTTTCAGGGTCAAGATCCTTGAGTGTGTCAAAAAACAGATTGGTATTTCCCTTGAGATTTTCACTCCAGTCAATGAAACTTTCCGCATTTTGTTCATTAGTTGCCTTAATTATGTCAAACAATGCATCAACGAATAATTCTCTTTGTTCAGGAGTGGATTTACCGACCCATTCTCTGAAAGTGCTGTTGATGAATCTGGCTTTTGTATGTATTTTCTCTCCCGGTTCAAAGTCGTTGTCTTCGACAATCCACATAAACGGATCGTGTTGATGAAAGCCCTCACCCTCACTTTTGACAATGCGGTATGACTCTGTATTGCTGAGAAGCATACCTATCATTGACTCTTCGGGAACATATTTTTTGATTAGTTTTTCTGTATCAAGGTAACTTTTTGACTCAACAAATTTTTCTGTAAAGCCGGGACTGTCAAAGCTTTGTATCTCTATAAGTTTTTCTTTTGTCTTCGGCGAACACATAACACCTGCATAAATAGCAAGGTTTCCGCCTTTAGAATGGCCCACAACCGTAATTTTTCCTCTGATCTTGCCTGCAATTCTGTTGAGATATTTTACACTTTCCTTTTGTGCGGGAACGGTATCGTTATACAGCATATCGAAGTTTTCACGCCATCCGGTTATGGTTGAGTCGGTTCCTCTGAAAGCAACACAGGCATTTCCGTCGGGAAGGATGAAGGTAGTTGCGGAAAACTGTGTTTTTTTCTCGCTGTCAAAAATATTCTCGTGATAATTTATTCTCACTTTACCGTATCTTTTGCTGTATGCCAATGCGTTAAAAAGAAGAAGGTTTTTTCTTGCGGTTCGCTCAAGAGGGAAAAGATTTTCAAATCCTTCTTGTTCTGAAATTTTAGAAAAAGTAATTCCTCTTGCAAATAGTTGCCTGTCGGGAACAAAGGTGTTGTAGTCGAGATAAGCAAGCTGAGCAAAAATAAGACCGTCAACATTAGTGAATGGCATTGAGTTGAAATCTTTGTGTGAGTTTAAAAGTGCGTACTCTATAATACCTGCCATAAGACAAAACTCCTTTTTTAATATTTAAAACAGAATGTCGAAATTGAGCTTTTGACTCAACTTCGACTTCCGCAAATTAAATTATAATTTAAGTGCCGCTATGTCGGTAAGACTCATTTTACCGTCGGGAACAACAAACGTGCTTCTCATAACGCTGAGTGCTGCATCGAGAGATGTAAGACATGATGTACCCGATTCAACTGCAAGTCTTCTGAGCTTGAAGCCGTCACGGTTAGCCAAACGGCCGTGAGTAGGTGTGTTGATGATAAGTGAAACCTCACCGTTCTGAAGCATATCCATAATATTCGGTGAGTCAGCGGTAAGAGGATTGACCTCTTTACAAGGGATGCCCGCCTCGCGAAGTGCTTTACAGGTTCCGGGAGTGGCATAGAATTCAAATTCCGAATCTTTGAATTCCTTAAGCATTTCTCCGACTTCCTTTTTATCCTTATCACGAACGGTAACAACGATTTTTGCATCCTTGGGCATTGAAACTCCGCCACCCTCAAATGCTTTGAGAAGAGCTTCGTTATAATCCTTTGAAATACCGAGAACCTCACCGGTTGACTTCATTTCAGGGCCGAGAGACGTGTCGGCACCGATAATCTTTTCAAATGAGAATACGGGAAGCTTGATAGCGTAGTAACCGCTGTTCTTGTAAAGTCCTGTTCCGTATCCCATATCCGCAATTTTTTCTCCGAGCATAGCCCGTGTGGCAAGACTGATTGCGGGAATTCCGGTAACCTTACTGATATAAGGAACTGTTCTTGAGGAACGGGGATTAACCTCAATGATATATACTGTTTCGCGGAGTACAATAAATTGTATGTTCATCATACCGACAACATGCAGTGCAGAAGCAAGACGCTTAGTGTAATCGACAATTGTCTTCTGTACCTTCGGTGAAAGTGTAACTGCAGGATAAACCGAAATTGAGTCACCTGAGTGAATACCTGCGCGGTCAATATGCTCCATAATACCGGGGATAAGAATATCCTTGCCGTCGCATATAGCGTCAACCTCAACCTCTTGTCCCATAAGGTATTTATCAACAAGAACCGGGTGTTCAGAAAGGTCGGGAATAGTTCTTGTTATGATATCCATAAATTCAAGTATATCCTCGTCGCTTGCAGCGATTTGCATACCCTGTCCGCCGAGAACATAGCTTGGACGGACAAGAACCGGATAGCCGAGAGAGTGGGCGGCGGCAATGGCCTCCTGAGCGGTAAACACCGTCTGCCCTTTCGGACGGGCAATATCACAGAATTCGAGTATTTCATCAAAACGCTCTCTGTCTTCAGCAGCATCAACGTGGTCTGCATCGGTACCGAGAATTTTAACGCCCAGATCATTAAGAGTTTTTGTAAGCTTAATTGCTGTCTGACCGCCGAACTGAACAATGGCACCGTCGGGATTTTCAAGTTCAACAATGCTTGTAACATATTCGGGAGTAAGCGGTTCAAAATAGAGCTTATCAGATACGTCAAAGTCGGTAGAAACTGTTTCAGGGTTGTTGTTTACGATAATTGCTTCACAGCCTGCTTTTTTAAGAGCCCAGACAGAGTGAACCGAGCAGTAGTCAAACTCAACACCCTGACCGATTCTTATAGGACCTGAGCCGAGAACCATAATCTTTTTCTTGTCTGTTTTCGGGTTAACTTCATTGGCGATTCCGTAATCCGAATAGTAGTATGGAGTCTGTGCGGCAAACTCTGCAGCGCAGGTGTCAACTATTGAGAAGGAGGGCATGATGTTCCAAAGCTTTCTCAAGTGCTTGACAGCACTGCTTGTTGTACCGACATTCTTTGCAATAACACTGTCTGTGAAGCCCATTTTCTTAGCCTTGAAAAGAGTTTCTCTGTCGCATTTACCCGTTTTGAGAAGCTTTTCCATATCAACAATGTTTTTGATTTTATTGAGGAACCACATATCTATAGTTGTGATATTGTGAATTTCCTCCAAAGGAATTCCCTTATAGATAGCGACTGCAATAGCATAAACGCGGAGATTGTCAACATTATAAAGTGTCTTGTGGATTTCTTCTTTGCTCATTTCCATAAAGGAATCGAGAAGAAGTGACTCTTTATTCTCTTCAAGTGAGTGCAGGGATTTGTGAAGTGCGGCCTCAAATGTGCGTGCGATTGACATAACCTCACCTGTGGCCTTCATTTGTGTACCGAGTGTCTTTTTGGCGGTAACAAATTTATCAAACGGCCATTTCGGGAACTTACATACAATATAGTCGATTGTCGGCTCAAACGATGCAAATGTTTTGCCGGTAACCGCATTCGGAATTTCGTCAAGACCTAAACCGAGAGCGATTTTTGAAGCGACTCGTGCAATCGGGAAGCCCGTTGCTTTTGAAGCGAGCGCCGATGAACGTGAAACTCGGGGGTTAACCTCGATAACAGCATATTTGAATGAAGTGGGATGAAGAGCAAACTGAACATTACATCCACCTTGAATGTCAAGGGCATCAATAATGTTAAGCGCGGCATTGCGGAGCATTGAATACTCTTTTTCCATAAGAGTCTGTGCAGGTGCAACAACAATGGAGTCGCCCGTATGTATGCCGACCGGGTCCATATTTTCCATAGAGCAGATCGTAATGCAGTTACCCTTTGAGTCACGCATTGTCTCAAATTCGATTTCTTTCCAGCCGGAGATACATTTTTCAATAAGAACCTGGTTTACTCGGGAAAGTCGGATACCGTTTGATGCGATTTCGTGAAGCTGTTCTTCGTCATAGGCAATACCGCCGCCGGTGCCGCCAAGTGTATATGCGGGGCGGACGATTACGGGATAACCGATTTTTGCCGAAAATTTAAGCGCATCTTCAACCGTTTCAACAACGAGCGATTCAATGCAGGGCTCACCGATCTTTTCCATCGTATCCTTGAATTCTTGTCTGTCTTCTGCCTTTCTGATTGACTCAGCATTTATACCGATAAGACGCACGTTGTTTGCTTTAAGAACACCGATTTCATCAAGCTCCATTGCAAGGTTAAGACCTGTCTGTCCGCCGAGGGAGGGGAGAAGTGAATCCGGCTTTTCTTTTTCAATGATCTTTGTAAGTGTCGGTATTGTAAGCGGCTCAATATAAACCTTGTCAGCAATGTCGCCGTCAGTCATAATTGTGGCAGGGTTGGAGTTTACAAGAACAACCTCAACGCCTTCCTCTTTAAGTGAACGGCAAGCCTGAGTGCCGGCATAGTCAAATTCTGCAGCTTGTCCTATGATAATCGGACCTGAACCGATAACCATTACCTTTTTAATGCTTTTATCCAACATTTTTATTTACCCTCCTTAATCATATCTGCAAATTGGGTGTATAAGAAGGAGGTGTTATGACCTCTTGCCGTATCGGGAACAAACTGAACCGAAACAGCATTTTTATATTTAAGACCCTCAACGGAATCGTCGTTTACGTTGACGCACAGAATTTCCGCATTGACAGGAATACCGTCGCGGGATATTGTATATCCGTGATTATGTGTTGTTATATATGTTTCGTCTGCAGCGGTAAATTTAACGGGAAGATTTGCTCCTCTGTGACCGTAGAGCATTTTTTCAATTTTACCGCCCTGTGATTTTGCCAGAAGCTGATGTCCGAGACCAATTGCAAAAACAGGAAATTCTGCATCAGCAAGCTTTTTGATTTCATCAACAAGACCGTCAAAAGCACAAAAAACCTCGGGTCCGTCAGAAATTATAACGCCCTTTGCACCGGAACCGAGAATTTTCTCTGCTGTAACATCCGCAGAGTATTTCGTAACGGCAAAGCCTTTTTCCGCAAATGAAAGTGCTGAGCTTTTTCTTGAGCCGAGATCGATGAAGGCAACGGGGATGCCGTCGGCTGAAATGACTTCATTTTTACCGGGCTCAACATCAACTGTCTGCGAGTCAAAGGCCTTGATTTTGCTCATAAGAGCATCCTTGTCGGAGATATCGTCTGTTATTATTGCTCTCATTGTACCGTTTTCGCGGATATTCATAACAATTTCGCGCGTATCAAGGTCAGTAACACACGGAATATCAAATTTATTAAGCAATGCTTCAAGCGTCATTTCACATCTGAAGTTTGAAGGTGTATTACAAAGCTCATGAACGAGAAGAGCAGAGGGAAAGAGCTTGTCGCCTTCCATATCCTCAAGACAGACACCGTAATTTCCGATAAGAGGATATGTCATAATAATACCTTTACCTGCATTTGACGGGTCTGAAAGAAGTTCAACATATCCGGTCATTGATGTGTTGAATACGGTTTCAAAAACAGTTTCTTTGAATTTTCCGGCGGCAGTACCCGTATAGACGGAGCCGTCTTCAAGCATTAAATATACTTTCAAAATTCACACCGGCCTTTCATTTATTATCAATAAATTATTATACTATATTATTTTAAGCAGTTCAATAAATTTTTTTGTAAAACCGCAAAAAAATAACGACGGAAAAACCGTCGCTTAAAAAACAAAATATAAACACTGTGCACAGCCTTCGGAAAGAGGAGTACACATACTGATTATCGGAGAAGAAACAGCAGGAGCACAAAAAAGGAAAATATTCTTACACACAGTTGAATATTTTTTTTGCACCTGTCTCACTCCTTGAATTTACTTTTAAAATTTTAGCACAAATATCCATTTCAGTCAACACTGAATGTTAAGAAATATAATATTTGTATAATATAATAATTCGGTGGGGGAACACGGTAATAAAAAATATGTATTTTTACAAAAAAATAACATTAAATTTGCTCTTGTATATACAGAGAAAATGGGTTATAATTTCTAAAATGGTATTTTTCTTATTGATTTCTACGGAGGTTTTGTTATGTCAAAAAGAATTGTTTCCTTGCTCCTTGTCTTTGTGATGTTCATTTCCCTTTTTGCAGCCTGCAAAAAAGAAGAGGAAGAGCGTAATTTTTACGTTGATGAAGAAGGAAACACGCAGTATGTTGAGGTTGATGAAGAGGGTAAGTATTATACTGTAGATAAAGACGGAAATGTTTCATATATCGATGATGACAGCATTGTTGAGCAGATTGAGTCCAACAGCCAGGCTGCCGAGCTCGATAAGATTGCTGAAGAAGTGGGAACCGATCCGGATAAAATATTTGACGATGCAGAAAATAATAAGCTTGAAATGTCAGACGAACTTGTAGAGGAGGATATCGTTACCGTTCCCGGTGACTCAGGTGAGTCACAGGCGAAAGAAAGAATGAATTCCTACAGAAAAGTTCTCGATTCAAACAAATTTACTATCAGTGCCACGGTAAAGGAAGTGGGAACTGAGACAACGGAATATCCTTTTATCTATATAAGAAGCGGCAACGGTGCATATATTGAAACAGCAGTTCCTTTTGACGAAGAGGGTAAGGTCATAAAGGCCAATATGGTGTTCAAGGATGGCGTGACATATTGTGTAATTCCGTCAATCAAATCATATATGATAGTTGACGATATGGGCATCGAAGATCTTGCGGACGGAACCTTCGACGGCAATGAAATGAAGCAGTATGTGTTTGTAGAATCCGGAACGGTTACGGTTAACGGAAAGAAATATATCTGCGATGTATATACCGTTGACGGCGATACCGTAAAGTATTATTATGATGCAAACGAAAATCTTACAAGAATTGAAAGAATAGGAAAGAGAGATTCCGTAATTACCGAGATTAAATCAGTTACAAATACGGCAGATGATTCAAAAATTAAAAAGCCGTCCGGATTTAACATAACCTCTCTTGTAAACTGATATATAACAGCATATTTTACTGTTAGGTTTACTTTTTTTAAAAAAACTGTTGACAAGCCTTGACTCCTGTGTTACAATACCAAGTACCTCGGGGAAGAGGCTTATTTTTTGTGCCTTTTTTCAGTGAGGAAGGCTTATTCGTCTGCTGATTTTTCAGACGATGTATTAACGGAGGTGCCGAAAAATGAGAGTAAAAATCACATTAGCTTGCACAGAGTGCAAACAGCGCAATTACAACACAAAGAAAAACAAGAAGAACACTCCCGACAGAATTGAGATGAACAAGTATTGCAGATTCTGCAAGAAACATACTCTCCACAGGGAAACAAAGTAATCCGGAGGTAAGTGAAATGTCTGACAAAAATGAAAAGACCACTGACCAGGTAGCAAAGAAGGATAAGAAACAGGCTCCTGCAAAGAAAAAGGAGAATTTCTTTAAAAAAGCCGGAAAAGCTATCAAAAAGTTCTTCAAGGACTTTAAAGGTGAATGGAAAAAGGTTACATGGCCTACAGGTAAGACAGTTCTCAATCAGTCATTGGTTGTTATTGTTATCGTTGCGATTTTCGCAGTTGTTCTCCTTGCTGTTGACACAGGTCTTTCATCAATTATCGATGCCCTTGTCAGCCTCGCAAACAAACAGGATGCTGCAGCAACAACCGCAGAGATGCTCAGTTTGTTTATGATGAAATAATCGGAAGGAGATCAGGTTATGGCAGAAATCTCCAGATGGTATGTGGTGCATACCTATTCAGGTTATGAAAACAAAGTGGCAACAAACATCGAAAAGATTGTTGAAAACCGTAAAATGCATGATCTTATTCTTGAGGTAAAGGTTCCTACAGAAATTGTTGTTGAAAACAAAGAGGTCAAAAACAAAGAGACCGGAGAGAAGGAGCTTGTGCCAAAAGAGATCGAGAGAAAAATTTTCCCCGGTTATGTAATGGTTAAGGTTGCCGTTTTTGAGGATGAAGAAACAGGTGACCTTGAAATGACAGATGATACCTGGTACGTTATCCGTAATACACGCGGTGTAACAGGCTTTGTCGGCCCGGAGAGTAAGCCGATTCCTCTTACTGAGGCTGAAGTTTACGCAATGGGTGTTGAAAAGAGAGTCGTTAAAATCGACTATGAGGTTGGCGATATGGTTTCTATTATTGACGGTGCCTTTGCGGGCATTATCGGTACTGTACGTGAGCTGGATGTTGATAACAATACCGTTTGTGTTGTTATTTCAATGCTCGGCAGAGAAACACCGGTTGACCTTGAACTCGACCAGGTAGAAAAGGTCGAAGACTAATTTATTATTTTGGTAATCAGCGTAAAATACGCTTTTTATGACGCTTATCATTTGATTGGCGTCGTGGGAGGAATGGAAGAGCTGTCCGTTCCGCCATACCACGAATTTTGGAGGTGCTAAAAATGGCTCAAAAAGTAGTAGGCTTAATTAAGCTTCAGATCCCGGCCGGAAAAGCAACACCGGCACCACCTGTTGGACCTGCACTTGGTCAGCACGGTGTAAACATTATGGCGTTCACAAAAGAATTTAATGAGCGCACAAAGAATGATATGGGTCTTATTATTCCTGTTGTTATCACAGTTTACGCAGACCGTACATTCACATTCGTAACTAAGACTCCTCCCGCAGCAGTTCTTATCAAGAAGGCATGCGGTATTGAGAGTGGTTCAGGTGTTCCTAACAGAACAAAGGTAGCAAAAATCACTAAAGAACAGATCAGAAAAATTGCTGAGCAGAAAATGCCCGACCTTAACGCTGCTACAATTGAAACTGCTATGAGTATGATCGCAGGTACAGCGCGCAGCATGGGCGTTACTGTAGAAGACTGATTCTCCTTGTGGGAGGAAAAATCAGAATCCGATTAACCACTTTTTTGGAGGAATTTTGAATTATGAAACACGGAAAGAAATATGTTGAGAGCTCAAAGCTCATCGACAGAGCAAAACTTTATGATACTGCAGATGCACTTGAAATCACAGTAAAGGGCGCAACTGCAAAATTTGATGAAACAGTTGAACTTCACGTTCGTCTCGGTGTTGACTCACGTCATGCTGACCAGCAGGTCAGAGGCGCTGTTGTTCTTCCCAACGGTACAGGTAAAAATGTCAGAGTAGCAGTTTTTGCTAAGGGCGACAAGGCTGATGCAGCTGCAGCAGCAGGTGCTGAGATTGTCGGTGCTGAAGATCTTGTTGCAAAGATCCAGGAAGGCTTTATGGATTTTGATGTCTGTGTTGCAAGCCCTGATATGATGGGTCTTGTAGGACGTCTCGGTAAGGTTCTTGGTCCTCGTGGTCTTATGCCCAGCCCCAAGGCAGGTACAGTTACACCTGATGTTGCTAAGGCTGTTACAGAAGCTAAAGCAGGTAAGATTGAGTACCGTCTTGATAAGACAAATATTATCCATTGTCCTATCGGCAAGGTTTCTTTCGGCGCTGATAAGCTTAAGGAAAACCTTGATACACTTATGGACGCAATCGTTAAGGCTAAGCCCGCTGCTGCAAAAGGTCAGTATATCAAGTCAATTGCAGTTGCTTCTACAATGGGCCCCGGCATTAAGATCAATCCCAACAAGTTCGTTGCAACTCCTGTTGCAGAATAATTAAATAGTACTTGACAAACCGGTTACGGTGTGTTAGTATAATAAAGCTTGCCAAAGACAGTAGGTGTATTTTGCATAAAGTCATGTTGACTGCCTACCGAGGATAAAAGCATTTATTTGAATGTTTCTATGCCTTTTCTGTCTTTTCAGAAGAGGCATTTTTTCTCCTTGCAAGCGTATTTGAAAATTTTACAGGAGGTGAATCGTTTGCCAAGCGAGAAGGTTTTAGAATTAAAGAAACAGCAGGTGGCTGCTCTTAAGGAAAGACTTGACTCTTCAATCGCAGGTGTCGTTGTTGATTACAAGGGTATCAGCGTTGAGGATGATACAAAGCTCCGTAAAGAGCTCCGTGAAGCAGGTGTTGAATATACAGTTGTAAAGAACACGCTCCTCGGTCGTGCCATCGACGGAACAAGCCTTGCTGATATGGGTAGTGCCCTTGAGGGAACAACTGCTATCGCTACAAGTAAGGATGACTATGTTGCAGCAGCAAGAATTCTCGGTAAATATGCAGAGAAGAGTGAAAACTTCAATCTTAAGACAGGTTATCTTGACGATGAGGTTATCAGCCTTGAAAAGCTCACAGAGCTCGCAAAACTTCCTTCAAGAGAAGTATTGCTCGCTACAGTTCTCAGTGCGTTCAACGCACCTATCGCATCTTTTGCACGTGCTGTACAGGCTATTGTTGACAAAGATGGTGAAGCAGCTCCGGTTGCAGAATAATTAAAAATAACTAAATATTTATAAAATTTTGGAGGTAAATTACCATGGCATCAGAGAAAGTTATGGCAATCGTTGAAGAACTTAAGGTTCTTACAGTTCTTGAGCTTTCAGAGCTCGTTAAAGCAGTAGAAGAAGAATTTGGCGTATCAGCAGCAGCTGCAGTGGCAGTAGCAGCACCTGTAGCAGGCGCAGCAGACGCAGCAGCAGAAAAGACAGAATTTGACGTTGAACTTACAGAAGTTGGTTCAGAGAAGATCAAGGTTATCAAGGCTGTTCGTGAAGTTACAGGTCTTGGCCTTGCAGAAGCAAAGGCAGTTGTTGACGGTGCTCCTAAGGTACTTAAGGAAGCAGCTTCTAAGGAAGATGCTGAAAGCATCAAGGCTAAGCTTGAAGAAGTTGGCGCTAAGGTTACTCTTAAGTAATTATTGCTTATTTGTTATCCCCGTTCCTTTGAGGAATGGGGAATTTTTAATAGTCAATATGATATCGTTGTGTTCAACTTCAGATTAAACTGTTGAATACAATATCATTTTGTGCTAAAATATGAAAAAACAATAAGGAGGTAATTGCTGTGGATATCCTTTCTATGATTATCGATATGCTTTCAAATGTAATGATGGAAGTTATTGCACCCATTCTCGATGCAATCGTAGCAATGCTTTTCTGATTTTCAGAGTTATCAGTGTAAAGTCCGATTATGTCGGGCTTTATTTTTTTTGCTTTAATTAACATAATGTAAATTACTGTCTATTATTAACAAAAAGATATAGATAATTTTGGTAAACATTTTTGGTTATAAATGTTGATTAAAATACTTTTACGTGATAGAATGTTTATAAATAAGGGATAATATTATAAGGAGGTGCACACAATGGAAATACTCACAATGATTTTGGATGTTATTGGTCCCGTTATTGAGGCTGTTCTCACTCCCATCCTTGAACTTGTCCTTGGTTTAATCCTTTAATCTGTAAATTTGAATGCAACAAAGGGGCGTTTTCAGAAACGCTCTTTTGTTTTATATGGTGTTACTATGAGATTTTTATCAATTGTTATGTGTGCTGTCATGATCGTCTTATGCTTTGTATCCTGCAGTAATGATGAAAACAATAAGACTGATTTATCAAACGATATAACTCCCGAAAATATATTGACGCGGGATGAGTTCTCGGGTGAAATAATATCTGGGGAGGATTTACAGAATCAGGATGAAGTCACAGATAATTCCGATTACAGCTATTCCTCGGACAATTCTGATAATACATCCTTGCCGACAGACAAGTCGCAGGCAGAAACATCTTCCGATAAGGTGAGCACGAGCGAGTTGGTTGAACAGCTCAAAAACAGCGATGTTGTAACGTATTATTCCGATAATCCCGGAAATAGTTACATCTGCGCCGTGTCCGAAAAATACGGAGCAGATAAATCAAATCTGGTAGCTTTAATCAAGACCAATGCAATTTATCCCGGCGCAATGGTACTTGAATTTAACGGAAAACGTGATTCAGAAGGAAAGCTGGTATTTTCAAGAAAAACACTTGTTGCCGTTTATGATATCAACGGTACTGACGGCACTATAAGAAAGGCAAGTAAAATAATTTCTGAAATTGACGGCTACACGGAGGAAGAAAGCAAAACTACAATCAAAATAACAGAGTGGTTCGTCTTAGGTAAGCTTGATGAACTTCGTGAAACAAGAGTCTATCCGGAATGATTTATCAGGCATATTCGCAGAGAATATGCCTGATTTTTGTTGCAATCATTACCATAATGTGTTAATATTAACATATATTATAATGTTCCTATAGGGTGGTTTTTTATGTCAGTTTATTCAGACAGAGCAGTTGAATTATTTATGGGCGGAAAAAATTGCTCGCAGGCGGTTTTTACCGCCTTTGCAACGGATTTAGGCCTTTCGGAAGAAACGGCTCTTGCGGTGTCGGCAGGTCTCGGAGGCGGCGTGGGCCGCATGAGAGAGGTCTGCGGTGCGATATGCGGAAGTGCAATGGTTGTAGGGCTGAAGTGCCCGGAGCTTGACAAAGCTCAGATTTATGAGAAGGTTCGTCTTATAGCTGATGAATTTAAAAGAACAAATCCCTCCGTAATTTGTAAAGAACTTCTCGGTCTTACCGCTACCGAAAAATCTCATATACCGGATGCGAGAACCAAGGAGTATTATCAGAAGCGTCCCTGCGTAAAGATAGTTGAGGATGCTGCACTGGCAGTCGAGAAAATACTTTTTTCTGAGGAGAATGTTCAGATATGAGTTCATATGCATATGTCGAAGACGGAAAAGTTACAATAGGAAATGATTATATCGAAAGAATTTTTTCTGTCGATAACAATCGTCTGCTTACCAAGGAAATCAGAAATAAAAGAATACCCGGCGATAAATCAATTATTTTCAAAAATTATTCCGCTGAATTTTTTGTCGCTTTCAAGATAAAGAAATTTCTTGGTGATTCAACGGCGTTTCTGTCATCAAATAATCTTGAACTTGACAAAGTCAATATTTTTAAGCGTCGTGTTGAGTTCGTTTTTAAGCCGTATTCCTTTAACGGAGCAAAAATCACTTTTATTGAAAGTGTAGAGATAGAAGATAACAACCATTATATGCATAAATATATCGAGATGGTTGTTGCACCTGAAGAACAGCATCTTCTCACCGTCGATTATATCGATTGTGAACACATTATAATTGATACTCCCGAGCAGCAGTGGACCATCGGCGAAATTGACTCAGCATACCTCAGCCCCTATCACAGTGCTTTGGGGCAGCCTGTTTATGTTAACGGTATGTTTATAGGCTCAGAGTTTCCCATGGCAGAGAATAATATTCAGAACAATACGGTTTACAGCCGATATTTCAGCGGTAAAAGGTTTGACAATCTTCCGCTTAATTGCGGTCATACCTTCAAAACCTGGAATGTGGTAATTGGTGCGGCAAGAGGAATTGATACAGATGATATCAGAAGCGATTTTCTCGAATATATCAGAAATATCTCAAGAAAAATCAAACCGAGATTTCAGTATAATTCCTGGTATGACCATATGCATAACATTACCAATGAAAATATTATCGCATCATTCCGTGAGATTGAAGATAACCTCTCAAAAACAATGGTTCCGCCGCTTGATTCGTATGTCGTTGATGACGGATTTGTGAATTGGGATAATGATTTTTGGAGTTTTAATTCAAAATTTCCCGATGAATTGTATCCCGCAGCATCCTGTGCAAGAAAATTCTCGTCTCATTTCGGACTCTGGAACGGGCCGAGAGGCGGATATAATAACAAGACACCTATCTTTGCAAAAAGAATGGAGAAAGCAGGAAAAGGCGGTTATAACCGTGCATCAGGCGATGTGTGCGTTTCGTCTTCGGAATATATAAAAAATATCTCCGAATACTACCTTGAAAATGATAAAAAATTCGATATAAACTATTGGAAACTCGACGGATTTCTACTCCGCGCCTGTCCGTCAAAAAAACACGGGCATATTACGGGCGGATATAATCAGATGTATCAATATACTGAAATGTGGGAAAATTGGATAAACATTTTCCGCAGGCTCAGAATAACCCGTGAGAGTGCGGGAAAGGATTTATGGATAAATCAGACCAGCTATTGTAACGCGAGTCCGTGGTTCCTGCAGTGGTCTGACAGTCTTTGGATGCAAAACAGCTCCGATATCGGATTTACTGATAAAACTGACGTCGGAGAAGCTTTGGGTGACCGTGATGTTGACAGGGTACTCACGTACCGCGACGGCAGATATTATGATTTCTGTGTTACAAGAAACTATCAATTTCCTTGTGAATATATTTATAATCACGACCCCATATACGGAAATACCGCGAAAATTTCAATGACAGATGACGAATTTCGCAAATATCTGTTTATGATTTCAACACGCGGAAACGCATTGTGGGAGCTTTATTATTCGTACAATATGTTTAATAAGGCGAAGTGGAGAATAAATTCAGATGCACTCAGATTTGTTCGCAAAAATTTCAAAACACTAAGAAATTCAAAACTTATCGGAGGCTCACCGACAAACGGCGAGGTTTACGGATATTCTGCCTGGTCAGTAAAGGATGGAATTATTTCTTTGCGAAACCCTTCTGCAAAAAGGCAGTCCTTTGTTCTTACTCTTGATAAGAAAATAGGTGCTCCCGAAAATATTTTCGGCTTAAAAAAGGCAATGATATATCCCTTTTCTGTCGAAACCGGCAACGAATATAAATACGGTGATAATGTAATATTCAATCTCGAGCCGTTTGAAACGGTTGTTGTTAAATTTTCAACCGAAACTGATTCTTCTCCGTCATTAATATACAGCAGATTTGAACATTCAAACGAATTGCTGATGTTTTTCGATGACAGAATATATACTGATCTTTCGTATATTTCATGCGATGCCAAAATAAACAGTATTGAAATACTCGAGGATTACAGCACGCTGAAAATTATTTTTGAAAGCCCGGTTCAGAATGTCTTTATTTCTATGTCAGTCAGAAACGAGTTCGGTTCTTTGACGGATATACAATTCAGCGGAAAATACAGTAATAACATTTCTGCCGAAAACTCTGTGTCTCGCCTGAGAGACATCTCTGTAAGTCTTGTTCTCTCCGATATCGGTAACGGTACAGTGCTTCGCCTCGGAGACGCCGTTACATTGAGTATCAGTGAGGGATACGGTGCGGTAAAATTCGGAAATAAAGCAAGCAGGGGAGATATAGCCGTAAATAAAGGCGATAAAATTACTCTTGTCCTTGAGCCTAACGGTTTGGCAAAACTGTATGTCAATGCGGAATTGAGCAGCTCGGCTTACTGTGAAAATCCGGAAAAGTACAATATGCCGTTTTCCTTTGAATGCTCCGATTCGGTTACCGATTTTGAAATAATTGACAGAGCGTTGTCATTTAAGGAAATCTTGTGATAGGAAGGCAGTCAATATGAAGCTGAATGAAAATTTGCTTGCCGTGACAGATTCTGTCGTCGCAGAAGAAAATGTTTTTATATCAAATAATGTTCGCGTGTCGGTTCTCACTCCGCAGATATTACGTGTTGAGTATTCCGATGAGGGCAAATTTACGGATTTGCCGTCTCAGAGCGTATGGTACAGAAATTTCGGGAAAACAGAATACACCGTAAAAACCGATGTGGATGTCCTTACGGTTATAACCGACTTTGCCCGATACAGTATAAACTGCCATACCGGTTCCTTCCGATATGTTATAACTGACGAAAAAAAGATTGCGTATAATCCTTCAAAAAATCTTAAAGGCACAACAAGAACACTCGATCAAACATATGGTCCTAAAGAACTTGACGACGGCATTATATCGACCGACGGTGTTTCCATTTATGATGACAGCAAAACTCTTCTTCTGAAGGAGGACGGATCTCTTCTTTCAAGAGAAAAAGGAACAAGGGACTATTACATTTTTGCTTACGGAAACGACTATGTATCGGGTATAAATCAGTTCTATAAAATCACGGGAAAGCCTCCGCTTGTACCGCGATATGTCCTCGGAAACTGGTGGAGTCGCTACAAAGCGTATACTCAGAAGGAATATGAGGATCTGATGCAGGAATTTGCAGACCGTGATATTCCTCTCACCGTTGCAACGGTTGATATGGATTGGCATTGGGTTGATTTAAAAAAACAATTCGGCAAATCCTTCAAATCAAGTAATGTCTTCAGCAGCGGTTGGACCGGATACAGTTGGAACACCGAGCTTTTTCCCGATTATAAAGCTTTTCTTAATAAGCTTCACAATATGGGACTCAAGGTTACTCTTAATCTTCATCCTGCCGACGGTGTGCGTTGTTTTGAGGATATGTACGACGAAATGGCTGAGTCAATGGGAATTGATAAATCAACGGAACAGACGGTTGAGTTCGACCTGACCGATAAAAAATTCATAAATGCATATTTTGACATACTTCACCATCCTTATGAGAACGACGGCGTTGATTTCTGGTGGATCGATTGGCAACAGGGAACCAAGAGCAAAAAAGCAGGACTTGACCCACTGTGGCTTCTGAATCATTATCATTATCTTGATACAGACCGTGCAGGAAGAAGACCGATGATTCTCTCCAGATATGCCGGAATAGGCTCACACCGTTATCCTCTCGGATTTTCGGGAGATACCGCCATAAATTGGCGAGTGCTCGATTTCCAACCTTATTTTACGGCAAATGCCGCTAATTGCGGATATACCTGGTGGAGTCACGATATCGGCGGTCATATGATGGGCGAGCACGATGATGAACTATATATCAGATGGCTTCAGATGGCGGTTTTTTTACCTGTTTTGAGACTTCATTCAACAAATCTGGATGTTCTCGGCAAGGAACCGTGGAATTTCTCGTGGGAGGCAGAAACTCTCGGAACCGAATATCTTCAGCTTCGTCATAAGATGATTCCGTATATATATGCTATGAATTACCGTACATATAATGAGGGCAGAGCTCTGTGCGAACCGTTATACTATACATATCCTGATAAAAAGGAAGGTTTTGAATATAAAAATGAGTATTTCTTCGGCTCCGAGCTTTTGGTTTGTCCCGTAACTACAAAACTTGACGGTAAAACTAAAACTGCTGCAACAAAAGTGTGGTTGCCCGAGGGCAGATGGACAAATATCTTTGACGGAAAAATTTATAAAGGCGGACAAGAGGTTGTCATTAACAGTCCGATAAATACGATTCCCGCACTTGCAAAGGAAGGCGCAATTATTCCTTTGTCAGCGGACCGGGGCAACAGCTGGAAATGTCCCGAGCATCTCAGCATAGATATTTACAGAGGAAACAATACCTTCTGCTTCTACGAGGATGACGGCGAAACCGACGGATATAAAAATGGCGATTATTCTGTTTCCCGTATGACTGTTGCGGAAAACGGAGATGAGTTGACCTTTATGGTCAGCGGAGGAAAAAGATTGTCCTGCATTCCGTCAAAAAGAGTATATACATTTAATTTCAAGGATGTGCAATCCTTTGAGGATATCGCTGTAATGGTTAACGGACTTTATACTCCCGTAAATGTCAATAAAAACAGCTTTTCTCTTAAGGAAATAAGCGTTGATGACGAAATTATCATCACATTAACGGGTGTAAAGGCTAAAAAGAATAAGCCCGTGTCCGAAAGAGCTTTGGATTGTATTGTTCATCTCAACGGTTCAAATATGAAAAAAATGCTCACAAGTGCTCGTCTTAAAGCTTGCAGAACAGAGTCGGATTACAAGAGTTTTGTCAGACAAACAAAAGCAAAATCGTTGAGAATGTGCCTCAATGAAGCAGTTTTCGCATTAGAATAAGTATTTGCCACGCGGATCTATTCTCACATCAATTAAAAACAGGTTCGATTCCGAACCTGTTTTTAATATGCCGCATTGTATAAATTTAATGAACACAAAAAATGAATTACAGCCACTGTAATAATAATCCATAGTAAAGTAATAAAAACAAGAATTCCATATTTGTGCATTAAACCTAATTTTTTTCTTGTCTGTAATTTATAACAGACCAGATTGATGTGAAAAAGTTGAACACAACAAACGCTGTTAATACAGCTATTCTCATAAATATCATCTCTTTAAATAAAATATAATAAAATTATATCCGATTGTCAATATGCACATAAAAAATAAACAAAGTCTTACTTTTTTATTGAATAAAATCACCAAATCCGAAACACGCGGATGAGTTTGCAAAAAGGTTCGAAAAATTTGAAAAAAGTTGTTGACTTTTGTCTCTTGTTTTGATAATATATACGAGCGCTAAGGACAGCGGCTAAAACCAAAGAACAAAGCGCACACAACTGAACCTTGAAAATTAAACAACGACGAGATAAGTAAAGGAACCCTGTA
>CALGUK010000039.1 GCA_937920235.1 uncultured Clostridia bacterium | reverse complement strand
AAGAGCTTCACTACGGTATCTGTGGTGAGCACGGCGGCGACCCTGTTTCAGTTGAGTTCTGCCATAAGATTGGTCTCAACTATGTATCTTGCTCACCGTTCCGTGTTCCGATCGCTCGCCTCGCAGCAGCTCAGGCAGCTATCAAGGACTAATTCCTAACTGAATTATTCGAAAAAGCAAATAATTAAACGAATCCCCACCGAGTAATCGGTGGGGATTATTTTATTAAATTATTTAATATTTAAGAAGTAGAAATTGTGTTGTTTAATACTTTATTGTATAGCATATAGAATATTATGTTATAAGGTAAATGTTATTCTATAATTCTGCCTTCGGCGTAGTTTATTTCTTCTTCTATGCTTCTAACATACTCGTTATAGTCAACCCATTTTCTCATATATTCTGACTTGAAATTTTGCTGTTGATAATTTTCGGGGATTACTTTAGTGAGGCGTGAGCGAAGCACGGAAACAAGTTCCTTACTCTGCGTTTGTTCAACTATTTCCTCGAAAAGTTCCGAGAGTACATATAGTTCTTCGTCATCACAATCGTTTTGCAGAAACATTATTGTAGCCACAACATCGTCTGTAAATATTTTGATGGCAGCTTTCCAATAATCTTCAATCCAATAGTTGTCCTCATTCTCGGTTATGCGAAAATGAGCAGCTTCTTTTAATGTGTTGAACTTTATCATTTGCGCTTCCTCCTTGTTACTGAGTTTTGGTCAGAATCGGGAAAAACAGTAGCAATTTTTCCATTTGTACGCTTTACGCCAACACGCACACCTTTATATACACCGAATATTGTTTTACCATCGGCTATGTGGCGATTCCCTTTGAGCCCAGCGACGTGTTCTCCTGCACGGCGAATATCTTTTTCTGTCCACGATTTAGGAAACCACGCTTGATTTGTACCTCTGCGCTTAAAACTCTTTACGTGATTTGGTATGTTGCCGACACGGACACCGTTAGGGTAGGTTTTGACGACATTATACTTTATGCCGTATTTATCGAGTAATTCCATACCCTTTTGGCTATGTCCGCCATTATTAAGTCTCAGTTTAATAACCGTTTCTCCGTTGACACGAGTTTGACTACGGGTAAATGCACCTTCGCTTGAATGTGTGAGGGCAAAATCGCTAACACTTCGTCCTGACCCTTGGGTGTTAAGATAACGGCCGCTTTTGCTTGTACCCATATCAGACCACCTTCTTCCTTTTGTGAACGTAGGTAGTCCAATCTGGCAGATGATGAAAACGGGTATAACACTCATACTTGCCAAATATTTTAACACTGTATGAGCCATACACAATAACATCCTGCGGTGTTAATTCGGTTAGCATTGCTTCAAGTCCTGCTTCGAGGTAGTATTTATCTTCTTTGCTTTTGCTACACCCGTAAGTGCCGATTGACACAATGCTATTCTTCGGTATGCCTGAAAATGCGGGTATGCAATCAAAAATGTTCTTTGTGTATGTCCGTTCATCACCCCAACGGGCATTGGGAATAACATATTTCCCTTGTTGCTGTAAATAATGTCCTATTGAACGGCTTACACCGATATTTGCAATTTGTTCCCAAAGGGGCATATCTCGGTAAAGAGAGCAATCGGGTGTAGAGATTATTTGAATGTCTTTCAGTTCATCGTTGTAATTCTGTGGTATGCTGACGAATTCTCTAAACTCGGGGTCTTTCTCATAAAATACAAGCATTTCTTCCGAAGGGTTAGTAATTTTCTTTCTTTTTGAAAAAGGAATGGCAACCGAAGGTATAACGATTTTTTTGGGAGGTTCTATGATAGGCATTTCAAGGAAACCCTCAAAAAAGGCGGTTTCAATCAACTTTGAATTGAAACCATCATAAAAAAGATTAAGCATATTTTACCACCTTTCAAATAAACTTTCAACATAGACTTGACAAGATATAAAACATAAAATATAATTTGACCAACTGAATTTATAGACTAATAATTTAGTTTAGTGAATATTACCATAATCATCAAAGTAAGTCACAATTTTACAGTAAGACGAATAAACTGAATTACATAACATATAAATTCAGTTTACTGAATTGAGAGGTAGAAGATGATATATAATAAATTTGTTGAAGTAGAAGGAAATGCACCGCAGTATTCAAAAAGAATCGTCCTGTTATTAAATAAACATCGTATGACACAAAAAGATTTAGCCGATAAATGTCCTAATGTATCTGAAAGCACACTGACTGCGTGGATAAAGGGAGATAAAAATGGTAAGCGAACTGAACCTAAGATAGAGGGACTGAATGAAGTTGCTAGAGCTTTTGATGTTTCTCTGGATTACCTTGTCGGAAATTCAAATGTAGCTTCACCTAAAACAACTTTACGAGCGGTATGCGAATACACAGGTTTATCTGAACAAGCTATAACAAACCTAAGGGAAAAAATGCAGAGTTCAGATATTGATTATGTTAATTATTTACTTGAATATGGATTTATGAGAGGTTTCTTTTTTAACCTCGCCTTATATATTTGTTCAGATAATATGTCAATAGCAAAATCAACAGAACAGGCATTAGATATAATAGGGGGTAAAGAGGACAATATAAAACGATATATCGAAAATGATGATAATTTTACCAGAGATTTAATGATACGATGTAAAAATCCATTAAGTTTAATGACTTCATTTCAAAGTAGTCTGTTTGAAAAAGCACAGATATTAGAAGTAATTGATAGTCTTGATATGATAAAAAGAGATGTTTTACAGAAATATGAATAAAAGAGAGATTATTTCCCCACTTTGCTAACTGCTGGACAGGCAGCTATCAGCGAAATGAAGTAAGAAAAACACAATCGCATAGTTGCAGGCTTCCTCGCCTGCGACACAATAAACAGAATTATCCCCATCGAGCAATCGGTGGGGATTTCATTTGACAAAAAATCTAAAATATCGTAATATATCTGTAGTTTTTTCACAGGATGTGCGATATGAAGAAAAGAGTTTTTTACACAGAATTTTCATACGTTTTAGGACTTATAATTATGGCGTTTGCGGCCGCATTTACCGAAAAAGCAAACTTCGGCATGTCAATGGTTGTTGCTCCGGCATACATATTGCATCTTAAAGTTTCCCAATTTTTACCCTGGTTTTCATTCGGCGTTGCAGAGTATGTTTTTCAAGGGCTTTTAATTATCATAACAGTTCTCGTTATGCGAAAATTCAAGGTTTCATATCTGCTTTCATTTGTGACCGCAGTGATCTACGGTACCTGTCTTGACGGTGCTATGGCGATAATATCATCACTACCTGAAAATACCGTTGCAATTCGTATTTTATGGTATATTTTAGGTACGGTTTTCTGCTCGTTTGCAGTGTCTCTTTTCTTCCATACATACCTGTCTCCCGAAGCGTATGAACTGATTGTCAAAGAAATTTCACAAAAATTCCGGCTCAACATAAACAAAGTGAAAACCTCTTATGACTGTATAAGCGTAGTGATCGGTATTATAATGTCATTCGCGTTTTTCGGCTTCGGCGTGTTAAGAGGCATAGGCGTCGGCACGATTTTCTGCGCTTTAATCAACGGATTTTTAATAGGAAGATTCTCTGAGCTTCTCGAAAGACACTTTGATTTCAAAAACAGATTCAAAATCCAAAAATGTTTTCAATAAGGTGATTGGTATGGATAAAATCAAAATCAAAAAGGACAGTAAAATTCTGTTCATCGGGGACAGTATCACCGATGTAAAATTCAACCGTAAAAAAAGATTTTCGATAAAAGGAAAGAAGGTTTATGCCTTACAAGTTAAGAAAAGGCTGAAAAAATACAGTAGGGATATAGAGGTCGATGTTCGCGGTATCGCAAGCAATCGTACATATCACGTTTATGACAGACTTACAAGGGATTGCATAAGCTTAAAGCCTGATGTGGTTGTTATGCTTATAGGCGTAAATGACGCTTGGGAAAACTATGTCCCCGAGCAGTATCCGCCGCTTGTTCGCCCTATGGAGCCGCATATACGTGAAATTTACAGAAGATTCAAAGCAGAGCTTCCCGAAACGCAGATTTTGTATCTGATGCCGTTTATGATTGATGCCGTTCCCGAAAAGCTGCCGTTTCATAAGGTTCTTGATGAGTTCCGTGAGGTGCTTAAAAATACGGCACTCGAAAGCGGTGCAAGCATTATTGATATGCAGGAGGTTTTCAACAAGGCACAAAAGACTGTTGCACCGAAAGACCTTGCAATCGACGGTATTCATCCGACAAACCTTGGTCACAAAATTATGGCTGATGCCGTTTGTGATATGTTTGAATTTGAATAAACACCCCGAAATCTCCGGAAATATTTCCGGAGATTTTATTGTCTTAAGGCAATTTAATGGACACATTTGAAAAAAATTGTTAAAATAATATCAATATCGCTTTATTCTATTGACAAACAGAGGAAAGAAAAGGTATAATTTTTTTGTATGAATAATTAAAGATGGGGGTATTCCTATGCAGAAAAAAACTGTAGCTCTTACAGGCTCATCAGGTACTATGGGATGGGCAGGCTTTAAAGAGCTGTATGCAAAAAAAGATAAGTTCAATATTGTTGTCCTTAACCGTGACAGCAAGAAAAACCGTGACAAGTTTGCAGATTATGTTAACGATCCTGCCGTAAAGCTTGTTTGGGGTGACCTTACAAATTATGAAGATGTTCTTGAAATGGTCACAGGTGCTGACTATGTTCTCCACGTCGGCGGTATGGTTTCTCCTGCAGCAGACTATTATCCCGTAAAGACACAAAAGACAAACGTTACTGCAGCACAGAATATTGTAAAAGCAGTTAAGGCACAGCCGAATCCCGATTCCGTTAAGGTCGTTTATATCGGTACAGTTGCCGAAACAGGTGACAGAAATGCACCTGTTCACTGGGGCAGAACGGGTGACCCGCTTAAAGTAAGCGTTTATGACCACTATGCAATCAGTAAAATCAAAGCTGAAGCAGTTTTTGCCGAGTCAGGACTCAGATATTGGGTTTCACTTCGTCAATCAGGTATTCTTTATCCCGAAATTCTTAAAAATCTTGAGCCGATTATGTACCACGTTCCGATCAACGGTGTTCTTGAGTGGGCAACTGTTGAAGATTCGGGCCGTCTTCTTGCGAATGTCTGCGGCGACGACATTCCTGATGAGTTCTGGAGAAACTTCTATAATATCGGCTCCGGTGAGGAGTACAGAATTACAAACTTCGAATTTGAAGAGCTCCTTCTCGGTACTCTCGGTCTCGGATCTCCCAAGAAGCTCTTTGAACCCCATTGGTTTACAACCCGTAACTTCCACGGTCAGTGGTATTATGACGGCGATAAGCTTGAAGAATATTGCCATTTCCGTGCAAATATTCCGGTTAAGCAGTATTTTAAGAGTATGATGGATAAGGTTGAGTCCTTCTATAAGCTTGCATTCCTTGCGAAACCGTTTGCACCGATTCTTAAGAATCTTTGGATGAAAAAGATTGCTCAGACTCCTGAATACGGTACTCTCTGGTGGGCAGAAAATAAAGTTGACGTGAGAATGAAGGCATACTACGGCAGTATGGAAGAATATGAAAAGCTTCCGAGAAACTGGAACGACTTTAAGGTGGTTATTCCTTCAAAGAAGACAACTGCAGACGATGTTGTTGTGCTTGATCACGGTTATGATGAGACAAAGCCGTTTGATTCTCTTACTCTTGAAGATCTCCAAAATGCCGCAAAGTTCAGAGGCGGTGAGTGCCTTGCAAACGAAATCGTTGATATGTATACTCCTGTTAAGTGGAGAAGCGCAAGAGGCAACGAGTTTGAAATGAGTCCGAACCTTGTTCTCAAGGGCGGTCATTGGTGTCCTGCTGAGCTTCCTTGGCCGTGGAATTATGACGAAGAAGCAAGACTCAATCCGTTCTTTGCTCAGGTGTGGGATCGTCAGGGCGAAAACAATGTTTACGGTCCCGAAATTTTTGATAACTTTAAGGAGAAGGTAACAGAATGAAGGTATTTATGATTGGTGGCACGGGTCTTCTCGGCAGCGAGGCCGCAAGAATTTTTATCGAAAGAGGACACGAGGTTACAAGCGTTGCGCTTCCTCCTCTCCCCGAAGGTGCTCCTATTCCCGAGGAGATGAAATTGGAATTCTGCAATATCTACGAAAAAACCGACGATGAAATCCGTGAGTTGCTTCGCGGACAGGATTGCTTTGTGTTTGCCGCAGGTATTGACGAGCGTGTTGAGTTCCCTGCACCTGTTTATAACGCATATTACAAATATAATATTCAGCCGCTTGAGAGAATTCTTCCTCTTTGCAAAGAGGTAGGAGTTAAGAAGGCAGTTATCCTTGGATCATATTTTGCATACCTTGCAAAGGAAAGACCTGATATGAAGCTTACAGAGAAGCATCCTTACATCAGAAGCCGTATTGACCAGGAAAATGTTGCTTTTTCATTTGCTGATGAAAACTTTGATGTATCAGTTCTTGAGCTTCCCTATATTTTCGGCACTCAGCCCGGCAGAAAGCCCGTATGGGTAATCCTTATCGAGCAGATTAAGAGAATGGATAAACTTCCTTTCACTATGTATCCGGGCGGCGGAACTGCAATGCTTACTGTACGTCAGGTAGGTGAGGTAATTGTCGGTGCGGCCGAAAAGTCAAAAGGTGCAAAAGCTTGGCCTATCAGTATGTATAATCTTACCTGGAAGGAATTCCTTAAAATCGTTTATGCCGCAAGAGGTATGGGCGACAACCGCAAGATTATCAGCGTTGCACCCTGGATGATGCGTATGGGGCTCGGCGGAGTAAAGAAAGAGTATGCTGCAAAAGGAATCGAAAGCGGTATTGACGTTGACGGACTTGCAGACATTATGGATGTAAATCTCTTCATCGATGATAAATATTCAAAGGAACTCGGCGCTACTCCTGATGATATCAAGGCTGCAATTTTTGATTCAATCAAGGTTTCGCAGGCTTCTTACGACGGAAAAGTTAAGCTCCTCGAAATGAAAGGCGAATAAGAGTTAAGCTCATAACAAAAGGGACAAACTTCAGTTAAGTTTGTCCCTTAATTTTTTTAAGCTTATTTTACAGAAGCAATGTAATCCGCCATTTCGCCGACAGTCTTATGTTTGACAAAATCTGTAGCTTTTAAATCCACACCAAAAACCGATTTGACATCTGTTACAAGACACATTGTGTCAAACGAACTCATATCGAGATCAAGTCTGAAATTGTCTTCAGGCGAGATTTCATCAGCTTCGACGTAGTTTTCAAGGATTTCAACAAGCTTTTCGAATTCTTGCATTTTGGTTTTCCGTTCCTTTCTGCATCAGTAAGTGCGATTTTATCAAGTATTTCACCCACCGTAATATCAGGGTTTTCAGCGCCCGCCAGAAGCGAAGCTCTGAGCTTTTCATAAAGAAGCCTGAGATCATATTCGGCTTCTGGCTCTTTTCTGTATTCAAAAATAAAATCCAGACCGTTATCCTGTTTTCTGTGCATAATGGTAACATAGAGAGGAATCATTGTTGCTCCGTTATTATACCAGATGCTGCGACAGGATTTTTCCATATCCTCATCAATGTATGAAGATTTAAGCAAAGGCTGATAGGAGAGACCGAAACTGTCATAGGTTGAGTCGAATTTTGCATCTTTGGGCATGGATTTGTGTCTTTCCTTAAGAGTTTCAAGAAAGCTGAGACTTGCATGACAGTACATCTCATTTTGAATGCCGGATATTTTCTGTACCGCCTGATAAAAGGATTCATCCGGTTTTATACGGCTTCTCATTGGCAGAAAGTTGATTCGAAGACCTCCCGATTTCTTTTCTGATATTGTACCGCGACGGTTTACGATCATTTTAAATGAAACGTCTTCCTGGTTGTCATTGAAACAGGAGAGGGCAGTGCGGACACCCATTGAGAGAACAGAAAACAGTGAAAGGCTTCTCTCCTCGCACAGTGCGATAATTTTTCGGCTTTCCTCTGCGCTCATACTGATTGTAAAGTTGTCTGCATCCGGAAGCCCTGAATGTATATCAGCATATCTTTTACCCGGATTCTTTTTCTGCTGTTCTTTGAGACGATTTTCCAGAATGTAATCGGTAAAAATCGGCTCATCGGTTTTTGCCAGTGAGTCATACCAGTATTGCCTGTCTGTTTCGTGCTGCTCTGAGTTAAGATATTCAAGCTCCTTTTCAAGAACCGGAATATACGGCCTCATCGGTTTGGGATAAGCAGTGCCTTTTGTCTTACTGTTGTAAATTTCTATGATGTCGTTGAGAAAAACCTTTACGGAAAACGCATCCATTGCCAGATGGTGAAGTCTCATAAACAGACCGTGATAGCCGTCTTTAAAGGTAATAATGGCAATTTTATGAATCTCACATTCATACATCGGTATGTTTTTTCTCGAGATGTTTGTAAGAATATCTTCTGCCTGATCAACGGTAAGCTGGCTGAAATCCCATTCTTCAACGGTAAGGTCACTGTAGGGTGTGACATATTGATGAAGATTGAGCTTTTTCTCCATTGTAAAACGAAGACGCATAGTATCACAACGGCTGATTGCCTCGTAAACAGAGACCTTCAGGATTTTAAGATCAGTTGCACCCTGCCAGTAGTAGCCGCATCCGATGTTGTTTACCGGATATCCCGATCCGTATTTCAACGACATAAGAAACATCATTTTTTGTGAGTCGGAAATAGGGTACGCATTGACGGTATTTCCGTCAGAAAGCTTCTTTACAATCATTTGACTTTATCCTCCGAAAAACTGAATTGAACTCTTTTTATTTTGCCGGTTGATGTTCGCTCAAACGGTGTTTTTCTTATGATGAACGAGCAAATTTGTCTGTCAGAATTAAGTACTGAGTTTACCTTGTCGACAATTTTGCCTATTTCACATTCTACATCTGAGATACCCATGGAGTCGGCAAAAGTAAAATCCGGAAATATTTCTGCAATGATCGAGTCATTCTCACCGCGGACAATAATTTCCTTTACAATTGTCTCATCAACAAATTTATTTTCAAGCTCCTCAGGAGAGATGTTTTCGCCGTTGGAAAGAATTATAAGGTTTTTCTTTCTGCCCACAAGATAAATGTGATTATTTTCAATATATCCCAGATCACCTGTATGCAGATATCCGTCTTCGGTAAATGCCTCTGCAGTTCTTTCGGGCTTTTTATAATAGCCGAGCATAACTGACGGACCTTTTACCTGAATTTCACCGTCAACAACTCTGACATCATCAACACCGGTCAGAACACCGTTTGAATATTTACATACTTCGGAAAAATCAGAGGTGGTAATTCTGGGACTGCATTCGCTCATTCCGTAGCCTTGACGCGCCGTAATGCCGTATTTTTCAAATTCATCAATCAGAGCGCCGCTTAAAAACGCACTTCCTGCAATAAATCTAGTCAGTCTTTTTCCGACAACAAGTTCCGCGGCTTGTCTGGGAGAGAGTTCAGGATGCTTTTTTTCAGAAATTTTGATTTTTGTAATAATAGCTTTGCAAAGAAGCGGAACAATTCTTGTGTTTGTCGGTTCAAAAAGGAGGAGATTTCTGTACATATTTGTCAGTGCGCCGTTAAGACAGATGGTGGTTCCGTCATATAGTACCTTCAGTACATCGCAGGCATAACAGAATACATGGTGCATAGGGAGAACAGAAAGACAAACTTCACCTTCTTCGGCCTTGTAGGTGTCATAACAGGAATTTGAAATCAGATTATGGTTTGAAAGCATTACACCCTTTCTTTCGCCGGTTGTACCGGAGGTGTATATTATCAACGCACATTCATAAGGATCAATTTCCGTGTCGGAAAGGTGTGCATATTCCGAAGCTGATGAGTAGGTATTGAAAATATCATCAAACCAATGCCTGTCACCGAGGGAAATAATTTTCTGCAGACCACCGCAGATGCTTTGTATTTTTTCAGCTTTGTCCAAAAATTCCTCTTCACAGAAAAGCATTTCAATATCCGCATCGTCAAAAAGCCGACAAGCTTCATCAACTGATATGTTCGGATCAAAAGGAACAACTACATTACCGCTGCAGATCATACCTGTAAGGCAGGCTATGTATTCGTAATTTGTCTTGCCGATGAAAGCAATATGTATTTTCTTTGTCTCAATTGTTTTGATATATCTGCTGACAGCAAAACAATCCTCACGAAATTCCGAAAAGCTTTTTATAAAGAATTCGGAATCACGAAAGAATTTGCAGAAATCTTTTTCGCCGTAAACCTCAGCGGCAAAATTTACAAGATCTTTGATGGTGTGAATTTTATTCTTACTCATATCATACAAGCCTTTCAATTTAGGTTTGTTTGTGCGATAAACAACATAACTATGTATTTGTGTTTTAAAATTGACAAATGTCAAAGCGATTTTACAATACAATTTGACATATGTCAAGGAAATTTGAATAAGTTTTACATATTGGAATTTTTGTAATATTTCAGTTGAACATTCTGATAAAAAGTGTATAATTAAAATCAAACAGAGAAAGGGGATATAATAATGTATAAAAAAGTAATCGGATTTTGCCTTTCATTTATACTCCTGTTATCAACTTTTATGCTTCCTGTATCAGCTTGCATAAAGGCGGAAAGCGTGAATATTGAAAATGCATTTAATTTATGTGTTGATTCTCTCATTCACAGAGTTCTGACGGTGCTCAATCTTTTCTGGCCTGGATATGACAGAGACTGGGAACAGTTGAAAGATTACATACCGGAAAATTTCTATGAGGGTGAGAGTTCCTTTGATGATAAAGCAGGTGACGGATGGTATCTCGGATATGCGGGAGCATCGTTGCTTGACGGACTTGATATTATGAATGGAGACTTCTTTCTTGCAGGTTCTCTTGAGCCGTTCGCAGGACGTGTTCCGCAGAAAATAAACGATGACCAGAGAGTACGAGTTTATGCTGTCAGCGATGGTGTCAGCGGAATTGCCGTTCAGGCAGTTATAGACGGTTTCGGGATTTCGAGAGGAGATGTTCAGGAAATCCGTTCAAGAATTCAGTCTGTTGTATCCGTTAAGGGATATAATCTGATAAGTGTAAATGTATCGGTGCTTCACCAACATTCCTGCATTGATACCCTCGGAATGAACGTGCCTCTTTTATCTGCTCTGGTGTTTAATACCGGTAACGCAGCTCTCGGCGGACTACTTAACAACCTTAAGGTTACAAAAAATGCGGAGTTTACGGAAAATCTCTTTTCAAAGACTGTTTTTTGTATGGAAAAAGCCATTGAAAATATGGAAAAAGGCAGTCTTTACTATGGGTATACCGATATTTCGGAATATATGAGAGATGCCCGCGACCCGATAGCATTCGACTCGAATATGCACAGACTCCGTTTTGTCCCTGATAACAACGACTCAGCAGAAACCTGGATAATACAAGGCTCTATGCATTGTACGGGTATGGGCGCAGGGCCTGATGAGCTTACGGCGGATTACCCCTATTATTTTGAAAAAGCTGTAAAGGAAAAGGTCGGAGCAAATGTTGTTTATGTAATCGGTGCAGAGCTTGCCATCAAGCAGAACAAGGAGCTTACCAATAAAGAAGACGCTTCAGACATAGAAAATATTGCGAATTACGGATATGCCCTTGCGGACAAGGTGATGGGAATTGATAATGAAATATTGTTGCAGCCTGTATTGAATGTAGTTCATAAAGAGGTTTTTCTGCAGGTTGATAACGGAATTCTCACTCTTGTTGCCCGTGAAGACCTGCTCAATGCCGTCATCGTGAAGAATGGCTTTAAATATGTTATGGTTACGGAAATCGGATATGCTGAGCTGGGAAACAGCGTCGGAATATTCTTCTGCCCGGGCGAATTTGACCCATCAATTATATACAGTGATACAGAGTCGGGAGATGCCGCCTGGACAAGTGAAAAATGGAATTATTCACCGCTTAAAAACCTGACAGATGTTGAAAATATAATGGTTTTCGGCTTGTGTAACGACCAGGCGGGATATGTGCTGAGAGATAACGAGTATCATTCACTTCTTACGGAAAATGAAGAGGTTAATGTCATAAGCAGAACATCGGGCTCAACATTTGCAAAAGCATACGGAGAAATGTTTGACGCAATCTGATTGACAAAAAGCATGAATTATCGTAATATGTTTGTGTAAAATATATTCAGGAGGTTTTTACAATGAAAAAGATTCTTTCAATTTTATTAGTGATATCATTGATTTTTACTTTTGTTGCGTGTAATCCTGAGGAAAAACCGTCTTCAACCGGAGATAGCGGTGAAGAGCAAACATCGGATCAGGCTGTAAATTCAAACGATATAGATATTAAGGACGAAGATACAAGTAGTGATGAGGACGCTTCAGATGAACCGGTGAGCGATGAAAACAATAAGGTTCAGAATAATGGTGATAAGGAACCTGATAAATCCGACAACGAGTCAGAAGAGCGTGTGCTTCCCGATGACCCTGCCGAGTGGACAAAGGCTGAAATTGTTGCATTTTATAAGCAGTCTGCAATAAAAACACATCCTACTGCAAAATCCTCTCAGACGATGACAATGCCGAAGTTGATTGTCAACGACGGTGACGGGGCTCTCGGATTTTTCCTTAATATTATTAAGCCGGTTATAAATACTGTTCTTAAAAATAATACCACGACTTATAACGGTCTTACAGGCGGATTCACAAAGCTTGTGGCCTCTGACGCGGCAAATGCCAAAGCATATAAGCAGGGAGATTACACTGTTATCGAAATGACAATGGTGGAACAAACCGACGGAATATACGGCGATATGCACGACGGAAGTGTAGGCCATGCCATAAATGTCCTTGGTAATGTCGCTAAGGCGGCAGAGCAATTCCCGGCATTTGATATTAAGTTTGAAAAAGCAGATATCAAGGTTCATTATGCAGAACCTACGGTCAAGGTAAAAATAAACAGCAAGGGTATTATCGAAAAAGGAACTTGGAGTTATATTGCTCAGGTTTATATAAGAAATCTTCAGATTGACAACATCACGGTCAAAAAAGCAGATGCCGAAATCAAATACGTAATCACAACGGGCGGAGGTTTCTGATTCGGTAAACAGCATATTTCAGCGGCGGAGTTTATACTCCGCCTTTAGTTTTATCTTTAAAAATAGGTTATTTAACAGCAACTCCGTTGACAAATAGACAAAACAGCGGTAAAATGTATAAATATAAATGTAATGAAGGGGAATGTTATGATGGCAAAATCAAAAACACCTTTAACGCCTGAACAGGCAGAGATCAAAAAAATTAAGAAAGAAAAATCATCTGCAAACTTCACAAGCTTTCTTGCAATTCTTCTGGCTGTTGTAATGACGGTGAGTGTTGTTGCAATCGGTAAATCCACTGCGGATAAACATTTGGAATCTTCGGCAAGCGGCAACGTGATTGATGCGGGTAACAGTACAGGCAGTGCCTCGGGTGATAATGCGGGTAACAGTGATTTCGGCGGTGAAAACGGAGATGCCGTTCAGAACGAAAACGAAGCGACTGAGCCGGGTGAAGTTGCCGACGGTAATGACGCTGCTGAGGAAAATCAGGAGCCGCAGAGAGAACTTCCTGCTGATCCTAAGGAATGGACAAAAGCAGAAGTAGTAAACTTCTATAAAACGGCTGCGCAAAAGTCAAAATCTGCAAAATCCATCCAGAAAATGACTATGGATAACGGTATGGATGTCAAGCTCAATAACGGTGCTCTTGAATTTCTTATAGGACTTGCAGAACCGATTATCCAAGCGGCACTCAAAGCAAATTCAACCGAGTTCGACGGAATAACGGGCGGATACAATGACCTCGTTCCGTCAGATGCAAAAACAGCAAAGGCTTATAAAGAGGGCAATTATACCATAGTTGAGATGACAATGGTTGAGCAGGTTGACGATGCATACGGTGATACCTTCAAGGGTACGGTCGGTCACGCTATTTCGGTAGTCGGAAATATCGCTGTTGTTGCAGATCAGTTCCCGAACTGGACAATCAATTTCAAGGATGCTTTTGTAGAGCTGCGCTATGTCAATCCCACGGTAAAGGTTAAAATCAATGACAAGGGAATAATCGAAAAGGGCACTTGGCGCTATATGGTTGATCTTGAGGTCAGAAACCTTTGGATTGAAAAGGTTGTTGTTGAGAATGCCACAACCGAAATCAACTATGTAATTACAACCGGTGGCGGATTCTGATAATATGAAAAAAATAAATCAGAATGATACGCTCATTCAGTTTTTAAAGAACTTTTTAATGGGCTTTGTGGTGACGATTCTGGAGAGTCTCTCTCTGAATCCTTTGTATAAGATGTTTGACGGAACAATTCTTGCACAGAGATTTACAACACTTGCGGTTGCCAATACGGTCAGTATTATAATTTTCTTTTTTGTAAGATTTTTTGTGAACTACTTCTGGGTTTTTCACAGCAAGAAAAATATTCTGAAGATTTTACCGCTGTTTGCGGTGCTGATCGTTGCTTTTTCCTGGTCAACAACAGAATTAATTGAGCTTATGATAAAGCTTTTCGGTCTGTCCGAAGAGCTTACGGAGCTGCTCGGTGAGGAAACGGTACGTCTTATATCAAAACTGACGGTGACCTTTGTAATGGGAATTGTCAACTTTATAATTTGTAAGATTTTTATTTTTAATGATAAAAAAGAGGAGAAATGAAAATGGATTTGTTGGGTCGCGTTTTTGTCAATTTCGGTTCTATGCTCGGACGTATGGAGCATCTGAAACTCGGATTTTATTCACATCATGCAGTATGGCAGCAAGAGAGAAATCTTAAAAAGCTTATGCGTGCAAATAAAAATACTGTTTACGGCAAATTACATAATTTCAAGGACGTAAAATCTGTGGATGATTATCAGAGAATAGTTCCTTATTCACAGTATTCGGATTACGCACCTTATATTGAGAGAATGGCAAATAACGGTGAGAAAAATCTTATCACCGCAAAGCATATCGGCAGATATAACGAGTCGTCGGGAAGTACGGGTAAATCAAAGCTTATTCCTATGGGACGCTGGGCAACCTGGTGCTGTCAGTGCTTCAGCTTCTCCGCTCCCGTCGGCTGTGCATATAAATGGTTTAAGAGTCAGGGAAAGAAAATGCCTCCTCAGAGAGGTCTCCTCACTATTGAGGTCCTTCACCACAGAACACCGAGCGGTCAGATCGCAGCAGGTCTTGCGGCTCACCCGATGCTTTTCCTTAAACCCATCACACGCTTCTTCGTAACATCTCCCCGCGAGGTAATGTATCCCGAAACAAGAGAGCCGATGGATATGCACTATATGAAATTGCGTTGGGCTCTTATGCGTGACGATGTGAGCTATCTCGGTACCGTGTTTATCACAATGCTTGAAGCAATGTTCTTCTATCTTGAAAATAACTGGGAAATGCTCTGCGATGACATCGAAAAGGGAACTATAAACGAAAATATAGTATGTCCTCCCGAGGTTCGTGCAAAGCTGCTTAAAAAGCTCAAGCCTATGCCTGAAAGAGCAGAACAGCTCAGAAAAGAATTCAGAAAAGGCTTTGATGAAGAAGCCATTGTGCCGAGAATATGGCCAAGAACAGGCTGGCTTTACGGTATGGGAACGGGCAGTCTTTCTCTTTATGCAAAGAAACTCCGCCGATACATCGGACCCGACATCCCGATTCATTATCTCGGCTATGCTGCATCTGAAGGTCTTATGGCTGTTCCGATAGAGCTTAACTCCTTTGAATATGTAATGCTTCCGCAGAACGGATTTTACGAGTTTCTTCCTCTTGATGCTCCAGAAGATGCAAAACCGCTTACAATCTCCGAACTTGAAGTCGGTAAGGATTATGAAATTATCGTAACAAATATGAGTGGTCTCTACAGATACAGAATCGAAGATGTTGTCCGTGTAACAGGCTTCTATAAGCAGTCGCCCAAAATCACATTCCTTTACAGAAGAAATCAGATTGCAAATATCAGCGGTGAAAAAATCAATCAGACTGCTTTTGACCTGCTCGTTAATGATCTTTCAGAAGAGGTTAACGAGGAATTTGTCGGATACAGCATTTATCCTGACCGTACAACTTCACCGGGACATTACTGCGTCCTTATTGAGCCTGTGAACGATATTCCTGACAGTGAATGTGTAAGATATGCTGAAATCTTTGAGAAGAGACTCTGTGAGACCAACGTTCTTGTGCCTCCGCTTCTCAGAAACGGTGCTCTCGGTCATTGTGAGGTTAAGTTCCTTCGCAACGGAACATACGAGGATTACCGCGAGGTTCTCAAGAGCCGCGGAGCAAATCTTAATCAGGTTAAGCCTATCAAGGTTATTGATAACGAAGACAGACGTGATTTCTTCTTATCTCACGTTCGAGACTCTCTTAAATAATAAGATCCGGAGGCAAAAAATTTGAATATTTTGCTTGCAATATTATTCCTTTTAATTCCCGCTCCTATTATCTGGCTGAGCAATAGAGTTAAAATCATAGGAAAAATCGGTGTTGTCCTTATATGCTACTTTCTCGGTATGCTTGTGGGCAATATCGGTTTGATACCCGAAAGCTTTACGGGTATCCAGACCACAATTCAGGATGTCAGTGTCTGCCTTGCTCTGCCGTTGATACTTTTTTCGATAGATGTCAGAAAATGGCTTAAAACCGCCAAAAAAGGTCTTATTTGTATGGGACTTGCCGTTGCCTCAATCGTAATTGTTGTTTTCGTTCTCCACATGATTTTCAGAGGCGGAAATCCGAACTCGGCAGACTACGGAGCATTGGCAATCGGTGTTTATACCGGCGGTACGGTCAATGTGGCTTCAATAGCCGCGGCAAGAGACATTCCGGAAAACTCATATATAATGTTCAATACCGTTGATATGGTAGTTTCAGCCGTATATATGCTTTTCCTTACCTCTGTGGGAAGAAGCTTCTTCCGCAAGGTGTTCCGTCTGCCTGCATATCAGGGTGAAACGAATACAGATGTCGGCGAAATTGAAGATGATAACAGCTATAAGGGTATGGCAAAGCCACATATTATAGGCAAACTTGTTCTTGCATTTCTGCTTTCAGCGGTAATTGTAGGTATATCATATGTTGCAGGAACATTTGTCAAGGGATACGAAACAGCCGTAACAATACTTCTCATCACAACGCTGTCCATTGTCTGCTCCTTTATCAAGCCTGTCCGAGAAATAAAGAAAACCACACCTTTAGGTATGTATATTATTTATATTTTCTGCTTCACGGTTGCAACAATGGCTGATTTCTCAGAAATCGTAAACTTTGATTACACAATTCTGATATATGTTGCGGTTTCTATTTTCGGAAGTATGCTTTTACACGCACTTCTTTGTAAATTTGCAAAGGTGGATACCGATACGATGATTGTCACATCCGTTTCGGCAATATGTTCACCGCCGTTTGTACCCGTTGCGGCTGCAGCCCTTAATAACAATGCAGTTCTTGTATCGGGACTTACAACAGGCATCATCGGATATGCAATAGGAAACTATCTCGGCATTTTCATGCATATTATTCTTGAAAATCTTCCGTTCTGAGGAGGCTTATACAAATGAATAAAAATGTTCCGGAAAAGGGCAGACCTTTTGAAGAAATACTCAAGGAGCTTGACTCATTCGGTAAGGATGACCCTAAATATAAAGAGGCAAAGACCTGGAGCCTTGTTTATTATCTCAATGAGGAATATACTCAGTTTTTGAATGATGCGTATTCAAAGTATTTTTCCGCGAACGGACTTAATCCGACAGCGTTCAAGAGCCTTAAAAGACTCGAAAAAGAGGTTTTGCGTTTTACCGCAGACCTGTTCCACGTGGATTATGAGGCTTGCGGTGTTATGACCTCCTGCGGAACGGAGAGCTGTATGCTTGCGGTTAAAACATACCGCGATTTAGGTCGTTCCAAGGGTATAAAAAAACCTGAGATGATTATTCCCGAAACAGCACATGTTGCCTGGGATAAGGGTGCGGAATATTTCGGAGTGAAAATCAGACGTGCTCCTCTTGACGAAAATTGGCAGGTTGATGTAAAAGCTGTTGAAAAGATGATAAACAGGAATACTGTTATGATTCTCGGTTCAGCTCCCGAATATCCTCACGGAATTATCGACCCGATTGAAAAACTCGGTAAAATTGCCGTTGAGCATAAGGTCCCCCTCCATGTTGACAGTTGTGTCGGCGGATATATTCTTCCATTTATGGAAATGGCAGGAATTGAGCTGCCTCTCTGGGATTTCAGAGTTGAAGGTGTAACTTCAATTTCGGCAGATATTCATAAATACGGTTTTGCCGCAAAAGGTGCTTCCTGTATTCTCTATCGCAATATTGACTATTTCAGACATCAGGTATTTGCAAATCAGGATTGGCCGGGTGGAGTTTTTGCCTCTCCCGCATTTCTCGGAACGCGTCCCGGCGGTGCTTATGCTGCGGCTTGGGCGGCTATACAGGCAAACGGTGTTGAAGGCTATGTCTCACTTGCAAAGAAAACGATCGAGGTTTCTCAGCTTCTGAAGGACGAAATATGCAAAATAGGTTGCTTTGAGATTATAGGCAAGCCTGTTGTGAGCCTTCTTGCCTTCCGTTCAATTGATAGGGATGTAAATATCTTTGCGGTCGGTGACGTGATGGAAGAAAAAGGATGGCATATTGACAGACTTCAGATGCCCGATGCTCTGCACGCTATGGTAACTGCTCCTCACGAAAAGGTCATTGAAGAATTCATCAAGGACCTCAAGGATGCTGTTGAGGTTGTCCGTGCTAATCCGGAACTTGCACAAAAGGGCCAGGCGGCAACCTACGGTATGATTTCTCATATTCCTCTCAGAGGAATGGTTCGTAAGCAGGTTATTGATATTTTTGCAAATTCATATAAGCTCAATGCGGAAGACCTCGACCTGTCAGACAGCTCTGCTGTTGCTCCGGGAGGGGATTCCGAGTCGGAAAAGAAGAGCTTTGTTGATAAAATTATCAATTGGTATGTTAAAAAGAAGTCATAATCTTATAAAAACAGCATATTTATTGAAATAATTGAAAAAATTTTAAAAAAATATCTAAATATAGAAATAAATGTGTTGACATTATTGATTTTTGTTGCTATAATTTAATCGTAAAAATTTAAATGCATGCATTTTTACGGAGGTAATGTAAAATGAAAACAAAGTTCACAAAGTTAGCTATCATTTTCAGCTTAGTGCTTACTCTCGTTAGCTCAGTATCAGTTGCAGGTTTTGCTTGCTTACTCTGCAACAGAGAAGAGCCCTCAACAGAAGCTCCTGTTGTTGAAGAAGTTGCTCCTGTTCCGGAAATCCCGAACACAGACGCTATCTAAGTTATGATAACAAAAAAGTTAACCGACGATGAAATCGTCGGTTCTTTTTTACCCTTTTTTAATTGACAAAGACCGACATTTATAGTAGAATATGTTCATATATGTATCTCGGGAGGATATTGTTATGAAACTTAAAAGAATTCTTGCTCTTCTTCTCGCTGTTTCAATGCTTTTCGCTTTAACGGCTTGTAATAATGATAAAGAAGACGGTGAGTGTGATTGTGGCTGTAACTGTAAAGAAATGATGGAATATTACAACCAGTTAATCGCAAACGGAACAATTAACGGAAATGTTCAGAATAACAATTCTCAGAATAATATTCAGAACAATACTCAGAATAACACACAGAATAATACTCAGAATAATAATTCTCAGACCGGTCAGCATTTGTCAGATAATCCTGCTCAGTGGACAAAATCGCAGATTGTTGAGGCATATAAAACATGTGCCGGCAGAACTCATTCAAGTGTTACTTCATATCAGCAGATGACTCTCAGAGAACTCAATGCGCCCGGAATCAACGACACATTACTCAACTTCGCAAGCGGTGTTATGAACCAGGCACTTAAAAACAACTCGAAGAATATCACAGGCATCACAGGCGGTCACCAGAATCTTGTTGCTTCCGACGTTTATGCCGCAAGAGCATATAAGAGCGGTAACTATACAGTAATTGAGATGATTCTCAATCCTCAGACAGACGGTGCCAACGGCAATATGTACAGTGGTTCTGTAGGACATGCAATATCAGTCGTAGGTGATATTGATGAGGTTATCGGACAGTTCTCGGGACTTGGTATGGATGCTGTAATAGCTGACGAAAATGTCCGTCTTGATTATACTAATCCGAGACTCAAGGTTTTGGTTGACGGTAACGGAATGATCGTTAACGGTACTTGGAGCTATGTGGTTAACATCTCACTTAAACAGCTTCAGATCAAGGCTATGGGACTTACGGTTGACGTTGCTCAGGCTGATGCTATCGTTGATTTTGTTGTTGTTCTTAACGGCGGATTTAAAGAGGCATAATTTATTTAATTGGAATAAATAACAGTATAAAAGATGGGCTGAATGGCTCATCTTTTATGCGTAGAAATAAGGTAATAATAATGAATATAATGAAACTCGATTTTATAGATTGGCTCTCCTTCAAGGATATTCTGCCTTTTGAAGAAATCGAAACAACACTTGCGGAATTCTGTGCTCAGTATTCTGCTGTTCAGACAAACTGGGCATATACATATGCCGCGGTTATCGGCATTGTCATTCTTTTAATCAAGAAAAATAAAAAGTGGTATTGGTATCTTTTCCTCATACTTTACAGCGTAATGTCCGTAACATCTGTAGGTATGCATACCGCTAATTACGGTGCATTTGAACCCGGTGTGCTCACCACAAAATTGTTGGCAAGCTATATTGATATGTCGTTAACAGAGCTTACGGCATTTTGCGGAGTTTGCAGCTTTGCAATGGAGTTTTATCAGTCGCCCGAAACCCGAAAAAAGCGTAATTACTTCTTGCTGGGGGTAACAGCCTGGACAGTGCTTGTTTTGGGAATACTCACATATGAGGTATTTGTTATTCATGACAGACCGCTTTATTTCGGCGGCGGCGGAGCACCTATGGACGGTAAAACAGGTGGTATGTCAATCGCAGAAGTCGGCTGTGTTATAACGGTTCTCCCGATTCTATATTTGCTTATAGATAATTTCAAAAAAATGAAGGTAAATGAGAGAGCGTTACTTATCCTCGCCATTTCCGTGATGCTTGTGGCGGCAATAATAACGGCTGTCTGGGGCGATAATCAGATTGCAGATTTTGCTTTCGGCAATTTCCACGGACATTCAACCTGGCATATGCTCGGTGCTCTTGTCGAACTGATTGTTGTGTTCTGGGTTGATCAGAGAACCACAAATAAATTGCTCAGTGAAGCAAAAAACTAAACAGCATATATTAAGATATGACCTGTCACGATTTCTGTTGACAGGTCATATTTTGTTATTTATAATAAATATATAAACTTAAATTTGGGGGTAAGAAAATGAAAACTGCAGAAAAGCAGGCGGTAAGCGAGCAAAAGCAGATAAACCGACTGAAAAAAATGCAGAGCAGAAGCAATTCGGGAAAATACTTTATGGTTTTGCTTTTTCTCATTGCAATTGTCAATATTCTTGACGAAGTTACAAGTAATCTGACCGTAACCGTGCAATCCTCTTTTGTTACGGAGTTTTTTGTTAACAATCCTTTTATGGGAAAATATTATACGTTTCAGGAAGGACTTGCACTTCATTCATCAATAGGAGTATTTACTTATGTCCTTGGTGCCGTAACGCCGTTCTATAAGGCGCTTGCGGATAAATGGGGCAGAAAACCTCTTTTTGCAATTTCAACTTTAGGTATGGCGGCAGGACTTCTCGTAATCTATCTGTCTTCGAGTTATATTATTTTTCTTATCGGCTTTGCAATTATAAGCTTTTTCATGGGACATGACATTCAGATTATCTATATTCTCGAGGAAGCTCCCGACAAGCACCGTGCAAAGATATACAGTTTTCTCAAAAGTTTCGGAATTTTGGGTGTTATCCTCATCCCCACACTTCGCGATATGCTCATGGGCGATGATGCAACCAGATGGCGTGAAATCTTCCTTGTACCTGCAATAATAGGTTTTATAGCCGTGTTGCTTGTGGTAATTCTCGCAAAGGACACAAAGGTGTTTATTGACGAGAGAATAGCTTATCTCTCGCGTCCGGCTGAAGAACGTCTCGCAGAAAAAGAAGCAAAGAAAAAGCAAAAGGAAGCACAACGTAATCAGTCCGGTGTATTTAACGGAATAAAATACATTTTCTCTAATCCTGATACCAAAAATCTCATAATTTCACACATCATTTTTGACTCTGCTATGCCTGCTATCGCACTGTATTTTGAGTCGGCAATGCATAAAGTCGGAATGAGCACAAGTGATATTACAAAAGCTTTGTTTATGGTTCCTGTTGTTTACGCATCAATCACATTTATTTCTGGTTTCATAGCGGATAAATTCGGCAGGAAAGTAACGGTTGCGGGATTTTCCGTAACCTGCATAGTCGGATATTCTCTTTTCGTTGCAGGTATTCTTTGCGGCTGGAACCCATATCTCATCGGATTTTTCGCCGGCCTTTATCAGGGCTCATACTGGATAGGCAGAGATTATATGAATGTTATGATGACCGAAAAGGTTCCGACTGATATTCGCGCTTCTGTTGTCGGCGCAGAGGGACTTCTCGTAATAATCGGTCTCGCTGTCGGCTATCTTCTTGCCGTTGTCGGAATGCTTAAATTCCCGATATGGTGGGTATGCCTTGCAATCTCGGTAGTTGCCGTGGGAGTTGCCGCCGTGATGTTTGTTGCTAAGGTAAAGGAGACAAAGGGAGTAAACCTTGACGATATTAAGTAATTTTTAATTAAATAAAAGGGAGAGATATGCAAGTAAGACCTGCAAAATCTCTCCCTTTATTTTTGTGTTAAGGTTTTAATTGAATTCTTCATTCAATTTCTGCATCGTGACATCTTCCTTGTCGAGACTTACGTATTTATCCTGATAATAGTTTTCAGCGTAACAGTCAAATGTTCCGTCAGGCTTAACCGTAATCACCGTGCAGCCTCGCTGTGAACCTACTTTGTCAATACCCTTATAAGCGATAAAATCAATGCTGAGACCGTATGTGAGACGGATACCCTTGTAGTCCATTGAGAATGTGTTGATGTGGTCGTGACCGCAGAAAATGCCCTGTGTGCTGTTCGTTTCAAGGGCAGTTTCAAAAAACATATCATCCTCGGCAGGACAACATACATCTTCGCCGAGAGTACCGTAATAATGCTTTACGTTTTTTGTATCCTTGTATCCGTTGCTTTTGAATTCGTTCCATGCATCAGCATATTCAACAGGAGGGATGTGAAGAAAAACAAGAGATTTTACCGTGCCGAAATCTTCAAGAAGTTTAGCCTTCTCTTCGTCGGAAAAATTATTTTCAATAAAAGCCCGGTTTTCGTTGTGAAGCTTTTCACAAGAAGACTCATACCATTCAATCTGATTGCTGTGAATGTTATCATATCCGCCCGTAAGACCTAAAAATGAACCCTCGGGATAGTCGTTTGAGTCGATATTGATTAAAGCTTGAGTTATGATTCCCTTGCTGTTTTTTACCTTGATAACGGAATTACCGAAACCGTCAATGCTTTCTTCACCATTTTGGAAAAGACATTTTTTCCATTCCTCACGGCTGTAGAAGTCACCCATTGCTTTGCGGTTATAAATAGAGTAGGATTCGGCATCGTGGTTACCGAAAACGGGAACCCAATAAACACCCAATTGTTCCATAAGAGTGGCAAAAATCGTAGAGGCATATTGATTATTAAAGGTGACTGCCATATACGGAACAGGAAAGCTTATGTCACCGGTGGCAACAACCAGGTCAGGTTTTTCTTCAAGGACCATTGCGGCAACGGCATTGATTGCCTGTCTGTCCGTCTTTTTTGAGCCCCAGCCACCGCCGATATGAATATCTGTCAGCTGTAGAATTTTAAGATCGCGGTCAACAGTAATCGTATAACATCCGTCAGAATCCTTTTCTACGGCTAACGGCTCGTCCGGGTTAACCGTTCCGAGTTCGGAGATATATTCAAGCGTATTTTTTACATAAGCTTTGTTGATAAATGCACTTACAACACCGAAAGCAATTATCAATGCCAAAATGATACCGATAATTATAAATACCATTTTTTTCTTTCCTTTTTTCACAATAATTCAGCCTCCGCTTTATTAGGACTTGCCTATCGCATTCCAGTCAACAAGAATATTATTGTTATAGAAGTTACTGCGATTCTCAAGCTCTTTATTGACAAACTTGATTCCGTCGCGTTCAAAAAGAGTATCTTCATCAGAGAAAAGGTTTGTTCCGATACCGAGTCTGTTTCCGTCAAATTCAACTCCGAGACAGGCTACAAGTGTCGGGAACATATCAAATACAGCCCAATCACGATTATAAAGTCTGCTTTCTTCAATGTCTCGAAGCTTTTCGGGAGGATTGAGGAAGAGGTTGAAACAGGTGCGTTTATATCCGGCTTCGTTTATGGGTGTGCAGAAGGATTTTGACATACTCAGATGGTCACCGATAAGAACAACTGTGGTGTTTTCATAGAAATCCTGCTCCTGAATCCAGCGAACAAATTTTACCGCTTCTGCCTGGCTATAATAAATACAGTTTGCATACTGCGTATCAAACTTCTTTTCAGCGTGCTCGCTCAGATAACCATCCGGAGAGTGTGTATCGGCAGTTTCCATTACAAAATGGAACGGCTTTCCTGTTTCTCCGAGGCGAATAAGCTCCTTCTTTGCAAATTCATAAAGTTTATCGTCTTCATATCCCCAGAATACCTTGTAATCTTCAGGTATCCATCCTAATTCTTTTGCTGCCTTGTGGTCATATATGTTGAAATTGCCGTGAGACTCAAAGAAAAAGTCGAGTCCTCCGAATGCGGCATCTGCACCGAACATAACTGACTGTTCATATCCTTGCTCGTGAAGAATGTCTCCGAGTGAGGTTGCACCGGGCAGGAAATTATTTTTTGCACCGTAAGCGTTTCTTTCAACCGGCACCTTCATGGGAAGTCCCGTATTCATATTTACCATCGATGCCACAGACCAGTTACCGCCTGTTGAAGTGGGAGGTCCGCCGAAGCCGTTTTCAAGATGGGAGAAGCTATATCCTTCCTTGCAGAGCTCAGTAAGGTCGGGCATAAGATTTTCGTCAAAATATCCGCCGTATTCCTTAGAGAAAAATGTGTTTTCCATGGACTCAAGGTAAATATGAATAAGATTACGTTTTTTCTCCGGGAATTTTAGATTTGCTTTGTTCGGATCAACAAAATTGTCCTCAATATACGGAGAGTCATCGAAATAAGAAGCGAAAAGAGTCATAAGCTGAAATCTGTTGATACCGAATGCACATCCGCCTACCAGAACTGCTACTGCAAGAACAAGGCAGATAATTCTTACAACAAAGTCCGGAAGAACGGTAAAGGTCTTTTCACTTTTGGTGAAATTCACCTTACGGTTAGAGAATACAACAATGCAGAAAAGCGCGGTAAACAATGCTGTAGTAAGAACCGGACCTTCAAAAAGTGATATGTAAACTCCCGGGTCAGTACCCTCTGTGGGAGAATTAAGGTTGATGATAATCTGGTCGGGTGAGAGGTCACCGAACGCTTCTTTGCCCCATATTGTACCGGTGAATGCGGCAAGACCCAAGGCAAAAAGAACGGTCGCGATAATCTTTATCGCCATAGCGCCCTTTTTTCTTTTAGGCTCAACATATTCAATGCTGAGATTTTTGTTAATAAATGCAATAGCGCATAAAAATACTATGCCGATAACCAACGACAGCGCGGTATATTTTACCGGGTACCAATTATCGTGTGCGGAAGGCGTGAATACATTTTCAAGACCGAAAATATTCCGCGTAATGAAAAATGCAAGAAGGTTTACCGTAACGGTATCACGGAGTGTTGCGTGAATACAGGTGGAAACCCGCTTGTCCTTCGCAAGAAAAAAGATGTCGGCAGCACTGATTACTGCACTGACTAAAATAACACAGATCCAAAACATTTTTTCATCCCCCTGAGATTTTTTTTATATTAATGATATTACCCACATAATCACAAACCATATCGGCGGAATCAGAAGAGCAGGTAACATATTAAGCGTTTTTAAATTCTTTATGTCAAGAATGGAAATACCCGATGAAGCGATAAGAAATCCTCCGACAACACTTATTTCACACATCAGCTCCGGGTTCATAAATTCACCGAGCACGGATGCCAGCAGATAAATTGAACCCTGCCAACAGAAAAGTATCGGTGCGGCAATAGCGATGCCTATTCCGTAGGTCGAGGCAAGAACCATACTTGTGACAAGGTCAAGCGTCGCATTTGTGAAAAGATATGTATGGTCGTTATATAAAGCGGAATTTATCGGGCCGAGTATAGATAGACTGCCGATGCAGAACAGCAGAACAGCCGTCGATAGTCCTTTGCCGAGCTCACTCTTTCCATTTTTCTCCACAAGACCGTTAAACCGCTTGTCAAGGTCAATCATATTGCCGAGAAGAGAACCGAGTGCAAGGCTCACTATGAACAATACCGGATATTTGCTGTTCGGCATATTCTGAACAACCGAGTTTATTCCGATGCCCGCCGCGGCAAGACCCATAGCGTTCATAAGACATTTTGTATATTTCTCTTTGATGCCTTTTTTCAGAAGGCTGCCTATAATACTGCCCGTAAGTATAGTAGCAGTATTTACTATTGTTCCTATCATTTTTTATCAATCCTCGTTCTTTCTACCGCCTCAAAAATTTCCTTCAGCGTATCAAGAGAATTCTGACCGGGCAGTTTTTTTACATTTATGCTTTTCTTTCCCGTCTGAGTAACTCCGATACGGCCGCGGAGAACGGAGGAGATGTCAAGTACAAGTGAAGCATTGATTTCTTCACAGTAAAGAGCTATGGTTTCGCCTCGTTGTCCGATTTCGTAAATACCGAGCGATGATGCGGTATTTCTGCAAAGCGATACCTCAATAAGTCCTTCAACCGAGGGCGGAACATCACCGAAACGGTCACGCAACTCGTCGCGGACATCCTCCGCATCGGCAAATGTGCGTATATCTGCAATTCTGCGATAAACTGTCAGTCTTTGGGCAAGAGCAGATATATATTTTTCGGGAATGTGGGCATTGATCTGAAGGTCAATAAGACATTCTCTCTGCTTGGGCTTTTCTCCCTTTTCACTGCTGATGGCTTCACGGAGCAGCTTCATATACATATCATAACCTACGGCGGCGAGATGACCGTGCTGTTGTGCTCCGAGCAGATTACCCGCACCGCGTATTTCCAGGTCACGCATAGCAATTTTGAATCCGGAACCGAATTCTGTGTATTCGCGTATTGCCTGCAGACGCTTGTAAGCCACTTCGGACAGGTTTTTATCCCGCTTATATGTCAGATAGGCACTTGCGCGTCTTGCACTTCTTCCGACACGGCCGCGAAGCTGGTGGAGCTGGGCAAGACCTAATTTATCGGCATCTTCAATAATAAGAGTGTTGGCATTGGGAACATCCACACCGGTTTCGATTATGGTTGTGCAAACGAGAACATCAATTTCACCGTTAAGCAGTCTTTGCCAGATGTCGCTCAACTGTTCTTCATTCATTTTACCGTGAGCAACGGCAACCCTTGCCTCAGGTAAAAGCTCATTGATCTTATTTGCGACTCCGTCAATGGTTTCAACACGGTTATGGAGAAAATACACCTGACCGCCGCGTCGGAGTTCCTTTTCCATAGCTTCACACAGTAAAGCCATATTGTGTTCGACAACATAGGTCTGCACGGGTGAACGGTCAGACGGGGCCTCCTCAATAACCGACATATCTCGTATTCCGGACATCGCCATATTCAGCGTGCGCGGAATGGGTGTAGCCGAAAGAGTAAGCACGTCAACTCCCGGAAAGAGTTCCTTTAGTTTTTCTTTTTGCGCAACTCCGAACCGCTGTTCTTCATCTATAATCAAAAGACCTAAATCCTTGAATTTGACATTTTTGGAAATTAGCGAGTGAGTACCGACAACAATATCGATAAATCCTGAATTGATGCTTTTTATAATTTTTGTTCTCTGAGCAGGAGAGCGAAATCTTGAAAGCATTTCTGCTTCTATCGGAAATCCCTCAAAACGCTTCAGAATTGTCTGATAATGCTGAAGAGCAAGAATTGTTGTGGGCACTAAAACAGCACATTGCTTACCGTCTGCAACACATTTGAAAACAGCTCTTAAAGCGACCTCAGTCTTACCGAATCCGACATCTCCGCACAAAAGTCTGTCCATCGGATACGGCTTTTCCATATCGTTTTTTATCTCGTCGATACTTCTGAGCTGATCCCCGGTTTCTTCAAATTCAAAACGACGCTCAAAATCCGTTTGCATATCAATATCGGGTGAAAACGCATAGCCTTCGCTGTTCATTCTTTGAGAATAAAGCTTTATAAGCTGGTCAGCCATATCCTTGACTGCCGAGCGGACTTTGTTGCGTGTTTTTTCCCATTCTCCGCCGCCGAGACGGTTAAGCTTCAAAGCTTTTCCGTCATCCTCGTGGGGACCGATATACTTTGAGACAAGGTCAAGCTGAGTGACGGGTACATAGAGTACATCGCTTTTTGCATATTTGATTTTGATATAGTCCTTAATTATTTTGTTTGCTTCAAGCTGTGTGACTCCGTCGAAAATGCCGATACCGTGAACCGCGTGAACAATGTAATCACCTTTCTTTAACTCGTCAAGAGAGTGAATGGTGTCTCTTGCTTTAAAGCCGGTATTCCTTCTCTTTGTTTTCGATTGGTATACTCTTGAGTAGGTAAAAACATACAGCTTTTCTCTCGGATATGAAAAACCAGAGCTGAGCGAACCCGGAAGGACACAAACAGCACCTCTCGGGAATTTTTCGGGAATAACCGGGAAATATACCGAGACAAAATTCTCGTCATTCAGGCTTTCCGCCAGGTTTTTTGCACTTTTTTCCGTTCCTGCAAAAACAATAACCGTGCTGTCATTTGAGGTGACGGGATGAAGGTCGTCAATAAGAACATCAAGCTTTCCGTTCCATACGGGCAGGGTATTTCCGTTAAAGGTTGTAAGGCTTCTGACGGGTGTATCAAAGCTTCCGCGAGCAAAATTATCAAGATATGTTACACCTTTATTTTGATAGATGTCAGTAAGCTCAGAAAATGTAAGACAGAACTTATCAAGTCCCTTGCAAAGTGTACCGTCATCAACACAAGCCTTTATATCCTCGTAGAGAAGCTTCTGATATGAAGATACCTTTTCCTTTATTGCACTTGTTTCCGAGGCGAAAAGAAGATATCCGTCAGCATAGTCAAAAATTGTTGCGGGAGGATAAACAAGCGGCATATATTTATCGGCAGAGCCGACTGATAATCCGTTTTTCAAGCGATCCGCATCCGCATAGAGCTTCTCGCGGATAATATCGGTTTTCTTTCCTCTGATCGTGCGTGCAAGCTTTTCTATTTTTTCTGCAAGCTCTGCAGGATTATCAACTATAATCTCCCTTGACGGAGCAATGAGAATTTCATCAATATTTACGGTTCGCCTTTGTGATACAACATCAAAACGGCACATAGTATCAACTGTGTCGCCCCAGAGCTCAATTCGTACGGGCTCTTCGTCGTCGGGTGAGAAAAAGTCAACTATTCCGCCGCGAACCGAAAATTGTCCTACTCCTTCAACAGCATCAACTCGGGTATAACCGGCACAGTTAAGAGCTGTTATGATATTTTCAAGTGTCGTTTCCTCGTTCTTTTTAAGAAGAACGGATTTGCTGCTTAGTATTTCGGGAGGAACTGTATATGAAAGACACGCTTCGGCACTTGAAACTACCACATCACATCTGTTGTCAAGCATTCTGCGCAGAACCTTTATTCTTTTTTGCTCATATTCGTAGCTTTGCGAGTCAGCGGTATAAAAAGAGAGGCTTCGTGCAGGGTATTGCAGTACAGAAACACCCAGTGCGGTAAGGTCGTCACAAAGACGCACGGCAGATGCTTCGTCAGGCACGATAACAAGGGCCTTTTTCCCAAGACCCCCCGTAACTGCAGAGATGATATGAGCCTTCATAACTGGAATGAGTCCCAAGACACCTTGCGGAAGAAAGCCCTTTTCAATGCTGTTTACAACAGCACCGAATTCTGCTGAATTTTTAATTGAATGTGTAAATGCTGACATAATTTCAACTCACAACCTAACTGTTGTAGAGGTTCATAGCCTTATCCGTTTCATTCTCAAGCAAAAGCTCAAGCGCACTGCAGGCATTGTCGAGTGCCGGTTCAAGAGATTTTTGCTCGTTTTTTGTAAACTCAGAAAGCACCCAGTCTGCAAGGTCATAATCGGGATGAGGCTTTTTACCGCAACCGATTTTTATTCGCGGAAAAAGGTCGCTGTTCAGATGATAAATAATGCTTTTTATACCGTTATGACCTCCGTCACTGCCTTTTCTTCTTATGCGTAATTTTCCGACATCAAGTGAAACGTCATCATAAATTACGATTATTTTCTCGGGAGGAATTTTGTAAAATGAAGCACATTCGCGCACAGCCTCGCCGCTGTTGTTCATAAATGTCTGAGGTTTCATAAGAATACAGCGGTGACCGTTTATAACGGTGTCGCAGATAAGTGCTTTGAATTTAAGCCTGTCAATTCTAAAGCCGAGGTTTTCGGCAAGTATATCAAGGCACAAAAAACCGCAGTTGTGTCTGGTAAGTGTGTATTTGTTTCCGGGATTCCCCAGACCCACAACGAGAAATTCGTGTGTACCTGACGGTGCCGCAGAGATATTTTTTTTGAATCTGTTAAACATAATTTGTTCCTTTATTTCGTAAATCTGTCCTTGTTACGCAGTCTCCAACCCACAAGATTTACCTGTCTTGCTCTTGCAATTCCGAGTGACTGTTCGGGAACCTCATCGGTAATTGTTGAACCTGCGGCAGTATAAGCACCGTCACATACCTTGACCGGAGCGACAAGATTTGTGTTACATCCGATGAAAACATCATCACCGATAACGGTTCTGTGCTTGTTTTTGCCGTCGTAATTTACCGTAACCGTACCGCAACCGAAGTTGACACGCTTACCGACATCGGAATCGCCAACATATGTTAAATGAGAAACCTTTGTTCCTGTGTCGATATTTGAATTTTTAACCTCAACGAAATTGCCGAGATGAACCTGAGAACCGATAACCGAATTGGGTCTTATGTGGACAAAAGGCCCGATATCCGCACCGTCAAGAACCTTTGACTGATAGCATTGGACCGAGTTGAGCTTAACATCATTCCCGATAACGCTGTCCTTGATAAGAGTGTTGGGGCCGATAACACAATTCTCACCTATGACAACACCTGAAAAAAGCATTGTGTTCGGCATAATTACAGTGCCCTTGCCTATTGTAACTCCTTCTTCTATTACTACACTCTGATGATACGGTATTTCTACACCGTTTTCTTCATGCTTTTCGATATTTTTAAGGTTGAGAATATCTTTTTCCGTCATAATGACACCTCTTTAATAATTATCAGTTTATTCTACCATATTTACAACTGTTTTTCAACAGTAAAATGAGGGTGTTTTTAATATAAAAGCCTTGAAAAGTCAAGGGATAAATGGTATAATGTTAGCTTAGAATATTATGTTTTAAATCAAACTGAAAGGGGGATTAACTGTGAGCAGAAAAAAATGGCTTACTGCACATATAGATAAAGAGACAGCCGCACAGATAGCTGAAAATCACAGCCTTGATCCCTTTACCTCTCTTATATTAGTATCCCGCGGAATTACGGAATATGAAGATGTTGAAGAGTTTTTTGATAACGAATTCAGCTTTTGCGATCCATATCTTATCGTCGATATGGAAAAGGCTGTTGACAGAATAAATAAGGCGATTGACGGGTTTGAAAAAATCTGTGTTTTCGGCGATTATGATGCCGACGGTGTGACGGCTACCGCATTGATGTATCTTTATCTTTCGTCGCGCGGGGCGGATGTTATGTATTATATCCCGGATCGTATCAGCGAGGGCTACGGGATGAATAAGCAGGCCGTTGACAAACTGCACGAAAAGGGTGTAAAGCTCATTGTTACCGTTGATAACGGCATTTCTGCCATTGACGAAATTGCATACGCAAATACGCTCGGTATAGAAACCGTCGTTACCGATCATCATCAGGTCGGTGAAGAACTTCCGGAAGCGATTGCCGTGGTTGACCCTCACAGAGAGGACTGCAACGTACATTTTAAGGACTGGGCAGGTGTCGGTGTTGCGTTTAAGGTGGTCTGTGCTCTCGAAAAAGGGGATTATTCGGAAATCCTCAATGAATATGCAGACATTATCGCGGTTGGTACCGTTGCCGATGTGGTTGATTTAAGAGATGAAAACCGTGCTATAGTAAAATACGGTGTTGCAAAAATAAATACAAATCCCTGCAACGGAATAAATGCTCTGCGTCAGGTTGCGGGTGTCGGAGAGAAAAAACTTAATGCTGTAGGCGTGACATATTCACTTGCACCGCGTATCAATGCAGCGGGCAGAATTGAATCCGCAGAAACCGCGTTGAAGCTTCTAATATCCGATAACCTTATAACAGCTCTTCAAACAGCCGAACAGGTAGATATGTGTAACCGTCAACGACATGATTTTGAAAATGAAATTATGGAGTCGGCATCGGCTCTCATTGAAGGCAATGATAAGCTTCGAAATTCCCGTGTGATTGTCGTGTGCGGTGACGGTTGGCATCATGGTGTCGTTGGTATTGTTGCTGCCAGAATTACAGAAAAATACGGCAGACCCTCAATTGTAATTACCTTTGACGGAGATGAAGGTACCGGATCAGCAAGAAGCATAGAGGGCTTTTCGGTTTATGATGCCATCAGAAACTGCGGCGATCTGCTCACTCATTTCGGCGGTCATACTATGGCCGCGGGACTGGGCATAAAACGAGAAAATATAAACGAATTTTTTGTGCGTATCAATGAATATGCTTTATCGTTACCCGATGCTGTTCCCGTGCTGAATCTTGATTGTAAGCTTAATCCCGCATATATAGATGCAGCGCTTATTGAAGCACTTGAAAATCTTGAGCCTTACGGTGCGGGTAATCCTCAGCCGCTTTTCGGTATCTTCAATGTCACTCTTGAGGCGATAAGACCGGTGGGTGAGGGTAAGCATCTCAGACTCTCGTTTGTAAAGGGAAATACACATTTTGTTGCCATGAAATTTTCAACAACTCCTAATGAATTTCAGTTCCGTGAGGGTGATGTTGTTGATTTGGCAGTGCGTATCGATAAAAATGAATTCAGGGGAGAAGTAAAAGCCTCCGTACAGATCAGGGATATGCGTTTTTCGGGTGTTGATGAGGATAATTTGTTCAAGTCACAACTGCTCTATGAAAAATTCAAACGCGGCGACACTCTTTCGTCTCACGAGGCAAGGTTTTTAACACCTGCAAGGGAGTTCCTGCTTGCTGTCTTCGGCCTGCTGAAGCAGTATAAGGTGTGGACATATGACGTTGAAACGCTTATGTTCCGAGCTAAGTGCCCTGCTGAAAGATATTGCACAATGCTTGTGGCAGTTGATGTTCTGAACGAGCTCGGGCTGATAAAAAAAGAGGGCAACAGCATAATTTTTGATGGTGATGGCAGAAAAACAGATCTGTCGGCATCAAAAATACTTAATGAACTAAACAATATACAAAAGGGGGAGCAGTAATGGCTGAACATGTAAATACAAATGTTGATGTTAATGAACTGTATGCTGCTCTCTGCGAAAAAATAAAGTCTTCACATACGGAAGAGGATATGAAGGTGCTTGACCGTGCTTTTTCAATAGCAAATGAGTATCACGGTGAACAGAAGCGCAAATCGGGTGAGCCGTATATTATTCATCCTCTTGCTGTTTGCACGATTCTGTCCGATCTCGGTATGGACCGTCAGTCGCTTGTGGCGGCAATGCTTCACGATGTTGTTGAGGATACGCCGTACACGATTGAGCAGTTGACAGAGGATTTCGGTGAAGAAATTGCACTTCTTGTTGACGGTGTTACAAAGCTTGGTAAAGTTCAGCTCAATTCAAGCGAAGCAAAGGAAGAACAGCAGGCAGAAAATATCCGAAAAATGCTTCTGGCAATGTCAAAGGATATACGTGTAATTATTGTCAAGCTCGCCGACCGTCTTCATAATATGAGAACGCTCGAATTTATGTCTCCGCAGAAGCAAAGAGACAAAGCTCTTGAAACACTCGAGATTTTTGCACCCATCTCTCATCGTCTCGGTATCCGCTCAGTCAAGGAGGAACTTGAGGACAGGGCAATCCGTTTTCTTGACCCGGTTGCATATGCCGGTATTGAAGAAAATCTGAAAAAGACAAGCGGTTCTGGAAATGATTTCCTCGAAAGCATCAAACAGAAGATAGGCGACAGGGTAAAGCAGATTGTTCCCGATGCTCAGATAAGCGGAAGAATAAAATCCGTTCACGGTATTTACCGAAAGATGTATATGCAGGGAAAACAGTTTGATGAAATCTATGATATTTACGCTGTCCGTATAATTGTGAACAGCGTCATCGACTGTTATAACTGTCTCGGAATTATTCATGATATGTATAATCCTCTACCTAACAGATTTAAAGATTATATCTCAACTCCGAAGCCGAATATGTATCAGTCACTTCATACCACGGTTATCGGTAAAGAGGGTACGCCTTTTGAGGTGCAGATAAGAACATGGGATATGCATCATACCGCCGAATTCGGTATTGCTGCCCATTGGAAATATAAATTGGGAGTATCCGGCGGAAAACAGAGCTTTGATCAAAGACTTCAGTGGATTCGTGAGATGCTTGAGACTCAGCAGGAAACAGGCGATGCAAGAGAGCTTGTTTCAACAATCAAAACAGATCTTATCACCGATGAGGTATTCGTATATACCCCAAAGGGTGATGTTATCAACGTGCCACTCGGCTCAACCGTAATTGACTTTGCTTATGCAATCCATTCAGCTGTGGGTAACAAGATGACGGGAGCAAAGGTTGATGGCAGAATTGTACCTATTGACTATGTTATCAAGACGGGCGAGATTGTCGAAATTCTCACTTCTTCACAGCAGGGCAAGGGACCGAGCCGTGACTGGCTTAATATCGTTAAGACAAGTCAGGCAAAAAACAAAATACGTTCCTGGTTCAAAAAAGAAAAGAGAGAGGAAAATATAGTCGAGGGCAAGGCAGAGGTGGAGCGCGAGTTCCGTAAAAACTATATCCGTCTCTCCGATGAGGATTATCAGAAATTCATCAAAAAGCTGGCAGAGCGTCAGCGGATGGAAAATATTGATGACTTCTATGCGGCAATAGGCTACGGCGGACTTTCAATCATCAGACTGATGCCGTATATCAAAGAGGAATATCAGAAAAATTACGACAAGAGTCGCAGTGAAGTTAAGGTTATTCCCATTAAGGATAATTCCAAAAAGAATAAGGACGGAGTTACAGTTGAAGGCATTGACAACTGCCTCATTAAGTTTTCCCAGTGCTGTAATCCGTTGCCGGGCGACAGTATTATTGGCTTTATAACGAGAGGACACGGAGTTTCAATTCACAAAAGAGATTGTACCAATGTACCTCGTGATATTTCAAAAAGTCCGGAGCCGGCAAGATGGGTAAATGCGTTTTGGAATAAGAATGTGCGCGAGGATTACAAGGCAACACTTCAGCTTACCTGCCTTTCCCGCGTGGGACTCATGGCAGATGTTGCAATGCAGGTTGCCAATATGCGCGTCAATATTACAAGTATCAGTACGCATGATATGAAGGACGGCAGAACCATAGTTGAGCTTACGGTGAATATAAGCGGTATTGACCACCTTAAAAATCTTATTTCAAGAATTGAAAAGGTTGACGGTGTGCTGTCTGTAGAAAGATAAGGTAATGAAAAATGAAAGCAGTTATTCAGCGAGTTTCACAAGCAAGCGTTACCGTTGACGGAGAGCTTGTTTCAAAAATAGGTAAGGGATATCTGATATTGCTGGGTGTGATGGATGACGATACCGAGGCCGATGCGGAAATTCTTGCTAAAAAAACATCGGCTCTCCGTGTTTTTGAGGATGCTGACGGCAAGATGAATCTCGACATTCAGAATGTCGGCGGTGAGGTTCTTGCTGTGTCACAATTTACGCTTTGTGCTGATGTTAAAAAGGGAAACAGACCGTCTTTTATACGCTCTGCTGCACCTGAACGGGCAAATGCTCTGTACGGATATTTTTGCGATAAGCTTATTGAAAACGGTGTGTCCGGTGTGAAAAAAGGCATTTTCGGTGCGGATATGAAGGTTGAACTCATCAATGACGGACCGGTGACTATTTTATATGATTCAGAAATCTGGAGAAGGAAGTAGGAAAAATATGATTACTGTAAAAAAGCATCTTGCTGTTATGGACGGCGGATTTACGACAAATACTTACATTGTGACTGATGAGGATACGGGTGCCGCGGCAGTTGTTGATCCGTCATTGCCCGAAAAAAGTCTCCTCGATGAACTTATCGGTAAGGATGTCAAATATATTTTATTGACCCACGGCCATTTTGACCATATGTGCGGAGCTAAAATGGTTAAGGATAATACAGGTGCAAAAATTGTCATTCACCGTGAAGATGAAGAGATGCTTCATAACGGCGAAATCAACGAATTCAATATAAATTGTGAAGGATATACCTTTCCTGAGGTGGATGCCGATGTGCTTACCGAAGACGGAACAGAGTTCATGCTCGGTAATACTAAAATTACGGTTCTGCACACACCCGGTCATTCAAAGGGCGGAGTATGTTATATTTTCAATGAAGACAGAATAATGTTTTCAGGTGATACCCTTTTCCGACTTTGTGCAGGCAGAACAGACTTGTATGGCGGAAATGGCAGACAGGAACTCCGTTCTCTCTCAAAAATCGGTGAATTGGATGGAGACTATATCGTATATCCCGGTCATGAGGCGGAGACAACGCTTCAGTATGAGCGTGACAACAACAGATACATGAGATTGAGAAAAAGAAAAGTATGAGGTTGTTTGTAAAAAACCACAAATTCCATTATGAAATGGAAAAGCTTGTGAGGATTTTCTTTCCTGATGAAAAAATAACCGTCGTATACGATGATTCCGAAGGATTTGATATTTTTACCGAGGTCGGTGCGGAAATCACGGTTTCTGTTGACTTTAACGGCTTTTCAAAAGTCCTGAAAGCACCTCTCTGCAACGACAATGAAATGCAGATGGGAAGAATGATGTATTCTCTTCTCGGCGAATATACCGGGTTTTATCCCAAATGGGGTGTTCTGACGGGCGTAAGACCGTCAAAGCTTCTTATAAATACAGAAAAAATCATGGGAAGAGAAAAAACAGAGGAATATTTTAAGAACGAATTACTTGTTAGTGATGAAAAATACCGATTGGCAAGAAGCGTTGCCGATTGCGAAGAAAAAATCATCGCATCCTCGTCACCCGATTCCTTCAGTCTGTATATTTCGGTGCCGTTCTGTCCGTCAAGATGCAGCTATTGTTCTTTTGTTTCCCATTCTGTTGAAACTGAAAAGGCAAAAAGCCTTTTACCGCGTTATACCGAGCTTCTTGCAAGAGAAATTGCCGAGACAGGCGAAATTGCCGCGAAAATCGGTTTGAAACTCGAAAGTGTGTATATAGGCGGAGGTACTCCGACAACCTTGTCTGCAGAACAGCTTAAAACGGTTATTCGTTCAATAGAAAACAATTTCAATCTGTCGGATTGTCGCGAATTTACCGTGGAGGCGGGTAGACCGGATACTGTTACCGAGGAAAAACTTTGTGTTCTTAAGGACAGCAGAGTAAGCAGAATAAGCATAAATCCTCAGACCTTCAACGATTCCGTGCTCGAGACGGTCGGCAGACGGCATACCGCGGAGGACACTGTAAAGGTTTTCGGACTCGCAAGAAAAAACGGATTTGAAAATATAAATATGGATCTGATAGCAGGTCTGCCTTCGGATACGGTTGAGGGGTTCTGCAGGTCGGTTAATATGGCTCTATCTCTTGAGCCTGAAAATATAACCGTGCATACTCTTGCGGTCAAGCGCGCCTCGGGGATCGGTCAAAAATTTCCGGAGCTTGCCGTACGGAATGCTCTTGCGGCATCTGAAATGCTTGATTACACATCAAAAGTATTATCGGAGTATTATCATCCGTATTATATGTATCGGCAGTCAAAATCAGCAGGCAGTCTTGAAAATGTCGGCTGGGCAAAGCAGAATACAGAGTGTATATACAACATTTTTATGATGGAAGAGTGTCATACAATCCTTTCCTGCGGCGGCGGTGCGGTCACAAAGCTCAAAGCTCCTTACGGCAATGAAATTGAGAGAATTTTTAATTTCAAATACCCGTTTGAATATATTTCCGGCTTTGAGGAGCTCAGACAAAGAAAGAACAGAATAACTGAATTTTACGATACATACTTATAAAAGATGTGAGGTATTGTAAATGGCTAATATAAACAATAAAATTGAATATATCAACGAAATGGCAGAGCGTAATCCTCGCGGCTTTGTCAAGGCTTCTGAAGAGCGGTACAATAAAATCATTGATAATATTGTTGAGAAGATAATAAATGACAAGGGCAGAGAAATCGTTATGCTTGCAGGTCCTTCATCGGCAGGAAAAACCACAACTGCACGAAAAATCAGAGAAGGCTTGCAGAGAAAAAATGTGACAACATACGTACTCAGTCTGGATGATTATTACCTCAACCGTGCAGATATACCATACCTTCCCGACGGAACTCAGGATTACGAAACGGTATATGCTCTTGACCTTGAATGCTTTGAAGAACAGATGAATGCACTTTTAAGAGGCGAAACCGTGCGGACTCCTGTTTTCGACTTTACCACGGGAAAACGGAGCGACTCTTTATATAACGACATAACTCTCGGATGTGAGGATGTTGTCATAATTGAGGGATTGCACGCTCTTAACCCGATTATCACTCAAAAAATCAAGGGAAAGCTTCTGAAAATATATATAAATGTCTCTTCAAGGATTTATGATAACAAAGGAAATATCATTCTGAATAAAAGAAATATGCGTTTTATAAGAAGAATGGTAAGAGATTATAAATTTCGCGCAAGCTCGGTCGAAAATACCTGCAGATTATGGAAAAACGTCACGGCAGGTGAGGATAAATATCTGTTCCCTTACCGCGATTATGCCGACATAAAGGCAAATACAATTCATCTCTATGAGTCTTGTGTTTTAAAGCATCAGGCATTATCGCTTCTCAGAGATTGTACTGTGGCGGAGGAATTCCGCGGTGGTATTGAGGCGCTTTGCAATGCTTTGGAGAAATTTAGCGATATTGATGAAAATTCAGTTCCCGACGATTCTCTTCTTCGGGAATTTCTCGGAGAATAATCCGTAAAAAAAGGAGTGACTTCTTTGGCAGAGAAAAAAAGAACAAGTCAGACGTTGCTTAACGGTGCTCTTATTCTGAGTATTGCGTCGTTGGTTGTTAAGATTATCGGAGTAATATATAAAATCCCGCTGTCTAATATGATCGGAACGGTCGGAAGAGGTTATTTCGACTCAGCGTATAATCTTTATGTACCTATTTATACGGTTTCAATGGCAGGTCTTCCCGTCGCGATTTCAAATATGGTGTCAAAGGCGATGGCAACTGGCAGATTCCGCGATGTGAAAATAATTCATAAGGTTGCCAAAAGACTTTTCCTTATGGTCGGAATCCTCGGCACGGTTGCCATGTTTATTCTTGCATATCCCTACGCTCTTTCAGCAAAAAATATGGATGTGCTTCCTGCCGTATTCGTAATAACACCTTCAATTTTCTTCTGCTGTATAATGTCAAGCTACCGCGGATATTATAACGGACTCTCCAATATGTTTCCGACGGCAATTTCAGAGGTGTTTGAAGCCGCAGGTAAGTTGGTTTTCGGGCTTATCTGTGCCCGTCTTGTAATCGATTACGGATATTCACGGTTTGAAAAAGGCCTTACAGTTTTCGGCAGAACGGTTGCAAATGAGAGTGAGGCACTCAGCGCGATTTATCCTTATGCTGCAGCAGGTGCGGCGGCAGGTGTAACGATAGGCACGGTCATCGGTGTGATATATCTTATTATCAGACACAAGGTTAAAGGTGACAGAATTACGAAAACAGAGCTGGCATCTGCACCAAAGCCTGAAAAAGCCAATGCGGTTGCGGGAAAATTGCTCAGATTTGCAATTCCTGTGGCACTCAGCTCGTTGGTTTTCAGCATTACAAATCTTATTGATTCAATTACAATTCAGAATCGTCTTGAGCATATGATTCTCGGCAACCTTGACTATATAAGAAACCTTTACAGCACTGAGCTTACAGGCATTCTTGATGCGGATATAAAGAATTTTCTTTACGGGGCATATTCTCTCTCAATAGATTTCCGAAATCTTATTCCGTCAATTACAATGACTCTGGGAATAAGCGCCATACCAACGCTTTCTGCAGCTTGGGCGGTCAGGGATAAGAGAAAAATCAAGGTTTCGATTGAGTCTGTTATGAGAATAACCATGCTTGTTGCAATGCCTTGCGGAATAGGTATGGGTGTGTTGGCACAGCCTATTCTTGCCGCATTCTACGGTAACGGAGATGCTGCAAGCGGTGTTTCGATAGCTGCACCCGTTCTGACGGCATACGGCTTTACAATTTTCCTTATGGCTCTTTCCCAACCGTTGACAAATATGCTCCAAGCTCTTGATAAAACAAAGGTTCCGTTGGTCTCTCTCTCTCTCGGTGCTCTTGTAAAGCTTGTGGCTAACTTTATATTCGTTTCAATTCCGAGCCTCAACGTTAACGGTGCAGTAATCGGAACAGTGCTTTGTTATGTGGTTATTGTGGCAATTAACCTGTTTGCGCTTCTCCGCACAACAAAAATCAGAATAAATTTAATCTCCGTGTTTGTTAAGCCCATTTTCTGCGGTGTTCTATGCGGCGTTGCGGCCTATACCTCTTACGGAATTTTCAACAGATTTATTCCGGAGTTCAGTATTAAAAACATACTCTGTCTCGGCGTTGCAATATGTTTCGGCGGCATTGTTTATGTAATTTCAATGCTTTTTGTTAAGGGAATTTCAAAAGATGATGTAATTATGCTGCCAAAAGGAGAAAAAATTGCAAAAATACTTGCAAAATATGGATTTATAGAGTAAAATAAATAAGGTGATGTGCGAATGGTTGACAATTTCAAATTTAAAAGTCGTTATGATGTTAATGATTTAATTGATATTGTTGAAGTTCTTCGTTCCCCGGGCGGTTGTCCCTGGGATATTGAGCAGGACCATAAATCCATCCGCCGCGATTTTCTTGAAGAAACATACGAGGTTATTGAGGCAATCAATAAAGATGACCGTGATATGCTCCTTGAGGAGCTGGGAGACGTGCTTCTTCAGGTCGTCTTTCACACACAGATTGAGCGTGAAAAGGGCAAATTCGACTTATCTGATGTTGCAGACGGAATTTGCAAAAAGATGATTGAGCGTCATCCTCATGTTTTCGGTGATGTAAATGCTGAGACAAGCGAGCAGGTTCTTGAAAATTGGGATGTAATTAAAAAACGCACAAAACAGCAAAAAAATCAGACTGAGTCGATGCTTTCGATTCCTCGTGAATTTCCTGCACTTATGCGTGCCGATAAGGTTCAAAAAAAAGCATCTAAGGTCGGATTTGACTGGGATAATGCCGATGGTGCTTTTGATAAGGTAACGGAAGAGCTTTCTGAGCTTAAAGAAGCATATCGGGCAGGCGACAAGGAAAATATCCGTGAAGAACTCGGTGATTTACTTTTCTCGGTCGTCAATGTTTCAAGATTTGTAGGAGCAGACAGTGAAGAGTCCCTCACAGCCGCAACAGACAAGTTTATAGACCGCTTTTCAAAAGTAGAAAAAGTGGCAGGTGAAAAAGGTCTTGATATGAAGAACACAGATCTTGCGGTGTTGGATGAGCTTTGGGAACAGGCTAAAAAGGGGTAACACCCTTTATAGATACACAAGCGAAAAATTTTTTGGAGGAAATACAAATGAACAAAACAGAACTCGTAGCAGCAGTAGCAGCTAAAGCAGGCATTTCAAAGAAGGATGCTGACGCAGCAGTAGCAGCAGTTTTTGCATCAGTTACAGATGCACTTGCAAACGGAGATAAGGTTCAGCTTATCGGTTTCGGTACATTTGAAGTTCGCGCTCGTTCAGAAAAGACAGCTCGCAACCCAAGAACAGGCGAAACAATGACAGTTCCGGCAACAAAAGTTCCTGCATTTAAGGCAGGCGCAGCACTCAAAGCAGCTGTTAAATAATTAAGCTTTTGCAAAATTTTGGGGAGTCATGCGAGACTCCCTGATTTTTTTAGGTGAATTTTTATGAGATTGGACAAGTTTTTAAAAGTATCGAGAATTATCAAGAGAAGAACCGTTGCAAATGAAGTATGTGATGCAGGTCATATATCCGTTGCGGGCAGAGTTGTCAAAGCATCTTATGATGTTAAAGAAGGGGATATCCTTGAAATTAAGTTCGGTGAAAAAATTACAAAATATAAGGTTCTTAATGTAACCGAATATGCAACAAAACAAACAGCAACAGAAATGTATGAACAGTTATAAAACAACAACCCCGAAAGAGATGCTTTTCGGGGTTGTTCCGTATCAGATACAATGAAGTTCGATTCCCATATAGAGTGTTTTTGCTTTTACTTTGTTCCTGTTGAGCCGAATCCGCCTGCACCTCTGTCGGTTTCATCGAGACTTTCTGTTTCAACGGCTTCGGGTAACTCAATCGGTTGAATTACCATCTGTGCAATTCTCTCAAACGGCTCAATTGTGTATTCCGTGTCAGTTTGCTTGATAATGCCGACACAGATTTCGCCGCGATAATCACTGTCAATAACACCTACCGAATTGAGAAGACCTATTCCGTGTTTTATTGCAAGACCGCTTCTTGCATACACAAATGCGGCGTAATGCGGATCGTCAAGACCGATAGCAATACCTGTGGGGATAAGTGCAGTGTCGCCTTTTCTGAGCGTTATCGGCTTGTCAATGCAAGCGTAAAGGTCCATTCCGGCACTGCCTGTGGTGCTTCTTGATGGGAGCTTTGCATTTCCTCTTATCTTTTTGATTTTCAGTTCTTTCACTATTCAACACCTCTGTATAAAAGACCTCGGGTAAATTCGCCTTGAGGCTTTTCTTCGTTATAATAGGCAGATAAAATTTCAGAAATTTCACTTCGGCTCTCCGTTGTGAAATTAAAGAAAAGAATATCACAGGGGGGAATTTCATCCGATCTGTCTGCCATAAAAATCGGTCGCGAGTTAAGTATTTCACTATATCCCATATGACATCTGACCGGAAACTTAATGCCCTTTCGGTCAGTGATTTCGCTTTGACGCCCGCACTCAGCACAACTTTTCCCGTTTTTAATCGGACAGTTTCTTGTGAGCATAAGAGGAAGTCTGCCGTAAACTGTTATGCCCTTGGGCAAGGAGGATGAAATCTTGTCAAAATTGTCAAGAGTACATTCGTTTGAAACAATAACCTTGGAAATTCCGAGCACTTTTGCCTGGTCCATAGATAATGAATTGAAAACATTCATTGACGGTGATGCTATAATTTTTTTGCCGTATTTTTCGGCAACAGAAACAGCATCAAGTGTGTGACAAAGACAATATTCTGCAGAAGAACGGGAGAGAAGTTTTTCCGTTCTTTCTTCATTTCCGAACATGCCGTGGGGGAGTTCAACACCGTAGCCATTTGCTTTTATAATTTCTTCATCGCTTCCGAGCGGTACAAATATGAGATCTGCTTCATTATTTTCGGGAATTTGCTCGATACTGTCAAATCGGCAATAAATTTCCCTGTAGTTTCGGGAGACAACGTTCGTCGGCACGGGCGGGGGTAGTAGCTTTCTGCTTGTAACTTGTCCTATGCCGCTGTCAAGCTGTTCAATCACTTCACGGCGCATTGAATTCAATGCAGAGACGGGAAGCGAAAAATCAATATCATCGGGTATGTCGATTATACCTGCACAAAACTGAGTGCCTCCGCATTTCGATAACGCATCCTTTATTCTTTCGGGTGCAATGGGACGATTAATCGGCTCTTCACATAGCATTTCACTTTCAACGGTTACGGAAATTTCATTACATTCTGCTGTGAGAACTGCTTTTTCGCCGATTTTTCCGCGAAATTTAAAGTTTATATTATATCTTGCATTTTCTTTTTCGTATAAAGAAGAATATTTTGAAAAAAGCTCCTTTGTAGCAGAACAGACATTTTCTTTTTCACGGTATCCGAACATATCCCTTCCGAGACGGCTTCTGAAATAACCGTCTGTGAAGCCGGAGCGAGAAAATAAATCCTTAAGATCCTTCTGAACGGAAAAATCATATTGTCCGTCAAGAGATTTTTTGCAGGCACCGATAACTGCACTGACATATTCGGGACGTTTCATTCTGCCCTCGATTTTAAAGGATTTTATTCCGAGGCTGTAAAGCTCGGGGATGTGCTCGATAAGGGACAAATCCTTTAGACTTAAATCGTGCCCGGTGCCTCTCACTGCCTTAAACGGAAGGCGGCAGGGCTGAGCGCATAAGCCTCTGTTACCGCTTCTTGAACCGAGAACTGCACTCATAAGACATTGACCTGATACACACATACACAAAGCACCGTGAACAAACATTTCAAGGTCAATGGGGGAGCGCTTGCAGAGATATTTTATTTCATCAAAACTCAACTCACGGGGTAAAACAGCGCGCGTAAATCCCATTTCTTTAAGCTTGAACAGACCGGAGAGTGTACCCGTGCTCATCTGCGTGGATGCATGCAATTCAATATCCGGACAAATGGTTTTTACTGCTTTTGCAAGACCTATATCCTGAATAATAACAGCATCCGCACCGATTTTACAAGCGGTTTTTACGGCATTTATTGCATCGTTAAGCTCAGAATCTTTAATAAGGGTGTTAAGAGTTATATGCACCTTAACACCCCTGGAGTGACAGTATTCTGTTGCCCTGCGAGCTTCCTCTTCAGAAAAATTCTGAGCGTTTCTTCTGGCATTAAAATTTCCCAAACCAAAATAGACCGCATCCGCACCTGAAAGCACGGCGGCACGCAACACCTCTGAATTTCCGACGGGAGCAAGAATTTCAGCCTTATTCATCATCGTTGGCCTTTGCAAAAAGATTTATCTGATCCTTTTTAAATTTGGCTTCTGTGCGTATTCTGTCGAGTTCGCGTTTATAGAAGTCTCTTTCGGTTTTTGCCTTTGCCGAGTCTTCAAGATATTCCTTCATCTGAGCACGGAGCGACTCAACCTCTTTCTCACTTTTTGTAAGCTGATCAGCCATTTCAAGAGCTACAAGAACGACAGCCTGGCTCATAGAAATGTGAAGACCGCTGTCAAGAAGCTCTGCAAGTCTGCTGTCAATTTTTTTGCCGAGCTCCTCGGTGTATTCAACACTTTCATCCGTGCTGATATAGAAGCTGGCACCTCTTATTGTAAGCTTAACTCTGTTATTCATTTACTTTACACCCCGATACAATAAATGTGTGTTCAATTTATTGTATCACATAATGATCTTCTTTTCAAGATATTACCTGTGTCTGAACAGAGAGGAAAGAGAATTGTCTGCCGAATTGCTCTTTTCTTGCCTCGGAATGTCAATATCCACAAGAATAATGTCATCGCCTATCACTTTTATGTCGTTCCAACAGATTTTTATATCGTCACAACGCCCCATCAACCCCAAAAGCTTGCTTTTTCCGAATATGATAAGTGCAACTATATTGCCCGAGCAAGTGTCAAATTCAACATCGCAAACGGGACCGAGCCGACATCCGTCCTTTAAATTTATAACCTCTTTTTCTCTCATATCGGTAACAAAACAGTTCATAAAAACACCCCCGTTTATTTTATTTGGCAGGTGATTGTTTTATGACTGCGGATTACATATAATATTCATTTTTGTTAATTCATATCTTCTTTTACAACAGTAATCGGGAATTTTGCTTCAAAATTCTTTTACCTTTTTTATCGCACCTTTTTCCAGCCTTGAAACCTGGGCCTGACTTATTCCGATTTCTCGAGCAACCTCAACCTGAGTTTTTCCTTGCATAAATCTGAGACGAAGAATCTGCTTTTCTCTGTCACACAAATTGTTTATTGCCTCTTTGATGGCAATTTCAGAGAGCCAGTCAGTATCACTTTCTGAGCTTCCGACCTGGTCCATAACATAAATAGTATCTCCGCCGTCTGAATATACGGGCTCATACAGCGAGATGGGGTCAACAATCGCTTCAAGCGCAATAATCACGTCGGCAGGTTCAGTATCCATTTCTTCAGCAATTTCTTCAATGGTGGCATCTCTGCCCAAGGAGTTCTGTATTCTCTCTTTAATCTGCATTGCGTGATAAGCCGTGTCGCGCAGGGAACGGCTTACTCTGATAGTGTTATAATCACGGAGATACCGTCTGATTTCACCTATTATCATTGGAACGGCATATGTTGAAAAACGGACATCGTGCGATATGTCGAAGTTGTCGATAGCTTTTATAAGCCCTATGCATCCGACCTGGAAAAGATCATCGGGATTTTCTCCTCGGTTGGCAAATCTTTGTATTACGGAAAGAACAAGCCTGAGGTTACCTTCAATAAGCTCACGACGGGCATTTTCATCACCGTTTTCCTTGATTTTTTTGAGCAACTCAACCTTCTCCGCCTCCTTAAGAACCTTAAGCTTTGATGTGTTTACGCCACAAATTTCAACCCTGCTGTACTGCAATTTCAATCTTCCTTTACTGTTTATGTACAGACCTTGCAGGGAATACAAAAACTCCCACTCATATTATGAGCAGGAGTTTTTGGTTTTATAATAAGTTTTATTCGACTGTAACAGATTTGGCAAGATTTCTCGGCTTGTCAACATCAAGACCGCGCTCAACAGTTGTATGATAAGCAAGAAGCTGTAACGGTATGACCGTAAGTGACGGAGTGAGATATCTCGAAGCCTTCGGAATATAGATTACCTTGTCGGCAATTTCTTCGATTCCGTCTGTACCCTCCTTTACAACAGCGATTACATAAGCGCCTCTTGCGTGAACTTCTTTGATGTTTGAAACCATCTTTCCGTAAAGTGAATCGTCTGTTGCAACAGCGGCAACAACTGTTCCGGGCTCAACAAGGGAAATTGTACCGTGCTTGAGTTCGCCGGCACCGTAGCCTTCACAGTGAATATAGGATATTTCTTTCAATTTGAGTGAACCTTCAAGACAGAGAGGATAATCAATTCCTCGGCCTATAAAGAACATATGCTCTTTTGTTGCAATATGCTTTGCAAGTTCTGATGTGATTATATCGCAACCAAGTGCTGTTTTGATTTTTTCGGGTAACTCAAGAATTTCATCTGTAAATGATTTGAGTTCATCGTCATTCAAAAGCCCTTTTTCGTGAGCCATATATGCTGAAAGAGCGTATGCAACACCTAACTGAGCAGAAAATGCCTTTGTGGTGGCAACAGCAATTTCTGCACCGGCATTAGTATAAATTACACCGTCACTTTCTCTTGCGATTGTACTGAAAAGTACATTTACGATGGACATTGTGAATGCACCGCGTGCCTTTGCTTCACGAAGAGAGGCGAGAGTATCTGCTGTTTCACCGGACTGGCTGACGAAGATGCAAAGGTCACCTTTTCCGATTATCGGATTTCTGTATCTGAATTCACTTGCAATGTCAACCATAACAGGAACTCTGACCATATCCTCAATGATATACTTGGCTGTTACACCGACATGATATGCACTGCCGCAGGCAACGATGTAAACTCGGTTCAGATTTTTGATAAAGTTTTCGGGGAATTGGAAGGGGAGAACAATTTTTCCGTCCTTGATAAGAGGAGAAACAGTATCTCTGACTGCCTTTGGCTGTTCGTAGATTTCTTTTGCCATAAAGTAGTCGTATCCGCCTTTTTCGGCAGCGTCAATACTAAGATTGATGGTTTTTATCTCAATTTCCTTTTCCTCTGCATTGTCATTAAAAACACGGATATTATCTTTGGCTATTTCAATAAACTCTCCGTCGTTTACAATATAGCAGTCTCTTGTATAGGGGAGTATAGCGGGAATATCGGATGCAAGATAGTTCTGACCGTCGCCTTTGCCAACAATCATAGGACTGTCTTTTTTCATTGCAAAAACCTTGTCATCGTATCCCTTGACAATCATCGCCACTGCGTATGAACCCTCAAGACGCTTTGCTGTTTTTATAAGAGTTGCAAGAGCATCACCGTCAAATAAACTGTCATAGAGCTGAGCAATAACCTCAGTATCCGTTTGTGAGCTGAATACATATCCCTTTTCGATAAGCTCGTTTTTAAGCTCAATATAGTTTTCGATAATACCGTTATGAACAAGTGTTACCACACCGTTCATTGATTTGTGTGGGTGAGCATTGATTTTATCCGGAGCTCCGTGGGTTGCCCAACGTGTGTGACCTATACCTATTGTACCGCATGGATTAATCTCATTAACAGAAGCCTGAAGATTATCGATTCTGCCCTTTTCCTTGACAACCGTGACATTATCGCCCTTGACTGCAATGCCTGCCGAGTCATATCCGCGATATTCAAGACGGCGTAAGCCTTCAATAAGAATAGGAGCAGCCTGCTCCTCACCAACAAATCCAACTATTCCGCACATAAAAAATCTCCTTAAGTATTAAAAATAATATTTATGTAAATAATAATTACGAGAGGTGAAAGTAAATGTCGTTGTCAGAACTTAAGCTATATACCAAAAGGAAAATTTCAGGTAAGTATATAAGATATACTGCTGTGTCACTTTTTCCGTTTTTGATAATTTTATTACTCTCTGTCTCTGATTATTATTTCTTTGTTTTATTGAAAAATACCGAGTTTAATATTAGTATTCAGGGTTATCGTATCGATAATATTATTCGTATATCGGTTATTCTGCTTTCACTTGTATTATCTCTTTTTATATTGCAAAGTGCCAGCCTTGTGAAAGAAAAATTCTTCAGATCAAGTACGGGTAGGGCAGAAGCTTCTTTTTTCAAGTGTATAAAAGCTCTTACTGCTAAACAATATCTGAGGTTTTCAGCCGTGTCAACAATAGTTTTTTTACTGAAGATAAGCTGGTCAGCCTTATATCTTTCACCCTGTGTGTTGGTTACTGCACTTTTGATTTACGGTTATCGTTATGAAAATTATGGTTTTAACGTGAATTTAACCCTTTTTGTTTCATCCGTTTTATTATTCATAACAGGAGTGCTTTTTCTGTTTGTTACGTTGAAAAGATATGCACTGTGCTCACAAATAATTTTGAATAATGAAGAAAAAAATCCGTTGAAAATTATTGAGAAAAGCATTCTTAATATGGAAAACCGATGTGTTCCGTATTCGCTGTATTGCCTTTCTTTTTCAGGATGGGTTGTCTGCTGTGTTTTTCTGTTACCTGTGTTTTATGTTTTGCCGTATTTGAATACGGGTAAATGGTATTATTTAAATTCGACAGAAAAAAAGAGATTTTTCAAACATTCATCAGAAAAACCGATAATATTTTATTTTTCGACAAGCATAAAAAAAGTCGGCAATTAACAGAAACATAATTGCCGATTTATATAATATCATATTGTAGAGATGCTTTCAAGGTTAAAATATCATTGTGATATTTCTAACATTAAAGTATTATACCCATTGTGCCGGGTTTGCACAGAGCAGCATTTGACTCATCAGTATCAATGTGCATTGCAAGTGCAAAGTTGGGATTGACACGAACAACAACGTCACCGAATGTGAGAGTTCTGTCGTCTGATGAAACCTTAACCTCAACAACCTGCTTATCCTGAAGGCCGTATTTTTCAGCATCATCGGGGGTCATATGTATATGTCTTTTTGCAACGATAACACCGTTTTCAATCTCAATTTCACCCTTGGGGCCAACAATTTTGCAACCGGGAGTACCTGCGATGTCGCCGGATTCTCTGACAACTGCAGCAACTCCGATTGAACGTGCATCTGAGGCTGAAATTTCAACCTGAGTTGCCGGTCTTACGGGACCGAGAATTGAAACACCGGGGAACTGACCTTTAGGTCCGATAACGGCAATTCTTTCTTCACATGCATACTGACCCGGCTGTGATAAGTCCTTTTTTTTGGTGAGTTCATAACCCTCACCGAAGAGAATTTCAAGATGCTCTTTTGAAATATGAGCATGTCTTGCGCTTGTTTCAACTAAAACTGGTTTTTCCATATATCATTCTTCTTTCTAAATATATTTCTATACATATATAATAGACCTTTTTTGACAATTTGTAAAGTGCTAATGAACATATTATATCAATTCCTCAAAGGATTTTATATAGTGATCAGCAATTTTTTTTATGGATTCTTCATCGTCGGCAGAGCTTTTGTCATATACACCACAAACTGTGAATCCGCCTTTTTTTGCACCCCTAATACCCGGGAGTATATCTTCAAACACTATGCAGTCACAGGGATTCAGACCAAGCCTTTTGCATGCCAGCAAATATACATCGGGCTCGCTTTTGTCACTGTCGGTTTCATGAAGATAAGAACAGGTGTCAAATAATCCTGCAATTTTATTGGATTTGAGACATGCCTCACTAAGATCTGTAGTGTTTGCAGTTGCAAAAGCAAGCTTGACACCGCACCTTTTAAGCTGTAAAAGGAACTCAAGGCAACCGCTCTTTAGAGTAATTTCATTTGCATATTTATCATAGCATAACTCACACCACTCGTCCATAATATCATCTATATCATCAGACAGGTTAAATCTCTCTTTAGTGTAAACAGCCATTGTTGTAAAGTGCATATCCTTAATACATTCCTGATAATCATTCGGCATCTTTATTTTTCTTTTTTCAAAAAATGCAATGTCAACATCCTTCCATATTCCCATTGAGTCAAAAAGTGTGCCGTCCAGATCAAAAATTGCTCCCTTGAATTTATTTATATCCATTTCATTCACCGAAGATATATTTATTTATTGCTTTGGCAACTCCGCCGTCATCGTTGCTGTCCGTAACATACTTTGCGGTTCTGATTGCAATTTCACTGCCGTTTTTCATTGCAAATGAGAAGTCTGCAAATTCAAGCATCGGGCAGTCATTTTCACCGTCACCGAAACACATAATGCTTTCTTTACCGATACCGAGCGACTCGGCAATTCCCTTGACCGCAAATCCCTTTGTAGCCTTGATATCAGTCATTTCCAGGTTGCCGTTACGACTCTCACCAACAGGAAACGATGAGGCAAATGCCACTTCGCCTTTGAGTCGTACCTTTTCCTCAATTTCACTTCTCTCCCTGTCCGTAAGTGAAAGGATGTTAAGCTTCTCAATCCCGCCGTTGCCTATAAGTGTTTTAAGATCGGGAACCTCGTTGATGAAATTTACCAGAAGCTTATATATATGCGGTGATACGTTGTTTTCATTAAAACAGGAGTAGCTGTCAGAATTCATGTAACATTCACCGTTAAAATAGATTTCATAGATGAGACTATATTCATGCAGAATATTAAAAATTTCTGTCGAGAGTGTATTGCTCATAAGAAAAGAGCAAACCGTTTTGCCCGTATGCATATCTTGTGTAACCGCGCCGTTTGAGGTTATAAGATAGTCAAGAAAGGGGAGTTGCTCCATAAGATAATCGGTAAGTATTTTTGTTCTTCCGCTGGCAACGGCTATCTTAATACCCATCTCGTGAGCTCTGCGAAAGGCATCGATATTTTCCTGCGGAATAGTGATATGGTCGCTTTTTAAAAATGTACCGTCAAGATCGGTAACAATAAGTTTTATACTCATTTTATACTCCTATATGCAATAAAGATTTGTATCCCAGAAAGAAATATGGGGATGATGACGAAGGTATATTTTATAGTTGTTGTTGATCTCGTATATTTTGTTGACAAGAGAAAAAATATCCTCGCTTTTATGATATGCCGCAATACATAATGCGGGTTTCTGATTTAATGTGATTTTTGCACCCTTAAGCATTTCGTTTTCCGCACCCTCAATATCAGCTTTGATATAAGTAAAAGTGCCGTATTTCTCTGTAATATTATCAACCGTGATTGCCTCTGCTTCTTGACCGTATGAACCGGCAGAACCGCCGCGGCCCTTGTTACCCTCAAAGGTAAGCATGCATTTCTCACTCCAGATTGCATTGTTAAGCAATATGCAGTTTTCAAGATTCGTGCAGTTCTGTTTCAACTTTCCGAATGTTTTTGCATCGGGCTCGACAGCAACAATTTTTTTGTATGATACGGCGTATTTCAGGAATTCTTCAACCGTATCTCCGCGATAAGCTCCTAGGTCGAGGAAACTTTCATTTTCCCCTAAACCGAGAATCCCGAATGCTTCGTCTTTTGAGGTTTCACAGTCAAAACAGTAATCCGGATTACCCGTAATCTGAAAATGTATTATATTTTCAAAGACCTTTTTTGACTGATTATCCGCAAGACGCGAAAAGGCCAGGTGAATTGATTCGAGATTATTATTGAGAAAATCCTTGTTGAATATTTCGCTTTCATATATGGGAACAGAAGGCATTATTATCTTATGGTGTAGTGCTAAAGACTTGAAATATGCGATAACCTCGGGACGCGGACTTGCAAAAGCGGGCGCGATGATAAAATCACCGAGTTCTTTTTCAAGTTGTGAAAATGACTTGACCTCGAATCCGCGGAAGCTTCGTTTCCGCACAAATCCATCGCTTGCCGCCACGGCAGAAACCTTAATGTGTAGCCTTTCAAATTCGTCAAAAACCTTGTCCGCACCGTTTCCCGTGCCGTAAACAACAACGGGCAGGGCGGATTCACCTAAAATTTCCCAGCTTGATTTTTCGGCTGACAGCTTTTCAAACACATCTTCACCGCCTTTTCAGTATCTGTATAAAATAATACCACATTTTATGCTTATTTACAATAAAACAGTTGACGATATTTCCGCACTGCTGTAAAATATTTCCATACCTGTGAAAATAATGTTTCAAATACAGCGCGGAGATTTATTTATGAAAAAAACATTAAATGCAAGAAGAATGCTTGTAATATCAATGACCGTTTTCGGTACAATAGGACTTTTTGTGCGAAATATTCCCTTGCCGTCAGGTGAAATTGCTCTTTACCGTGCGGTACTTGCGGCAATACTAATCGGACTTTTTCTTTTGATAACCAAGCAGAAAATACCTTTTTCAAGGATAAAAAAAGAAATACCGCTTTTGATGTTATCCGGCATTGCAATGGGATTTAACTGGATTTTTCTTTTTGAAGCATATAAGTACACAACGGTTTCGGTGGCTACTCTGAGCTATTATTTTGCTCCAGTTATAGTTACCGTTGCCTGTCCTGTGCTCTTCAAAGAAAAAATGAGTGCAAAACAGTGGATATGCTTCATTATGTCAACCCTGGGAATAGTGCTGATAACGGGTATTGGCGATCTGAGTCACGGAAGCAGTCATTTTAAGGGAATACTTTTCGGTCTCGGTGCGGCTGCACTTTATGCAACGGTTATTTTGATAAATAAATTTATAAAAAATGTTGACGGTATCCATCGTACATTTCTGCAGTTCCTTGCGGCAATAGCGGTGCTTGTTCCGTATGTTTTACTGACGGACGGTATCAACCTCAATACTCTTGATAAAAAAGGCTGGATATTCCTGCTTGTAATAGGATTTGTTCATACAGGAGTGACATACTGCTTGTATTTTTCATCACTCAAGGAGCTTCCCGGACAAAAGGCCGCGATTTTAAGCTATATTGATCCTCTTGTGGCAGTCCTCATATCCGTCGTCGTCCTCAATGAAAAAATGACGATAATGCAGATAATAGGCGGAGCACTTATCCTCGGATTTACTCTTTGGAATGAAATTTCAACGAAAAAGGAATAATTTCCTGTATAACGATATATAATATTAACATATAAATAAAATATGTTGTAAAAAGTACTTGACAAAACAGTAAAATCAGTGTATTATTATATGGCACTCAAGAGAGTAGTCGTTAAATATCGCGGAGTAGAGCAGTTGGTAGCTCGTCGGGCTCATAACCCGAAGGTCGTTGGTTCAAGTCCTTCCTCCGCAACCAAATCAGATACCACTATTGATACAATTTGTATTGATAGTGGTATCGTTGTTTTATATAGCATTTAAGCCACTTAAAAGAATTAAGCGTTGCATTTGGGAAATCACCACTCCCTCTTGCAACGCTTTTTATTGTAAAACAACAAGGTTCCAGAAGCTGTAAGCATAATTACAAAGAATAAGACCCGCTTTTTAAAAGGCAGGTCTTATTCCTTATTCGTATATTTTTATATCTTTCAACATCTGCACCGTTTGTCGGGTAAGAATTGTTGCCGGAACACCAACCCTCTTCAATAACTTTCGTAATATACCTCCTTCGCAAAAGCCTCACACTGTTCATACAATGTGAGGCTTCGTTTTATCAATAATTATTATCTACTGTTTCACCGATAGCTCTGAGAAGTGAGCCTTCGTGAGTTGAAGGAAGGTCACAGCTGTAGTGCCATATCATAACACCACCGAAACCATTATCGATGCCGTACTGCGTTTTCTGACTTATAACATCAGGAGTGTTGAACCAAAAATCCTTGTTTATTTCATCACAATGATACCAGCCGTCCTCGGTCATTTTATCATAGCAACTATTATAACCGTACCAATAAGCTGACAGGTCTGTTGGTCTTGAATAGAAAGGAAGGCCAATATTTATCCTACTTACCGGAATACCTAAGTCCTTGATTTGCTCAAGCTGAGCAACAGTATCCTCATAAGTTGCGTGCTTTCCGTTTGCATCAACATAGTCATAAGTCATAAGCTCGAAAGTGTCAACAGCCGAAATAGCATTAAAGGTGAAATGCATATTCCATGTGCTGGCTGCAACACCGAGGGTATAATCATCTCCCAGTTCGCGCCCGAGTGAAACAAGAAATCTGTTGAAATAGTACCATGCTTTATCTGAAAGCGGGTATTCGTAGTCAAAGTGAACACCGTCAAAGTCATATTTTTCAAGAACTTCTACAATGTTTTCTTCAAGAACTCCGCTTTTAAAGGCTTTGTTGTGCTCTTTGCTCTGAGAATCCATCTGTTCATACCAATCATTGGAATCTGTGTTAGCTGAAGGACCGAGAATATTTAGGGTAATGTGGATATCTCTGTCACCAATGACAGTACGAACAGCAGACATAACTCTTTCCATTTTTGCCTCGTCATATTCAACCTCACCTTTGTTGTTGAATGTGGCACATTCGAAAATTATAAGGTCAGTTATGATGTCGAAATCCTCAGATTTAAGGTCGGTTGCAGAATAAACACTGTCACCTCTTAAATAGGTTGTTACCTTGAAATCATCCACTTTACCTTCATTAGAACCGCCAAATCCAAATAAGCCGGTAATAAATACAATAACGGAAGTTAAAAAGCTGAGTATTTTTTGTAAAATTGCTGCCATAATTTTATCTCCTTTTTTATTTGTTTTTCCAATTTATAATAAGTTTATCACTAAGCTCAATGCCATTATCCGTTGATTACCACTTTTTGCTGAGAGTCATTTCACTTTCCTAAATCATTTTATAAAATTATATCATCAAAGAACAGAAAAGACAAGATGTCCTGCTTAATCATTTATCATTCCGTATTCTTTTGAAAATTCATCAACACTTTCAACTATACCTGATTTTCATGATTTTTCAGCAGCAAAACCAATGACAGGGAATACGAAAAATAATATAAAGAGAGGAATTGTCATTGTCAAAGAAATAAATATAAATATTTTGCACCTATAAATTCTTATTTTTTAAAATAATTATACCACTCACGCAACAAAAAAACAACAGCTATTATTCTGTTGCTTTTTTTCGTATATAAACATTTTTTAAAGTTTTATCTCAACCTCACTAAGCTGTATGTAATAATACTTACAACGCTACTCCCAAAATGACGAATTATATCAAATAGCGTAGTCAATGCCAAATCAGATACCACTATTGATACAATTTGTGTTAATAGTGGTATCGTTGTTTTAGATAGCATTTAAGCCATTTACAAGAATTAAGCGTTGCATTTGGGAAATCTCCACTCCCTTCTGCAACGCTTTTTTATTGCTTATTTAGTTGATTAGCAAGAAAATCTCTCTAACCTATCGTTAAATTACTGATAACTTCTTGAAAATTTGTTTTAGAACCTATATAATATATAACGGTATAACGAACAATATATCGTTCGTTAAGACGAATATTCTCATGTGTGGGGTATATTAAATGGATTATTTGAAAATTGAGGATGTTGCGAAAAAATGGGGACTATCTGCAAGAAGAGTTCAGGCTCTCTGTTCTCAAGGTAAAATTGAGGGTGCATTTCGCTTTGGCAGAGATTGGATGATACCACAGAATACCGCAAAACCAACAGACGGAAGAACAAAAGCGGGCAGAAAAGAAGCGTTTGATTTATTAAGTGTAAATCTTCCACTACCGAGAAAAACTCCATTTCTTTATATGAGTGATTTATACAACACCCCAGGCACCGCTGAGGAAAGTATATTACAACTTTCTGATAATCACGAAGCTCAAGTTCTTTTTGCTGCAGAAATTGCGTATTCTCGTGGTGAAATTAATAAGGTTTATGAAAGTGCAAATTACTTATTAAACAAGCACTCTGGTTTCTATGCCGTTCTTTCTGCAGGTATGCTTTTAGCACTTTGTGCCATCTGGCACGGTGACCTTAATATGTGGAGAAAAGCTAAGATGCATATTGCGGATGCACCAGGAAAAACAGATAAAGACCGTGATATTATGGCATTTTCAATTACAGCAGTTGACAGTATGCTCTATAATATTGAAACATTTCCAGAATGGTTTAAATTTGGTCGTTTTGAGGTTTTGCCTGATGATGCTCTCCCTGCTGCAAAGGTATTTTATGCGAAGTATTTATATGCCGTAGGATATGCTTTAGCCACAAAACAAATTGAATTGCCGGGTATTTACGGACTTGCTCTGCTGACTATAATACCATCTACCATTGAGCCTATGATTTCTCAAGCGATGGCAGATAAATCTCTTATTGCAGAAATTTATCTACGAATGACTTGTGCTACCGTATATAATACCATTGGAAATGATGAGCAGGCAATTTATCATATAGACCGTGCCATAGCATTATCTCTTAACGACAGGCTTTACGGACTACTTGCGGAATATTGTCGTGCTTTATATCCTCTTTTAGAAAGTCGTTTAACTCGGCTTGACCCTGATGTATGGAGTAAAGTCAAATCACTTTATAAAATATATAATACGGGGTGGTCAAAACTTAGTGGAAGTGTTCGTGGAAAAACAATTATCACAACACTTTCACAAAGAGAAAGAGAAGTTGCAAAACTTGCTTCTTTTGGTCTGCAAAACAGCGAAATTGCCGAAAAACTTCATATGTCCCTTTCAGGTGTTAAACAAGCGATTCGTATCGTGTCAGAAAAAACTGGTGTTGGCCGTGATGAATTTGCTGCATTCTTATGAAAATCATATCCAAAATATGCCATAAAAGATATATATTACTTTCAAAAATATGACCAAAAAAAGCCTTTTTAGGTAGTAAAGAAATAAAATAATCTCTGCTATACTGTTGTCAATAAAACGGTATAGCAGTTTTTTTATTGAGAAAGAAAGGTGAATGAGATGTTTGATAATTCTTCTTTTAAAGAAACAAAGCAACAAGTAAAAGAAGGAGACCTTTATAAAGTTTTGAATATCCTAGGACATACATTCAAATTGTATTACGGTTATTATGAGGAATGTGAAAGGGAAAATCCAGCAGTTGAACCTATGCCTATTTATCCTGACTTTATTAAAATACCGGAATATACAGAAAGTGGTCAGGCATTTGTAACCAAAATGCAAGATGCTTGTAAGCACTATAAAGGCAAATCGAGTAGATTCAATGAGTGTGCAGAATGCGAGCATTATTTGCACGGTGATGATTTGATAGGTATTTGTACTTGTCGCCAGAATAAAAAGTGAGGAAAATAAAAAATGAAATTAAATGAAAAGACAAAAAAGATACTTATAGGCATAGGTGCTATCATTATGGTAGTAGTTGCTATCATATGGTTTATGCAGGATGGTCTTGAACATATTGAGGACACAAACGGTGCTGACAACTACAATTTGCAAACAATCACAGATTCAAACATAATAAATCGTGATGTAGGTGCTATGGGGTTGAAAACATCAAACGGCATTGTTACAAATTCTACATCTTATTCTTCTGAAAAGTTTACAGGTGTTGAAGAAATCTATGGTGAAAATATAGTTGCTAACCGTATGGAATTCAATATCAACCACGCACAGGTCACAGAAGGTAACTTTAAAATTGTATTACTTGTTGACGATGAAATAGTTCACGAATTCAAGTTGAACGAATTAATGCAAACATATGTGATAGAAGATGTATCCGGTTATGTTTCATTGAGAATTGCCGGTGAAAGTGCAAACTTTATGTTTGATTACTATATCATATAAAATTATTAAATTTAAGCAATAAACCAAATTGGAGGAAAAATAATGAAGAAAAAAATATCAGTTTTACTGTCGTTCATATTATTATTTTCGCTTGCTGCTTGTGGCTCAGATAACAATATTGATATGGTATCTAAACTCGGATTGACAGCAGAAACAAAAGATGCGACAGAATACACAGTTCAAGTTAATTCTGCGCTTTACTCAACACTTGATTTTGAAAATAAAACCGAATATAAGTTTGCAACAAAAGGTCTTATAGATGCACCTGAATCACTTGAAATCAAGGATGCAGATGGCAATGTTATCTGGAGTCAGAAGGCATATAGTTTTGTTGATAATTATAAAGAATGTCCCGATACGGTGAATCCAAGCCTTTGGGAAAATACAAAGAATAATCACGCATATGGATTGTTTGAGGTTTGCGAAAATATCTATCAGGTGAGAGGCTATGACATGGCAAATCTCACACTTATCAAAGGCAATACGGGATGGATTATATTTGACCCTCTTATGAGTGTTGAATGTACTCAAGCAGCAATGCAACTTGTTGAAAAGAACCTTGGCAAGTTGCCTGTTAAAGCCGTTATTATTTCACATCCTCATGTTGACCACTATGGTGGAATAAAAGGTGTTATTACTGATAATATCATTGCTGACAGCTCATTATCTCTTGAAAAGCAATTAGAAAGCGGACTTGTCCCAATAATTGTTCCACAGCATTTTACTGAACATGCGGTAAGTGAAAACATCTACGCAGGTAAAGGTATGGGCAGAAGAGCATCTTATCAGTATGGTGTTTTTCTTGAGCAATCAGAAAAAGGCAAAGTAGCTATGGGAATTGGAATGGGACAGTCAACAGGTACAGTTTCTTTTATTGCTCCTACTTACGAAATAAAAGAAACCGGTGAAACATACACCATTGATGGTATAACTATGGAATTTCAAATGACTCCCGGAACGGAAGCTCCTGCTGAAATGAATATCTGGTTCCCACAGATGAATGCTCTTTGGGTTGCTGAAAACTGTACTGCAACGCTTCATAACCTCTACACTTTAAGAGGTGCACAAATTCGCGATGGAAATGCGTGGGCAAAGTATATTACAGAGGCAATAAATCTATACGGCAAGGAAGTTGAGCTTACTTTCCAATCACACAATTGGCCACATTGGGGTAATGAAATTGTAAATGATTATCTCACGGACACTGCTGCTGTTTATAAATTCATTAATGACCAGACACTTACATATATTAATCAGGGTTACACTTCTAATGAAATTTCAAATATGATAAAACTCCCAAAAGAGCTTGAAAAGAATTGGTTTACACGCCAATATTACGGAACTGTTGCTCACAACTCAAAGGCAGTTTATCAAAAGTATATTGGCTGGTATGATGCTAACCCTGTAAATCTCAATCCTCTTGAACCCACAGAAAGTGCAAAAAAATGGGTTGAATATCTTGGTGATACAAACGAAGTGTTGCGTAAAGCCAAAGAAGATTATAACAAGGGTGAATATCAATGGGTAGCAGAGGTAACCAATGTTTTAGTTTATGCTGACCCATCAAATATGGCAGCCAGACTTCTTTGTGCAGACGCACTGGAACAGCTTGGTTATCAATCCGAGTCAGGCACATGGAGAAATGCATATCTTTCGGCGGCTCTTGAACTTAGAAATGGTAATGCATCAGAAAAAGGAAAGAATGCAAAATCCGATGGTAGTATGTTAAAAAATATGACTCCTGAAATGATATTCGACTATATTGGAATTCTTCTCGATAAAGAAGCTCTTGCAAATGAAGATTTTGTTATAAATATAGAGTTGACGAATACTGGTGAAAAGTATATGTTACACTTTGTAAACGGGGCATTACTTCAGTATCATAACTGCTTATCCGATTCTGCTGACCTTACAATAACCTGTCCTAAAAATGCACTTGCATTGATTCTAGGCAGAGATATGAAGAAAATCAGTGCCTCAATGAAACTCGAAGGCGATACTACAAAACTTAATCTTATAGTCGATAACCTTAATCAATTCAGCGTAACGGATAATGCAAAATTCAACATAATTGAACCCTAGGAGGTAGCAAAATGAACGGAATAACAATAATGATTATTTCACTTGCTGTATTGCTTCTTGCATACATATTATACGGTAGGTGGATTGCTAAAAAATGGGGTGTTGACCCTAAAAGAACAACTCCTGCTTATGAACAACGTGACGGAGTTGACTATGAACCTGCACCCAAAAGTATTGTTTTCGGTCATCAATTTGCATCTATCGCAGGTGCAGGACCAATTAACGGACCTATTCAGGCAGCAATGTTTGGTTGGGTGCCAGTACTGCTTTGGATTTTGATTGGCGGTGTATTTTTTGGTGCTGTACAGGATTTTTCATCTATGTACGCTTCTGTCAGAAACAAAGGCAGAAGTATTGGCTACATAATCGAAAAATACATTGGTAAAACAGGCAAAAAAATGTTCCTGCTTTTCTGCTGGCTTTTCTGCATTCTCGTTGTTGCAGCTTTTGCAGATATCGTTGCAGGTACATTCATGGGATTCACTGTAACTGAGGGTATCAAAAGTACTAACATAACAGCCAATGGTGCAGTTGCTACAACCTCTATGATGTTTATCGTTTTCGCTGTAATTCTTGGTCTTATTTTAAAATACACAAAATTCCCCACAGCAATTAACACAATTATTGCAATAGTAATGTTGATTGTATCAATTGTTATCGGTCTTAAGCTTCCTGTATTCCTATCTCTTGATGTATGGCATATCTTTGTATTTATTTACATTTTCGTTGCTTCGGTTGTGCCTGTTTGGATTCTTCTCCAGCCAAGAGACTATCTTAACAGTTATCTTCTTGTGGCAATGATAATCGCAGCGGTTACCGGTGTTTTCATAGCAAACCCACAGATTAACTTACCTGCTTTTGTAGGGTTTGAGGTTGATGGAAACTATCTTTTCCCAATTCTTTTTGTAACAATTGCATGTGGTGCTGTTTCAGGTTTCCATTCACTTGTTTCATCAGGCACAGCATCCAAACAGATAAAAAATGAAAAAGATATGTTGCCCGTATCTTTCGGCTCAATGTTACTTGAAAGTATGTTGGCTGTAATTGCTCTTATTGCTGTTGCATCATTTGCTACTGGTGAAGCTGCTGCACAAGGCTGGAACACACCGGCACAGGTTTTCGCAGGTGCAGTATCAGGTTTCTTAACTACTTTGGGACTTCCATCCGATATAGTATATACACTCATTACCCTTTCGATTTCTGCATTTGCACTTACCTCTCTTGACTCTGTTGCAAGAGTTGGCAGACTTTCATTTCAGGAACTTTTCCTTGACGATTCGGTAACTGATGATAATATGGGTAAAGTCAGACGAGTTCTTACAAATAAATATTTTGCAACTATTATAACACTCGTGTTAGCGTACGGCCTGACACTTGTAGGTTACAAAAATATATGGGCACTTTTCGGTGCTTCAAATCAACTTTTGTCCGTATTTGCCTTCCTTGCCTGTGCAGTATTCCTTAAACGCACAAAGAAAGTTCGTTGGTTTATGTACATTCCACTTGGTGTTATGCTTGCAGTAACCTTCTCTGCACTTGGCATGACAATCTATAAAAAATCGACGTTACTCATAACTTCAACTTCAGCAGATGTATTTGGTGATGTTTTACAACTTGTATTCGCAACATTAATAATCTTACTTGGAATATGCGTTGTTATTGAAGGCTTTAAAAGACTTTTTAATAAAAAAGAAACAGTTTAAACGGAGGAAAATTATATGAAAAAAACTTTAAGTATATTATTAATTCTGGCAATGCTCTTTTGCTTAGGACCGTTGTCCTTTGCAACAGAAAAAGACGATGTGCCGACCACAATCAATAAGCAGTATCTTGAACTTGAAGTTGATACACACAAGCATAGTTTTGACGGAGATGATGATGAATGTATCTGCGGATTGAAAAAAGCTGATTACAGTGGATATGACGCAGCTTATGACCGTTATCAACAGCTTATAAATAACAATGATTTGAATGATGTAGCGAAGGACTATATATATGAAAAAATGAATGAGATGATTGATGAGCACCTAGATGGTATGTGGCTCAGAAATAACTATTCCGAAGAAGAACAGTACATCCTTGACGGTCTTGAAGATGGTTTTAACAATTTGTGTGATGACCTTGAAACTGGTATAGCAGATGGCACATTTATTAAGCCTGACTATACTGAAATTGAAGCAAAAATAGCAGAACTTGAAGAAAAAGATGTTGATAATAAATTCAAAGGTGAAATTGGTGCTATCAAGACAGAACTTGAAGAAATCAAGTCAACAAATCCTGAATCAAATGCTGAAATTGCAGATGAACTTGCTACACTTAATATAGAAATTGATTCTGTTTCTGAAAAAATTGATAAATATAATAATTGCGACCACAAATGTCACAAAAACGGAATTGCAGGTTGCTTTTGGAAAATCACGCTTTTCTTCTCAAAAATCTTTGGTACAAACCGAACTTGTGAATGTGGTATAGCACATTATTAAGCAAAATTTATATAACGCAGGAGTAAATTATGAAAAAATTTTTATCAATACTTCTATCAATTATAATGATAATCTCTGCTTTGCCGTTGGTCGTAACAGCGGCAGAGCAGGATATAGTAATACTTTATACAAATGATGTTCATTGTGCAATTGATGATTATGCGGTTCTTGCAGCATATCGAGCAGAACTTATAGCTAACGGTCACACAGTTATCACCGTTGATGCTGGTGACGCTATTCAAGGTGAGGTTATCGGTTCAATGACCAAAGGCGAAGCTGTGGTTGATATTATGAATGAGGTTGGATATGACTATGCAGTCCCCGGTAACCATGAATTTGATTATGGTATGGATGTTTTCCTTGACCTTGCACAGAATAAAGCCGAATATGATTATATCAGTTCTAATTTTTATTATCTTCCATATGTTTCACCTGTGCTTACTCCTTATGCAGTTGAAGATTTTGGCAGTTATCAGGTAGCTTTTGTGGGTATCACAACACCTGACACAGTCACATCATCAACTCCTGAGTTTTTCAAAGACGAAAATGGCAACTATGTTTATGGTTTCCCTACTCATCCGGGTGGTATGACAAACGAAGACCTCTATGAAAACATTCAGGAAAGCGTTGACAATGCTATTGATGATGGTGCAGATTTTGTTGTTGCAGTGGGTCACATTGGTATTCTTGGGTCAAATGATGGTTGGAAAACCACTGATATCATTGCCAATACAGATGGCATTGACTATTTCATTGATGCACATGCTCACGAAACAATCCAGAGCGCTGTTTACAAAAACGAAGTTAACGAGGATGTTGTGGTTACTTCAACAGGTACAAAACTCCAAAACTTCGGTATGATGACAATCACTGACAGAGGTGCTGAATTTGACCTCATAAATCCTGACGAGGTTGATATTGAAACAATGTCGGCAGACGCAAAATCAGCTTACGATACCGTTAAGAAAAAGGTTGACGGTTACAAAAAAGACATAGCATATCTTTATGATGATATCGGCATATCAGAAGCAAAACTTATTATCTATGAGTCTGACGGAAGTAGGGCTATAAGGAAGAGAGAAACGAATGCAGGCGATTTTGTTGCCGATGCTTATCGTGCTGTAACCGGTGCAGATGTTGCAATAGCAAATGGTGGCGGTATTCGTGCAGAGATTGAGGTCGGAGGTGTATCAAGAAAAAATCTTATGGATGTGAATGCGTTCAACAATGAAATGTGTGTTCTTGAGGTTACAGGACAACAGATTGTTGATATACTTGAACACGGTGCTCGTAAATGTCCCGAAGTTCTTGGCAGTTTCTTCCAAGTTTCAGGTGTGACATTTGAAATCCACACTTACAGAGAAACACCCATCATTACTGACCAACTCGATAATTTTATTGGAGTTGACAATACAAAGGAACGCCGAATTCAGAACGTTCGAATAGGCAATGAACCTATCAATCTTGATAAGACATACACATTAGCTGGTAGTACTTATGTGCTTCTTCAGGGTGGCGATGGGCTTACCATGCTTGATGGTGCAAAAATTGTTCAAAAAGACGGTCTTCCCTGTGATTCTGAGATGTTGATTAAGTATTTTACGGAAACACTTAATGGTAAAATCACAGATGAGATGTATGGTAACCCAAATGGTGATGGAAGAATAAGAATCATTGACACTGAACCAGAAAACCCAGTTATTTGCGACCATATGTGTCATAATGATGGTTTCATTAGATTTATTTGGAATATAATTAATTTCTTTAACAAAATTTTGGGTATAAACCCGGTTTGTGAGTGTAATGCACCACACTATTAATCCTATCACCTCTTTTCATTATATAAAAAATGTGAATAATTAATTATGAATTAAGCACCGTTCCTTGTGTTGGTGCTTGATTCTTTCTCCGAAATTGTATGATACTTTTTTCATAAGATGGCTAACTTTATCAAATAGCGTAATCAATGCCAGAAAAACGCTTCTTTAGAAATGCTTTTTCAACGAATTTCGTTCCCTTGCGGAACGAGTGAAATATCTGCGAAACGTAGTCAATGCCAAATAAGATACCACTATGATACAATTTGTGTTGATAGTGGTATCGTTGTTTTATTGCAAAAGTCGTAGTAATATAGCCACATAAAAGAATTAAGCGTTGCATTTGGGAAATCACCACTCCCTCTTGCAACGCTTTTTATTGCCTATTTACTTGATTACATAGAAACTCTATCTAACCTATCGTTAAACAGCTGAAAAGATATATCTATAACAATCTAAACATATTTTTCTCAAACTCCAGAAGTCCATCGTCTCGCATTTTGCATAATTCATTTGACATGGCACTTCGGTCAACGGATAGAAAATCAGCAAGTTGCTGACGATTAAACGGAATTGTAAAACTAGAACTATTCTGTCGTTTGGCTTCTTCAGACAAATAAGAGATTAGTTTCTCCCGTGTAGAACGCTTGGACATATGACCGATTTTCTGCACAAGTTTTCTATTCTTTTCAGATATTGCGTAAAACATATTCTGAATAACAGTAGCATGAAATCGACAGGCAGAAGAACAAGTAGTAATAATTCTTTTTACATCAAAGAAAACAACTACACTATCTTCTAACGCTACAACATCATTAAGCAGAGTACCACTTTCAGGAGTAACATATGCTTCACCGAACATTTCTCCAACAGAGATCTGACCGAGGATACTTCGGTTGCCCCAATAATCATCTTTCTGTATGTGCAAATTACCATCTAATAAAACGATTATATCACTTAAATGTTCACCTTGTTTCAACACATATTCGCCTTTTTTATAGGTACATAATCTTGCGTCAAGGCATGAGAGCATCGATTCAATTTCACTACCTCCAACACCTGCAAATAATCTGGTTCGTTTAAGAATTGGAATATATTTTTTCATAGAAAACTCTCTTTTTGTTGTAAATACAACGGATTTGTTTTATTTATTGTAATATAATTATGCCATAAAATCAAGATAAGGAGTAATATATATGATTAGAAAAATTATAAAAATCGATGAAGAAAAATGTAATGGTTGTGGTGCTTGTGCTATTGCTTGTCACGAAGGTGCTATTGAAATGATAAACGGTAAAGCTAAACTTGTTCGTGAAGATTACTGTGACGGACTTGGCGATTGTCTACCTGCTTGTCCTGTTGATGCCATAACATTTGAAGAAAGAGAAGCACCTGCTTATAATGAAGCAGCAGTTCTTGAATCAAAGGCAAGGAAGACATCAACTCCACTTCCATGTGGTTGTCCTGGTACTCAATCAAAGTCTATCAATCGTGAACCTTGCAGTACTTCTGAAACTGCATTTACAACAAGCCAACTTTCACAATGGCCTGTGCAGATTAAACTCGTGCCTGTAAACGCACCATATTTTGATGGAGCAAACCTTTTAGTTGCTGCAGATTGTACTGCATACGCTTATGGTAATTTTCATAATGAATTCATCCGTAATCGTGTAACACTTATCGGTTGTCCTAAACTTGATGAAGGCGATTATACCGATAAACTGACATCAATAATTGCAAATAACGATATAAAAAGTGTTACTGTTGTACGAATGGATGTTCCGTGTTGTGGTGGAATTGAAAATGCCGTAAAAAGAGCACTACAAACAAGTGGTAAATTTATTCCTTGGCGAGTTGTTACAGTTTCTACTGACGGAAGAATATTAGACTGATACATAACACAAAGTAAAAGCGTTGCATTTGGGATTTTGTTGTCCCTCTTGCAACGCTTTCTTATTGCCTATTTACTTGATTACATAGAAACTCTCTAACCTATCGTTAAATTACTGATAATCGTTAAACAGCTGAATTGCAATTAAATATCTTTAAAATTCTTTGACTCATCAATAAAAGCTTCAGTTGTGATTCTTATGCCAAACTTTATACCTTGAAGAAATGCTATTTAGTACTAAACTCATCATCATTTGCATCCCTTAAAATATACTTTCCCATTAGTGTTTTTTGTTCTTTTTTACATACATGTGAGATAGCACTATTTGTTTTTTTGTAATCTAACCCTAGATAATCACAAATAGACTTAACACTATCAAATGTCGTTATATAAGTTAGAGTATCTGCATCATACATATTTATTTGTCTTTTACCTTTTTGTTCCTTATAACAATAAGGACAACCTTTGCCATAACTCCTATTTTTAACTGAGGTTTCCCATTCGTGACCTTTATCACATATCCACCAGTATTTCTTGTTGCTATGCTCTGTAACCTGTGAAGGCAAAATATTTCCATTTTTTGCATAGTTCCATGTTTGTGCAATATCAGGACGTAATGTTTTTAAGTCATTAAAACCTGATATCACCTTTTTCCCTGCACAAATAGGACAGCCTTCACCACGTATATGCTTTAATATCGACTTGGTGTAACTATGTCCCTTTTCACATATCCAATATACAACTCTTTCTCCACCACCATATATTTCGGATGGCTTTACTTCGTTTTTTTCATAATCCCAGTATTTTAACAATTCGGGATGTTTGGTAGCTAAATCATTGCCTTCATGTTTCAAAAGATTACGATGCTTGGAACACACACTTCCTTCAGCTATTTTGCTCGGTAACGCTAGATATGATCTATTGCATATTTTGCATTTCCAATAAAATCGTTGTCCAGTACCAAGTGTCACCATTTCGGGCGTTATAGAACCGTTCTTCTCATAATCCCACCTGCTAACCAAATCGGGCCTTACGGCAGCAATACTATTTTCTTTGCGCAAGATGACATATTGATTTTTAATAGAAATGGCATCTCTTGAGCAATCAACATCAATTGACGCACCAGCACAAATTAATTTAAGCACATCTTGGATAAGGTAGGTCAAATCATTAAAAGATGTTCTTTCACGAATATAAAAGTCTGCGTGTTCCTGCTCTTCAGTATACTTGTATTCCTTTACCACAAATAAAGTAATCCCAACAGATTCAAAAAACTCCTTTTTGAGAATGTCCTTTTCGAGCTTTTTCTTGTGTGAAAAATAGCCGTTATATTCAATACCAATGTTTTTTGATGGAATAAATATGTCAATTTCTCGTCCATCAAATATATATCTGTTTACCGTATCAGGAAACGCTTGCTTGAGATAAAAATATATTGCTTGTTCAGGAAAGGAAGTTTGGCTTTGCTGTGCGCAAATAGGACAGCCTTGCCTATTGCTTCGTTGTTTGACAGACATCAAATAATCATCATGTCCAAGGGGGCAAACCCAATAAACCTTTTTGTTTGAATGTGCTGTGACATCGGTAGGTTTTATAGTGTTTTTATTACTCCATTCGACAGCTAAATCAGGGAAAACTGTTTGTAAATCGTTATGCCCTACAAGAACTTTTTGTCCTGCACAATAAGGGCAACCAACGCCTTTGCGAGTTCGGTTGTTTATATAAGACTCATATTCACTGCCACATCTTTTACATTTCCACCACACCTTTTTGTTGCTTGCAAATGTAACTGTCGCAGGAGTAAGGTCGCCATTTCTTTTATAATTCCATTCAGCCGCAACTTGGGGGTAAAAAGTCGCAAGATCGTTATATCCTTTTAGTACTTTTTTGCCTGCACAATAACAGCATCCATAACCCTTAACTTTATTGCCAATTTCTGCCTCATAAGAATGTCCTTTGTCACAAATCCACCATACTTTTTTGCCACTACCATGAGTTAATTCGTTTGGATAAAGACCAAGTTTATTATTCTTCTCCCAATCCCATTCAGCCATAAGTTGAGCATTTTCCGATATATAATGTTTTTCTGACATAGTTTTACTCAACCCCTCTTAGTTTATTTCAATATGTTTTATATCGTAATCAATATAATGCTGAATTTCTGGAAACTGAATGTATTCCCTTTTATCTGTTTCTAAATTCCGAAGAACCATTTTCCTGTCAAATGAAATATAAATTGCATATAAGTGTTTCCTAGATATATCAGTGTCAGTAGCTAATTCTTGATAAATCTTTTTCAGAAGGTCAGATGCTCCTATAAGTGGAAAATTCTCAAAGTCAAAAACAATCGGATATGGAATGAAAAATATTACATTTTCCTCTGCTTTTGTCTTGTTGATATTGTTCTTCATTTTTTTGAATAAATTAAGTTCTCTGATTGGCTTTTTTTGATTTCCCAAAAAGCAGTGCTGAAACTCTAATGCTTCTTTGCGCAATTCAGTTGTTAATGCACCAACATCACCATTTCGACTGCCAATCATTTTCCCTTGTCTTTTATCAATAGGGATTTTAGCATCAAATTTCTCTCCAGTTACAGCATCGACAAAATCACACTCGCCATGAGCTTGATTATCTTGATGGATATAGTGACCAGGAAAAATTGTTTTAGATGCATTCATTAAATCTAAAATAATTCTCTCATAGTTACCTGATTTGATCAAATCTTTAATATCGTTATGAATTGTAGAGTAAATGCTGTAATAGTTCTTTAATAAAGTCATTTTATTTATCACTTCATATAATTAATAATTTTTTTTCATTATATCACATTTCACTAATTCTTTCAATTCTAATAGAACATATAGTATAAGATAGTTCTGTGTGTTAATCCTATTTATTCACCTCAACCTCACTACCATTTTTGAAATGGAACAATAATCGTTCATCTGCATATACAGTTACGTGCTCAACGGTGGTATGCCATAGTGCCGGATTGAACTGTAATTCTAGCTCATCAAGTTCTATGACAGCGAAAACAAAATAACTCATTCGGTCGAATTGTTGTAATCGTCGTTCTTTCTTTTTCTTCAGGTAATCATATCGGCTCTGCATCTTTTCATGTCGTTCTACAAGTGAGTTGTACTTACTGATGTATTCTTCTTGGTCGCTATGCAACATTAAATTTTTAGGCTTCCCTCTTTTATCGAAAGCGACATTAAAAGTTTTCTTTATGAGAGTTGTATCTATAACATTTGATATACCATAAGTAATTGCCATTCTTGAAAACAAATCTAGTATTATGCAAATATAATAATATTCATTACCAACCTTAACGTATGTAATATCAGATACCCAAACTCGATTTGGGGAGTCTTGTTTAAATTCACGATTTAAATAATTTTTGAAATAATATCTCGGAATAGACTTTTTATGTTCTGCCATATACTTTGGTTTTTCTACTTTCAAATTCATTTCCTGCATTAACCGACAAACTCGCTTTTCACTTATCTGATAACCCATTTCTTCCAATTTGTATTTTATAGGTTTTCGGCCAAACCTTTTTTTGCTATCTAAAAATATTTGTTTTATTATTGGTTTAAGTTGTTCATCATCTTTTTCATGTTGAGAGATTGTCATTTCGCGTCGTTTTCTGTTATAATATGTCCCACAAGGAAGATTAAGTGCTTCACATAAAACATGTATGGAATATTGTCCTTCAAGTTCTTTAATCGCTGTCATTTTATCATCGATTGTGGCATTAACACCACAAGATGCTTTACGGACAACCTCTGGCATGCATTCCGTTTTCTTTAAATGAGCTTGCGATTGACGGAAATTTTTATATTTTGAACCACCATCAATAATAAGGTTATGTTCTTTACTATAATTTTTCTTCCAATCAAACAGTGATGTCTGAGAAATGCCGAATTCCATTAAGGTTTCAGCAATGGTGTGATTTCTTTCATAAAACTTAACAACCGCTTCCTTGAATTCTTGAGTATAAATTTTAGGTGACATAATAAACTCTCCTTTGATATAAAATAAAAGTCATTATATCAAAAATGCTCATTACAAAAGATGCATTTTTCCTTTTATCAGTGAATACTCAAAATTGAATTATAGTTTTTTTCTTAAGAATATTATAGATTTTGTATGTTATTTGATAAAGTTCTTGACAAAGTGAAAAATTCCTCCTACAATAATTATAGAACATTTGTTTTCTAAGGAGGTTTTAATATAAACAATTTATTTACTAAAGCAAGAGATGATAGTTTTTCACCTGAAATTAAACCGAGTATAACATTCAAAAAATGTACACATTTTTAGATGAAAAGACCTGTGTTGCTTGTGCAGAAAATCACAATAAAATATTGGCACTGAATGATACAATTATCACAAAAGCCACCATTACATTTCCATTGTAGATGCGCTCTTGAAAAACTTGGAGCTATTGAAGCAGGTGGAGCTACTCATAACAAAACCAATGGTGCTGATTATTGGTTGAAATATTATGGCAAATTACCTGAATATTATATTCTCCAGAACAATTAGGTGAGCTGGGTTGGAATTTTGGAGACAGACCATCTCAATATATTTCTGGCAGAATGTTGGGTGGAGGGGTTTACGACAACAAAGACGGACTCTTGCCTGAAAAGGTTGGTCGCACCTGGTATGAAGCAGATATAAATTACACCTCTGGTCGAAGAAACCTACATCGCATTGTATGGTCAAGTGATGGATTAATTTTTGTTACATATGACCATTATCATACCTTTTATGAAATTGTTTAAGGAGGATAAATATGAAAGAAATAAAGAAAGCTACTATTGATTTAACCGATTGCAAATATATTATGGATTTACATGAGCGAATCAGAGTTTCACTTGATTTTCCGGATTGGTACGGAAAAAATTGGGATGCTTTTTGGGATATGATAAATCGTGATTGCCAATATAATTATGTTATAGTAAAAGGTAGCAATACTGTCGCAAAAGAATTAAAAAAATCAGTTGAAATTATGCGAGAGTTAATGGAAAAGAATAAACAATACTGGAAAGACAAATGCCCCTTTGATTACGAGTTTATTGACTAATTATGTTGAACATAACTGTACTAAAAAACAACTGCAACGCTATCTCAAAAACGACGAATTGTATTAAATAGCGTAGTCAATGCCAAATCAGATACCACTATTGATACAATTTGTGTTGATAGTGGTATCGTTGTTTTACTGTGAAAATCGTAGCAATATACAATTGTATCAAATCTTGTAAGGAGTTGCCTCTCAAAATGAAACGTTTGAAATTCATAACAAAATCTATTCACCCTGATAGCAATAATAATAAAAGTATTTTGTATTCTATTTTGTCTTTGTTGACTTGAAATTGTATATTTGATATACTGTATTTGTCTAATTTTTATATTAAATTTACTTATGCAAAGGGGATTTTTATTATGGCAAAAAACAGATATATTGGTGATTATCCTGTTATTGGTATTCGTCCTGTTGTTGATGGTCGTCGCGGACCAATGCAGCTTCGTGAGTCATTGGAGCCTACCGTTTGGGCAATGGCAAATGCAGCTAAAAAATTATTTGAAGAAAATCTTTTCTATTCTAACGGTGAGCCTGTAAAGGTTGTTATGGCAGATACTTGTATCGGCCGTGTACCTGAAGCTGCTGCCTGTGCTGACAAGTTCCGTAAAGAAGGTGTTGATATAACACTTTCAGTTACTTCTTGTTGGTGCTACGGTTCAGAAACAATGGATATGGACCCATATACAATCAAAGGCGTATGGGGCTTTAATGGTACAGAGCGTCCCGGTGCAGTTTATCTTGCAGCGGTACTTGCAGGTCACGCACAAAAGGGACTTCCTGCATTCGGCATTTACGGTCATGAGGTGCAGGATATTGACCAGGTTGCAGAAATCCCTGATGATGTTAAAGAAAAACTTCTCCGCTTTGGTCGTGCTGCAGTTGCTTGTGCTACAATGCGTGGCAAGTCATATCTTCAGATTGGTTCACAATGTATGGGTATTGCAGGTTCAATTATTGACCAGGACTTCATTGAATCATACCTTGGCATGAGAGTTGAGTCTGTTGATGAGGTTGAAATCCTTCGTCGAATGGAAGAAGGCATTTATAACGAGGAAGAATTTCAGAAGGCTCTTGCCTGGACAAAGGAACACTGCAAAGAGGGTCGTGATGATAACCCTGAATCAGTTAAATTCCTTGGTAATGACCATAAAATTAAATTTACAGATGAAGAAAAAGAAAAGCAGTGGGAATTCACAGTTAAAATGTACTGCATTATTAAGGATTTAATGGCAGGTAACGAAAATCTTCCTGATGCTTTTGTAGAAGAAAGAGTAGGTCACAATGCTATTGCAGGTGGCTTCCAGGGCCAGAGACAATGGACTGACCATTGGCCGAACTGCGACTACCCTGAAGCACTTCTTTCATCTACATTTGACTATGAGGGTGCTCGTGAGCCATACACATTGGCAACTGAAAATGATGTGCTTAACGGTCTTGGTATGCTCTTTATGAGATTGCTCACTCATCGTGCACAAATTTTTGCTGATGTTCGTACGTATTGGTCAGGTGAGGCTACTGAAAGAGTTACAGGTTATAAGTTAGAAGGTAAGGCAAAAGAGTCTGACGGTATTATTCACCTTCTCAATTCAGGTGCTGCTTGTCTTGATGCATCAGGTGTTTGTACTGATGAAAACGGCAATGCAGTTATGAAAAAGTGGTGGGAAGTTACTGATGAAGACATCAAGAAAATGACTGATGCAACAGTTTGGTGCGAAGCAGGTTTTGATAACTTCCGTGGTGGCGGATTCTCAAGCCACTTCAACACTTTTGCTGAAATGCCTTGTACAATGATTAGACTTAATCTTGTTAAGGGTCTTGGTCCTGTTCTTCAAATTGCAGAGGGTTGGACAGTTAATCTTCCTGAAGATGTAAATGATAAGCTTATGGAAAGAACAAATCCTACATGGCCTTGTACTTGGTTTGCACCTCGTTGTGACGGTAAAGAGGGTTCAGCTTTCAAAACTGCTTATGACGTAATGCAGAACTGGGGCGCTAACCATGGTGCTATTTCTTATGGTCACATTGGTGCAGACTTAATTACAATGTGCTCAATGCTTCGTATTCCTGTTTGTATGCACAATGTTCCTGAAGATAAGATTTTCCGTCCTGCTTGTTGGAATGCATTTGGTATGGACAAAGAGGGTCAGGATTATCGTGCTTGTGAGACTTACGGTCCACTTTTCAAGAAATAAGAGGTAATTAAAAATGTCAAATTTATCATATATGGAAATTCGTGAACAGGTTTGTGATGTATGTCATAAAATGTGGCAGCTCGGTTGGGTTGCCGCAAATGACGGTAATGTTTCGGTAAAGCTTCCTGACGGTAACTTTATGGCTACACCAACAGGTATCAGCAAGAGCTTTATCACACCTGAAAAACTTGTTATTATCAATGCGGACGGTGAAGTGCTTGAAGGTGCTCCTTACAAGCCATCAAGTGAGATTAAAATGCATCTTCGTTGCTATAAGGAACGAGAAGATGTAGGTGCAGTTGTTCATGCTCATCCGCCAACAGCAACAGGATATGCAGTTGCCGGTAAATCACTTGATGAATACTCAATGATTGAAACGGTTATTGCAATTGGCTCAATTCCGCTTACTCCTTATGGCACACCAAGTACAAACGAAGTGCCTGAGGCTATTGCACCATATCTTAAAGAGCACGATGTTATGCTTTTACAAAATCATGGTGCACTTACAGTAGGTTGTGATTTGATTACCGCATATTACAGAATGGAAACACTTGAATTGTTTGCTAAAATTTCACTTACAGCCCATCTTCTCGGTGGTGCACAAGAAATATCAAAACCAAACATTGATAAACTCTTATATTTAAGAGAAAACTACTACGGTGTTACAGGTAAACATCCGGGTTACAAACATTACAATAAGGAAGATTAATTATGCTTAAAAATATTCCAAAAATTTTGTCCCCTGAAATGCTCAAAGTCCTTTGCGAAATGGGACATAGTGACAGAATAGTTATTGCTGACGGCAACTTCCCAGCAGAAAGTATGGGTAAAAATGCAATAGTGCTTCGTGCAGATGGCCATTCTGCAACAGAGCTTCTTGATGCAATCCTTACAGTATTCCCCCTTGATACTTATGTAGATAGCCCTGTTTCACTTATGCAGGTTATGGCAGGAGATACAGTTGAAACTCCAATTTGGAACGAATACAAAGAGATTGTTAAAAGGCACGATGACAGAGGCGCTGACGCATTCGGTGAAATTGAGCGTTTTGATTTTTATGAAGAAGCTAAAAAGTGCTATGCTATTATTGCTACAGGTGAATCTGCACTTTATGCAAATCTTATTCTTCAAAAGGGTGTTATCTGATGAAAACTGTTTTAGCATTTGACTTTGGCGCTTCAAGCGGCAGAGCAATAAAGGCTTTTTATGACGGCAAAAAGATTTCTTATGAGGAAATTCATCGTTTTGACAATATTCCTGTAACGGTTGACGGTCATGTCTGTCACGATGTTGAAATGATTAAATGTGAAATTGATAAGGCTATTGAAAAGGCAGGTCAGGTAGACGCCCTTGCGTTTGACACCTGGGGTGTTGACTACGGACTTCTTGACAAAAACGGAAAGCTTATTCACCTTCCGTTTCATTACAGAGATAGAAGAACTGAAAATACAGTTGAAAAAGCAAGTAAAAAAATGGGTTTGGATGCTCTTTACCTTGCAACCGGTAATCAGATTATGAATATCAACACACTTTTTCAGCTGACCGTTGATGAAAATGTGCATAGTGCAGATAAATTACTCTTTATGCCTGATTTGTTCTCATATATGCTCACTGGAAACAAGGTTTGTGAAATGAGTATTGCATCTACCTCGCAGATGTTAAATCCATCAACAAGAGCTTGGGATAAAGATGTTTTAAACACTTTTGAGATAAACCCGAATTTGTTCCCACAGTTAGTTAAGAGTGCAACAGTAACAGGCGAATATAATGGTATAAAGGTTATTTCAGTTGCAGGTCACGACACACAATGTGCAGTTGCTGCTATGAGTGTTACAGATGAAAAAGCCGCATTTTTGTCCTGTGGCACTTGGTCACTTATTGGTTGTGAGTTAGACGAGCCAATGCTTACCTATGAAAGCAACAAAAAAGAACTTTCAAACGAGATGGGTGCAAACGGCAAGGTGAATTACCTTAAAAATATCAGCGGCTTGTGGCTTATTCAGGAAACTCGCAGAGATTTGGCAAAGCAGGGACAGAAATATAGCTATAACGACCTTGAAATGATGGCAAGAGAAGCAAAGCCTTTTAAATGCTTTGTTGACCCTGACTCACCAATGCTTTCTGCACATGGAGATTTACCTAACAAAATCCGTAAATACTGCGAAAAAACAGATCAGGAAATTCCTCAGACGGTTGGAGAAATTGTCCGTTGTATTTATGAAAGCCTGGCACTTAAATATCGTTATGCTATGGAGCAGATTTCAGAGTGCACAGGTAAAACTTTCAAAATGCTTAATATTTTAGGTGGCGGCACAAAGGATGGTTTCCTTTGTGAGATGACTGCAAACAGCTTAGATATTCCGGTTGTGGCAGGGCCAATTGAGGCAACTGCCCTTGGTAATATAATTCTTCAACTTAAAGCCCTCGGTGAAATCGAGAGTGTTGACGAGGGAAGGATGCTCATAGCAAAAACGGAAAAAACAAAGAAATATCTGCCTCAAAGAAATGAAAATTGGGATGAGGCATACGGTCTTTATAAAGAACTGTTAAATAAAAAATTAAAGTAATATAAATCCTTAATAAAGGAGATATAAAACGGCAAAGTCATTTGAAATAAAAGATACTGAATTTTTGCTTGACGGAAAGCCCTTTAAGATTTATTCAGGTGCTATGCATTACTTTCGTACACTCCCTGACTATAACAAAATCCTACTAAAATCGTATAACATTTTCATTACATAAAAACAATGGTGAATAAAAAAGCATATACAATACACGTTGGTTTTGGTATTATAATTGGGTAATTAAGTAAAAACAAGGAGAATATTATGGCTTCAAAAATATTATATGAGCAAATATTTGACAACAAGGAATATGGTTCTGAGCGTAATCGTATTCCTGCTCTTTATACTCTTAATGACGGCAGTGTTATGGCAGGTGCGGATATCCGTTACGGTCACGGCTCAGATTCACCTAATAATATTGATATTGCTGTTGCAATTTCAAAGGACGGTTATAATGATTGGGAATATGTAATGGTCAATCATTTTGATGATTATGCAGATAATATAACATCAACTGACAGTGCATCTTTTATCGACTCGGCTATTGTTCAGTCAGGTACAGGCAGAATTTTTATGATTGCCGATGCTCAACCGTATGAGTGTGGTTATCTTCAATGTAAAACAGGTACAGGATACTGTGAAATTGACGGTAAAAAGCATTTACTTTTAACAAAGGGCAAAAATGGTGATAAATTAAGCACATTTGAATATTTCAGCGGAGATTTCAATGGTGATTTTGCGCCTGTTTTTACAAGAAAAGATAAGAAAGCAACAGAATATTCAGTTGACCGTGAATTCCGTCTTTATAAAAACGGAGAGCCTCTCTATGCGGAGCAAAAGGGTGCAGACGGCGTAAAAATTCACCAAAATATCTTCTACAGCTGTGCAGATTTAAAATGCTATAAAACAACATATCTTTGGGTACGTTACAGTGATGATAACGGCAAAACATGGAGTCATCCACAAATTATTTCTGAACAGGTAAAAAATGAAAAGGAGTCATTTTTAGGCGTTGGTCCCGGCAGAGGTATTGTTATAAATCATAACGGTAAAGAAAGAGTGCTTTTCTGTGTTTATGACAACAACGGACTTTTTAAAGACCCTATATTTGAAAATGCAAGTGCTGTTTATACTGATGACAATGGTGCAACATGGCACAGAAGTGAGAAAATCAAGATTAAAGCAGGTGTGCAGAAAACAAGTGAAGCACAGCTTGTGAAAATCGATGGAGAAAACTATAAAGCACTTCGTATGTATGCAAGAAATTTAAGCAATTATATTGCTTATGCCGATAGCCTTGACGGTGGTGAAACCTGGACACAATTCCGTGCGGACAGACAGCTTGAAGGTACTAAAAACTGTATGGTTTCACTTATGGAAACAAGTAGAAAAATTGATGGTAAGCAAGTTGTTCTCTGTTCTGCCGGCGGTAATCTTTTGTCAAGAGCTGACGGTGTGCTTCGAGTTGGTTTAACTCAAAGTAATGGTGACGTTAACTGGGTTACTACATATCACTTGACACAGGGATTTTATGGTTATTCTTGCCTGACAGAATTATCAGACGGCAACTTTGCGGTTTTCTATGAAGACGAAGCTGCACACCTTAAATACACAATATTCACAGTGTCAGATGATTGTGTTATTAACGAAATCAATGGCGAAAATCTTAATTTCAAGGTGGAAACAACATCAAAAACATTGAAAAAAATTCAAAGCAAAAAGAAAATCGCAAATATTAAATTTAAATTAGGTTTAATGTAAATAACTAACAACGCCAAATCAGATACCGCTGTTGATACAATCGTGTCGACAGCGGTATCGTTATTTTACCGCTAAAAACATACAGAGAATAAGAACCTATAAAAACAAGCGTTGCATTTTGGGACTGTTACACCCATTTTGCAACGCTTTTTGTATATAACTGAAAAATACATTTTCGTTCTGACAATAAAGTTTTTCGTTTAGCTTTCTGCATTACCGCACGCTTTTCTGTGCGGCTTACTGATAAAGTGTATCAAATGTGTCTTGCCGAGGACAAGCATAACTGCGGGGATAAGTATAAGCTGGAGTATAATTCCCGGGAAAGCGTTGAGGAAGGCCCCGGCGATAAACATTGCCACGGTAAACCCGTTTTCGCCTATACCGAGAAGGCAACACTGCACTATTCCCCAAACGGCTCTTCCGCACAGCATAGAAATAATAAGACAGCGGTAAAGAGATTTAATACATTTCCATTTTGCGTGGCTGAAGAGATAACCGACTACAAAGCCGTATGTTGCAAGCTCAAAAGCCATACTGACAGCAGACGGAAACATAAGCGGCATACCGAAAAGTACGGAACGCATTATCGGTACAACTGCACCCACGATAAGTCCGTATTGCGGACCGCAGATAAGTCCGCATAGCATAACGGGAATGTGCATAGGTAACAACATACTGCCGATTTCTTTAATCTGGCCTGTTAAAAAGGGGAGAACAAGACCTAATGTAAGAAACATAGCGGAGAGGACTAATTTTAATAGGTTATTGCTTTTTGTTTTGCTCATTTGCCAAATTCCTTTGCTACATCTTTAAGTAATTTACGTATTTCGAGATGCTGAGGACAGGCCTGCTCGCATAATCCGCATCCGATACAATCTGAGGCTTTCCCTTTTCCCGCAGTGTGAACGTCTTCATAGTAGTATTCCGCATTCCAATTCTTGAACTGCTTTCGGTCATTCATACAGGCAAATATTTCGGGAATGGGGATGTTTTTAGGACATCCGTCAACACAGTAACGGCAAGCAGTACAGGGAATAAGGTTTTGCTTGTTCATAATCTCACAAACCTTGCTGACAGCTGCCATTTCGGAATTGTCCAACGGCTTGAAGTCCTTCATAAAGCTTATGTTATCATTCATTTGTTCCATATCGCTCATACCTGACAGAACCATAAAAATGCCCTCAAACCCTGCCGCAAAACGTATTGCATAGCTGGCAGGAGTTCCGCCGTTAAGACTTTCCAGAACATTTTTTGCCTCATCGGGCAGCCTTACAAGGCTTCCTCCCTTTACAGGTTCCATAACGATGATAGGCTTATTGTGTTTTCTGCATACCTCATAGCACTTTCTGCCTTCAACGGATTCGTCATTGTAGTCAAGATAGTTGAACTGAATCTGTACGACCTCAATTTCGGGATATTCCGTGAGTATTCTGTCAAGAACATCCGCCTTGTCGTGAAACGAAAGACCGACATGACGAATTTTACCCTCTTTTTTCAGCTCAAAAACAGTTTCATATGCGCGACATTCTTTATATTTTTTGAAATTTGTTGCATTCTGAGCGTGCATCAGATAAAAGTCGAAGTAATCAACACCGCAGTTTTTCAATTGCTTTTCGAAAAGCGGTCTGATCTGACATTCCTTTTTAAAAAATCCTTCTGAAAGCTTATTGGTGAGGATATAACTTTCTCGCGGATGGCGTGATGTAAGGCACTTCTTGAGAGTCGCTTCATTACGCATCTCCATATATCCGTGGGCGGTGTCAAAATAATTGAAGCCCGCATCAAGAAAGGTATCAACCATCTGTTTCGTCTGTTCGTAATCGATAAGCGGACCTTTGCGAGGAAGTCGCATGCATCCGAAACCGAAATTCTTTTTTACTTCCGGAAAATAGTTGTTCATAGTATCACCTTATTTTTTAGTACCAACAACTTGATACATTATATCGTTTGAAATCATAATGTTTATATCAAAATATGGTTTGAGCATTTCAGCCAATTCATCACATTCTGGGAGCATATTTGAAACCTTACCTGCTGATTTCTGATGCACTTCGTCAAGCTCTTCTTTACTCATACCGTGTGCAACCGTGAGACGACCACCGGCATTCAGATGTTGTGAAAGATTTTCAATAAGCCGTTGCGGATTAGGAAAGTGAGGAAATGCGTTGTAAACCATAATACAATCAAAAGTGGTGTCAAATAACAATTCTTCCGCATCACCGCATATTACATTTACTTGCGGAAACTTTGATTTGGCAAGCTTTATCATTTCGCTTGATAAATCAACAGCGGTAATACTATTTACACCACGCTCAATGTAATAGGGGAATAATACTCCCGTGCCACAACCAACATCAAGTACATTTTTATTTTCACAAACTCCGACATTATCAAGAATAGTATCGATGATTTCTTTGTCTGCAATCGGTTCATTGTCCCAACGGGGTGCAAAAACGTCAAAAAATTCCTTTATTGTTTCTTTATTCATTATTCTTTCTCTATAGCGGCAATTTCAGTGTTTACCGCGATAATTCTGTCGTAAATCTCATCAGTAAATTTCTTTTCGCGCTCATAGGTGTAGAGACCGTTCTGCTCCTGTTCAATATCGTAAAGCTGAGTGTAGCAAAATCCGAACATCTTGTAGTTGCTCATAATTACTTTTGTAAGACCCGCATATCTGTCAGCAAATTCTTCGGGAGTTTTGACATCTTCACCGTAGCCCCAGGATTTGATTGATTCGTCACTGACCCATTTGATTCCGCCGTATTCGCTGATAAACACGGGTTCACCGCGGTATGTTTGTCTGCCTCCGTTTTCAACAAGCACATGCTGATAAAGATAGTCTTCTGTCATAAAACGGTCATAGTTTTTCTTAAAAAACTCAACGTCATAGCTGTAATCGTGCAGGTCAAATATATCGGTTTTGACGTGAAAATTACCGCTGGTATCAATGCAGGGACGCGTATTGTCAACTGCCTTAGTATAGTCATAAACCGTTGACAGCAGCGGGTCATACTGTCTTCTGCCCTTATAATTCCATGTTTCATTGAACGGACACCAACCGATAATTGACGGATGGTTAAAGTCTCTGTTAAGTACGTCTTTCCATTCATTTAAAAACACATCAACGCTTTTCGCATTAGAATAATCAAGTCCCCAGTTAGCATATTCGCCCCAGACAATATAACCGATTTGATCGGCATAATACAGAAATCTGGGGTCAAACACCTTCTGGTGAAGTCTTGCTCCGTTGAAGCCTAAATCCATTGAGATTTTTATGTCGTTTATAAGATCATCATCTGTCGGAGCAGTGTAAATGCCTTTTTTGTAAAAGCCCTGGTCAAGTACAAGCCGTTGAAAAACACTTTTTTCGTTTATAAGAAATTTGTATCCGTCAAGACGCACGTTGCGAAGACCGAAATATGAATGAACCTTGTCTTCGCCGAAGGTAATTTCAAGGTCATAAAGACGGCCGTTACCGACTTCCCAAGGATGAATTTCGTCTAATTGTATCTGAACAGCACAGCCGGATGATGCTTCGGATAATTCTGCCGTTCCCGTCGGATTACCGAGGTAAAATGTCTCACATTTAAGCGGTGCCGTGCCTTGCAGATTAAAATTGATTGTAACAAGACCGTTTTTATAATCGGGGTAAATCTTGAAATTTTGTATATGACATTCAGGTACATATTCGATATAAACACTCTGCCATATACCTGTGGTGCGGGTGTAGTCGCAGGCGTGGCTCTTTTTCCATTCGCTCTGCTTTCCGCGGATAACAAACTGGTTTTTAACATCATCTTCGCAGAGTACAAAAATTTCATTACCGTCTCCGTCAAAGACTAAATCGGTAATATCAAATCTGAACGGAGTGTATCCGCCTTTATGTCTTCCGGCGAGTATGCCGTTAACCAACACGGTTGTAAGATGGTCGGCGGCACCGAAGCAAAGAAAGATTCTTTCGCCGTTTTTGTTAATACATACATTTTTTCTGTACCATACCATATTTACAAAATCTTTATATCCGATTCCCGATAGCTCACTTTCTATACAGAACGGTACATTGATTTTATGCGTAAACATATTAATCTCATAGGGGTATTCATTCATTTGCAGGATTTCTGTTGCTTTTGATTCATCTGCAGAGAATTTAAAGCCTGATTTTGCTTTTTTAAATCCGAAATCCCATTCACCGTCAAGAGAGATAAAATTATCTCTTGCAAATTGCGGATCGGAATGTTTCGCTCTTTTGATATTCATAAAATCACCAAATTGATAATATCATAATTTTTTCTGTTCATCAAGATGATTTTATGATATAATACAAAAGGTGATAATTATGTCAACTAAATTTAATTGGGCAGTTTTGGGATGCGGAAGTATAGCAAACGATTTTGCCGACGCAATGAACAGAACAAACGGCAGGGTTTATTCCGTTGCTAACCGTACATACGAAAAAGCCGTGAGCTTTGCAGAAAAGTACGGTGTTGAAAAGATTTACGGAGATATTGACGAGCTTTTCCGTGATGAAAATGTCGATATCGTTTATATTGCAACACCGCATAATAAACATCTAGAATATATACTCAAAGCTCTTGAAAGCGGGAAGCATGTACTCTGTGAAAAGGCGATAACGCTTAATTCTGATGAACTCAGTAAAGCGATTGCTCTTGCAAATGAGAAAAATCTTATTTTGGCAGAGGCCATGACTATTTACAATATGCCGATTTATGCTGAGCTGGAAAGTGTTATAAGTTCGGGCAGGCTGGGTGAAATGCGTCTTGTTCAGGTGAATTTCGGAAGCTTTAAGGAATACGATATGACAAACCGATTTTTCAATATGAATTTGGCAGGCGGTGCATTACTTGATATAGGTGTTTATGCACTCTCGCTTGTGCGTATGTTTATGGAAACGCAAAATGCTCACATCAGCTCACAGGTGAAATTTGCCGAGACGGGTGCAGACGAACAATCGAGTATAATAATAAAAAACGGAAAAGAGCAGATGGCAAGTGTGACACTTTCACTTCATTCAAAGCAACCCAAAAGAGCTACGATCTGTTTCGATAATGCATACATTGAGATTTTTGAATATCCGAGAGCCGAAAAAGCGTTGATAACATATACTGAAGACGGACATACCGAAGAAATTACAGCGGGCAGGCTTCAGGATGCGCTGTACTATGAAATTGTAAATACGGAGCAGTCGGTTATCATGGGAAAAAACAGAATGCATCTTGACTATACAGCAGATGTAATGAATGTTATGACAGAACTGCGCCGTCAATGGAATATGAAATATCCGGAGGAGAGGGAGTAAAGCATGAAAAAAATTATTACCTTTATTTTGGTCATTACGGTCGTTCTGATCGTCTTTGCGGGATGTCGTAAAAAACAGGAGCCGTTACCGTTTACGGGGAACGATTACACAATTCCGACATTGGATCTCAGTGTGATGCCGGATTATGTAAAAGGAACAGAATATGAATATCTGTATGATTATTCTGTTGTGGATGATTCAAAGGATTATATGGCACATCCCGATTCCGTGCTTCTTAAAAACGGCAATATTCTGACTGTCTATCCTGCAGGTCACGGCAGGGGAGCAGTACTTAACAAAATCAGTACGGACGGCGGAATTACATGGAATCAAACCGTCGAAAACACACCGTCAAGCTGGGTTAATTCACAGGAGACACCCACTATTTACCGTCTGAAGTTTACTGACGGCAAAACCTCTGACAAATTGATTATGATTTCCGCCAATCCCAAGTGGAGCGAGGAAGAGGAGACAAATGGCGGTTTCGAGTGCTCAATTTCAGACGACGAGGGTGAAACCTGGTCGCAGTTTCAAAGATTTTATGACCTTCAAAGCGAAAATCCCGTAATTCCCATAGTTGCAATGGCAAGTCTTACTCAGCTTAAAGAAAACGGTGAGTTCGTCGATAAATGGATGGGACTTTTCCACGACAGAGAATTTTATAATTATAAAACGATTCTCAGCTTTGATGAAAACGGAAACATGCAATGGAGTGTTCCCGAAAAGTATTTTGATGAGTATAGGGATATTGAACTTGAATCGAGAATGTGCGAGGTAGAGGTTATTCGTTCAGAACAGGGCAAGGGCGACGAGCTTTGTCTTATATCGCGAAGCAACTCCAAGCAAATGAATTCTCTTGTATCATTCTCAACCGATGAGGGGAAAAGCTGGTCCGAGCCGCGTGAACTTCCGGCCGCTCTGAACGGAGAAAGACATAAGGCTGAATACACGCCGGACGGCAGACTTTTTATTACATTCCGTTCAATTGAACGCGGAAAAAAGGCTGAGGCGAATTCTCTGGAGACCACGATGGGAGGCTGGATAAGCGAAGGCTGGGTCGGATGGGTCGGAACATATGAAGATCTTAAAAACGGAAATGAAGGTCAATACAGAATAAAACTTGCCCATGTATATACCGACACTCAAAAGCAACCTGAATATTATGCCGGTGCAGATACCGGGTATTGCGGTAATGTAGTTCTTCCCGACGGTGTTATCGTAACCTCCACTTACGGAAAATTCAGTCCCGACAAGAAAACGTCGGACGGTGATGCATTGAAAACATACATTGTTTCAAAACGCATAAATCTTGAGGATACCGATGTTTTGGTCGAAAAAATAAAGTAAGTACAAAACGAAAAACGGAGACAGCTTCTTTGAGAGGCGTCTCCGTTTTATGTATTTAACATCGTTTACAGAATTATAACTCCTACACCTTCTCCGAATGTGCCGCCGTTTTTTATGTAATCGACGGTGCTTTTACGAAGCGATGTGTTTTTCGGAATTTTATCGGTAAATCCGTAATTTCCGTATTTTTTCTTATTTTTCATAAGGTCGCCGTTTTTAAACTTTTCACCGTAAAGCCACAGATAAGTAGAGCTTGGCGATTCATTTTCCTCGATAATGTCAAAGAGTGTCTGAAATTTTATGATATTGGAATTTTCAGACATAAAATTACGGTTTCCGGGATATAAAAGCCAACTGTGGCACATGAATTTATTGTTCGGATAATCGGGATAGTATTTCTTGAAAAATTCCTCTGCCATTTTAAGTGACTGTTCACATTCGTTAAAATTAAGCTTTGCACCGCGCGGAATATGAACGTTTATAATTTTATCCCCGAAAGAAATTTTATCTCCGTTTTTCTCATATGGAGTTTTGTAATACCAGAAAAGCTTTTGGTACTGCAGTCTGCCGAGCTTGAAAATATTAAGATTCATATGGTGCATAATCCAATGAAGCTCGTAAAGACCGTCTTCACCAGTTCGCACCTTGTGGTCGTCAATCCATATCTTAATATCGCTCATAGTATCCGCAAATATATCGTCTCCGATATTTTTCGCCTTGTATCTGTCATATACCGTAGGTAAAAAGGCATATACAAGAGCCAGCTTCATCATCGGCTTCAGCTTCAGTGTCGGTTCCCAACGGTTTTTATTGCAGAATTTAAGATAAAAGTTTATTTTATTTCGGTGTCTGATAATAAAATTCTGAATTTTGTTTGCCAATTCGGTGCTCGGATAAATACTTAAAAAGATTTTTTTGGACCGTTCAAAATCAATCATAATCTTTCTCCTGTGCTTTTTTACCTATTTTAACACAGCGTTGCGTAAAATGAAACATATATAAGTGAAAAAATTAAAAAGGATGCAATCTGTGAACAAGTCCGTTAAAAACAGACTTGTTCATCTATGCACCCTTTAAACTTTATTTGTAGTCCTTGCCGATCAGATATCTCCATGCAGCGACATATTTTGCCGCGGCAGACGGATTCTGACTCTTAACATACAAGAAATGCTCCGAATCAACAAACATAAGTGATTGTACCGAAACATTAAGAACGAGCATCAGCTTATCAACCGGCATAACTATAGTTTGCTTCGGATTAAGATAAAGCTCAAATCTGTCTTTATAGAGTCGGATAACGGCATTGTCGGACAATTCAACCTTTTTATGCTTTATCAGGGTGTAAACGGTTTGTGCCTTTTCTTCAAAAATAAGACTTTCCGCAGGTGCGGATAATACCTTCTTTTTCCATAGAGGTTTCTGCCATTTATCCCAGTCAAGAACATTGTCAAATACAAGCTGTTTTTCATTTTCGTGGAAGAATCCGTCACTGCCGAATTCAACCTTGTATCCGCATTCGCAGGTCAGATAATTACCTTTTGAATGAAGAGTGCCTATATGCTCACAATGAGGGCAGGCAAAAAGTATTCTTTCAATATGCTCGGCAAGATTTTTACCTTTATATATTCTTGTCCGTTTTCTTTGCTCATCAAAAGCATTGACATAAATATCCTTTTTAATTGCTGAGTTGATTTCTTCCGCCGTCATAGCGCTTAATTCCTCGGGTGAATATTCGCGCACTACTTTTCCGTAAACACGACCTTTTCTAAGTCCCGTACCCCAACGGGGAGTGTGGAAAAATCCGCCTTTGACACGGTATGTTATCAGGGCAACACCGAGTTCCTTTACAAGCTGACCGGTTCTCGGAGAGAAAAATCCCGTTTCTCCGTTCGGAGTGATCGTTCCCTCTGCAAAAAGACCTGTGGGAACACCCTCGGCAGCACTTGCCTTCATATCGTCAATAAGCACGGATGCAGGGTTGTCCCTGCCCTTGATTATCCAGCCCAGGAGCGTTTTAAGGAAAAACTTTACCGTAGGATTCATAACAACATGATCGCCTGCCACAAATCTTATATACCGTCTGAGAGAACAGAGAATATATATAGGGTCAAGCGCATCGGAATGATTGCTTATAACAATAAAGTTTTTGTGCTTCGGCTTATATCTTTTTGCTTTGGCGTGTACTATAAGCAAAACAATCCAGAAGCCAAAAATGATTGCAATATTTGTGAAAAATTTATGGCGCAGGGTTGATGATTTCAAATGAAAATCACCTGACTTTCCTTTTTATATTAAAATAAAGATAATATAATTTTAAAGTAATTTTATTATTATGTCAATAAATTAAACAAAACTTTACATAATGTCTATTATACAATACTGTGATATTGCAAAAAAAGACAGAATGATGTAAAATATTTCAGGTGATTAAATGAACGGCAGATTTTATTCTTTAAATGAATATTTAAAGGATCGGTTCGGCGGTAAGGTATATAAACTATCGTTGGATATCGGTTGTACCTGTCCTAACCGTGACGGAACGCTCGGTACCCGAGGTTGTATTTTTTGCCATAACGGATCCTCTCATTTTACGGGATGCGGAACCGATCTTAACGAGCAGATTGAAGATGCAAAAACGAGAGTCAGAAATAAAATCTCCGCCGACAGATTTATTGCATATTTTCAGAGCTATACCAATACCTACGGTGATATTTATTATCTGGAAAAAATGTTCCGCACTGCCATAATGCGTGATGACATCGTCGCTTTGTCAATAGGAACGCGCCCGGATTGTCTGGCGGATAACATACTTGATTTACTTGAAAATCTAAACAGAGTAAAGCCCGTATGGGTAGAACTCGGTCTTCAGACCTCCAATGAAAAAACGGCGGAATACATAAGACGCGGATATGATAATGAGGTTTATAAAAAAGCAATTTCAGAGTTAAAAAAACGCGGGATTACCGTGGTGACACATATAATTATCGGCTTGCCCGGAGAAATTGCTCACGATGTGTTCGAATCGGTAAGATTTGCCGTAAATTGCGGTACTGACGGACTTAAGCTTCAGCTTCTGCACATATTAAGGGAAACTGATTTGTATGAAGACTTTAAACAAGGCAGGGTTAAGCCGCTAAGCCTTCAGGAATATGCTGATATTCTTTGCGGCTGTCTTGAAATAATACCCAAAAATATTGTTATTCACCGTCTGACGGGTGATGCACCGAAGCAATATCTCGTCGAGCCCTTGTGGAGTGCAGATAAGAAGACGGTGCTTAACACAATCAACAGGGAATTGGAAAAAAGAAATATAATTCAAGGGAAGTGTTGTAAATGAACTGGGAATTCAGTTTGCCTGTAAGAATAATTTTCGGTACGGGTAAGGCAGAAAAATTGCCTGAAATCATTGAGGAATACGGCTATAAAAAGGGTGTGCTTGTATGCTCAAGCACTTTGAAAAACAACGGTGTCGCGAAGCAGATCACAGACAGCTGTAACGGGAAAATCGTGGCTGTTTTCAGCGATATAAGACCCAATCCCACAACAGAAAACGTAAATGAATGTGTTAAGGTGTTGCGGAAATATCATGCTGATTTTGCCGTTGCTCTCGGGGGTGGTTCGCCTATGGATTGCTGCAAAGCGGCATGTGCTGTCGCTTTGGGTGACGATTTTATTGAGAGCTACCACACAGGCGGCAAAAAAATATCTGCTGATGAGGTAATACCTATGTTTGCCTTGCCCACGACAAGCGGAACGGGAAGCGAAATTACCAACATTTCAGTTTTGACAGACTTAAGCAAAAATGTCAAATCAACAATGAATGATCCGCTGATGTACCCCAAGGTTGCGATTGTTGATCCGGCTCTTACTCTCAGTGTTCCTCCTAAGGTCACTGCTTCGACCGGACTTGATGTTCTCAGCCACGCTCTTGAAAGTGTATGGAGCGTTCTGCATCAGCCGATTTGTGAAAGCTGTTCGGTTCACGCAACAAAGCTCGTTTTTGAATGGCTGTATAAAGCGTATTGCGAGCCGGATAATCTTAAAGCGCGTGAAAAAATGGCAGAGGCATCGATTGTAGCCGGTGTTGCCTTTTCAAATCCGAGGACGGCGGGCAGTCACGCCTGTTCGTTCCCGTTGACAAATCTTTACGGTGTGCCTCACGGTGAAGCTTGTGCGATGACTCTTGATTTCTTCACAAGATATAATGCTGAAGCAGAGAACGGACGGCTTAATCATTTTGCAAGGAGCTGCGGGTTTTCCGATGCCTATGCTATGGCAGACGCGATAACAGAACTCAAAAAGAAGATGGGAATGTCTTGCACTTTAGCTGAAATTGGTGTAAAATCAACAGAGGAGATTGATACGCTTACAGAAATGAGTATGACACCGCTTATGGAACGCAATATGATTCCGTTGTCATATAACGATATAAAAAACATGTATCTGTCCATAAGAGGTGAATAAAGTGATTGCTTTGTGCATTATTATTTTTGTACTTGCGGTTCTGATTGTCGTTTTAACGGCGAACACGGTCATCGCATCAAAAAAAGCACGAAAACTCAGCGGGTTCAAACCGTTTTACAGTGAAGATGAAATAGATGCTTATGTTACTCGCCTGCAGAAGATGATTCAATGCAAAACCGTTTCAGTCAAAGACAGTTATGATGACACTGAATTTGCAAAACTTCGAAATGTAATGGAAGAGTTGTTTCCGACAGTTCACGAAAAATCGGAGAAGATGACTTTTTCGGATGACTGCTGGATCTATAAAATAAAGGGCAAGGACGAAAACCGAAATATTATGCTTATGTCTCATCACGATGTGGTCGATGTATCGGGTGAATGGGAGCATGACGGCTTTTCAGGTGAAATTGCTGACGGAAAAATCTGGGGCAGGGGAACAGTTGATACAAAAACACCTTTGTTTGCTGAATTTTCCGCACTTGAGGAGTTGCTTAACGAAGACTTCGTACCTCCCTGCAATGTCTGGATAGGTTCATCACATAACGAGGAACTCGGCGGCGACGGAATTCCTCTTGCACTTGAATATTTCAAAGAGAAAAATATAAGCTTTGAGGTTGTACTTGATGAGGGCGGTGCTCTTATTGAGCCTCCTCTCGGCGGAATGAAGTGTGATAAATGCGGAATGGTGGCCGTCCACGAAAAAGGCAGAATAAACCTTGTTTGTACTGCTTCTTCAGATAGCGGACATGCGAGCCTTACCTCTGCGGCAAAAGCCACTCCGGTTGAGAGAATGTCCGCATTCATCAACGACATTTCATCAAATGACATTTTTATCCGCCGTATAAATCCTCAGGTTGAAGCTATGTTCAGACATCTCGGGCCGTATTGCTCGTTTCCGATGAATATGCTTTTTGCAAATCTATGGCTCTTCAAAGGTGTAATTAAAAGGGTAATGCCCAAGATAAATGCCCAGGCAGGCGGATTGATAGGTACAACCTGCAGCTTTAATAAAATCGAGGGTAGCACGGCAGATAAAAAATGCATCGCAAAAGCATTTGTACGACCTGTCGATGAAAATGATTTTAATGAAGATTTGAAGAAGTTCAAAGAGGTTGCCGAAAAGTACGGCATCTCTGTTGAAATGACGAAAGAAAGCGAATATCACGGCCCGGCAGATATGAGCAGACCGGCATTTCAATATACAATGGACTGTATCGGAAAGATCTTTCCGCAATATCCTGCATCTCCGTTTATTCTTCCTGCAGGAACGGATGCAAGAACCCTTACTGATGTTTGCGACTGTGTGTTAAGGTTCGCCCCCATAAGACTTTCCGCACAGCAGTTGGCATCAGTACACGCTGAAAACGAAAATATAGATACGGATACGGTGGCGAACTGTGTTGCGTTCTACAAATATTTTATAAAAAATTATAAATAAGGGAGATATATTATGAGCAAAAATTGGATTGATAACAAAACCGTAATCATCACAGGTGCTTCTGCAGGCATCGGTAAAGGAATTACCGAAACTCTTATTAAAAAGCATAACTGTAAGGTTATAGGTATCGCAAGAAGCCGTGAAAAAACAGAAAAATTTGCTGAGGAGCTCGGTGCATATTCAAAGAATTTTTCGTACAGACTTTTTGATGTTTCTGTAAAGGAAAACTGGACAGAATTTGCTGCTTATCTTGATGAAAATAACATTCAACCGGATGTTCTTATCAATAACGCAGGTATTCTGCCGAAGTTCAACAAGACACAGAATTACACAATGGAAGAAATTGAAAGTGTAATGAACATCAATTTCTATTCTGCAATTTATTCAATCAATGCACTTCTTCCCAAAATCCTTAAATCAGACAGTCCTGCAGTTATAAATGTAGCTTCTTCGGCCGCACTTATGTCGCTTGCTGGAACATCTACATATTCTGCAAGCAAGGGCGCATTAAAATCCTTTACAGAGTCATTGAGAGAGGATTTAAGAGGAAAATGTTATGTTTCCGTCGTTTGTCCGGGATTTACAAAAACCGACATCTTCCGCAATCAGGATTCTAACACCGAAAAAGGCGAGAAGATGATAAATGCAATCAGCACTGACTGCAACAAGATGGTTAAAATGATAGTAAACGGAATTGAAAATAAGAGAGAACTTATGATTTTCGGCTTTGATGCACAGTTTATGAAAATCTTCGGAAGACTTACACCTGTTCAGGGAGGAAGACTTTTCAGTGCTGTTATGAAAATGTCAAAGCTTCCGCTGTTTGATGCAGTTTTTCTTGATAACTGATTTTTTTAATACGGATAAAACAAAAGAGGAGAGTTTTCACTCTCCTCAATTTTTTGCTTTTTATTATAATTTCATTGCAACGTCCCATGCGCCCCAGATAACAGTACGGAGGTTTCCGACCTTCTGAGCATCACCGATAATATGAACGTGCTTGCTCTTTTCAGCAATGGGAGCAGATTTGTAACCGACTGAGAGCACTACGCTGTCAGCAGGAATGTCACAGGATTTGCCGTTTTTATCAGCGATTGTAACACCGTCATCGCGGATTTCCGTTGTTCTGCTTTCAAGATATACCGGAACTTTATTTGTCTTGAAGAAATCGCGGAGATAACTTGTGTTTGCAAGAGAAACACCGGGTGTTGTGATGAGGTCATCCTGCATCTCAACAATGACAGGCTTTTTACCCTGAAGATAAAGCTCATAAGCGATTTCACAACCCGTAAGACCGCCGCCTACAACAACCACATTGTCTCCGACTGTCTTTGTGCCGAGAAGGAAGTCAATAGCTTCAATGGCTTTTTCAGCACCCTTTACGGGTATTTTGTTAGCAACAGAACCTGTAGCAACAATAACCTCGTCAGCGTTGAGAGAAGCAATATCCTTTATCTCGCTGTTCATATGGATTGTAATAGCGTCGTAACGCTTGATTTCACGGTTGTACCAGGCAATGAGGTCACGGTCCTTTTCCTTATACGAGGGAGCGGCAGCAGCAATAAATACACCGCCGAGTTTATCGCTCTTTTCATAGAGATCAACCTTGTGTCCGCGCTGAGCACAAACCATTGCTGCCTCCATACCGCCGATACCGCCACCAATGACAGCAATTTTCTTTGGTTTCTTTGCAGGCTCAATCTTATACTTCTTTGATTGCATTGTCTTGGGATTAAGAGCACAGCGTGAGAGTCCCATTGTATCAGTAAGGTCCTGTGTATTAGCATGACCCTTTGAGGATGAGAAGTTGAAGCAGCCTGCGTGACAGCATATACAGGGCTTGATTTCTTCAACTCTGTCTTCAATAATCTTTGTAACCCATTCAGGATCAGTAAGGAACTGACGAGCAACACCCACACCGTCGATTTTTCCGTCCGCAACGGCCTGAGCACCTACATCGGGCTCCATTCTGCCTGCACATACTACGGGAATATCAACGAACTTTTTAATGTGAGCTACCTCATCAAGATTACAGTTCTGCGGCATATACATCGGTGGGTGACACCAATACCATGAGTCGTATGTACCGTTATCGGCGTTAAGCATATCATAACCTGCATCCTGAAGATATTTTGCAGCCTTTTCGGATTCTTCCATATCACGACCGACTTCTTTATAATCTTCACCCGGCATTGCACCTTCGCAGAAGCCCTTCATCTTTGATACTGCAGAATAACGAAGAGAAACTGGGAAATCGTTTCCACAGGCGCCTTTAATTGCTTTTACAACCTCAACTGCAAAACGGTATCTGTTTTCAAAGCTTCCGCCGTATTCATCAGTACGCTTATTAAAGAATGCGATTGAGAACTGGTCAAGAAGATAACCCTCGTGAACAGCGTGAACTTCAACACCGTCAACACCTGCATCGCGGCAAAGCTTTGCAGTTTTTGCAAAGGCCTCGATAATTTCGTGGATTTGTTCCTTTGTCATTTCGGGACATATAATATCGTGAGCCCAACGGGAAGGCTGTGGGCTTGGAGAAGCTAATTCATGTGATGTATCAAGAATAGGCTTGATAAGAGCACGAGTAAACTTGTTTTTGTGAAGTGGAGCAACGAGCTCAGTGATAGCCCAGCTTCTGCCCATACCGGCAGTCAACTGAATAAATAATTTTGCACCTGTCTTATGGATTTCATCCATAAACTCTTTGAGTTCTTCAAACATTTTCGGATTCTGCCAGAGCCATTTACCCCAGAATGTATCACGAAGCGGTGCGATACCGGGGATAATAAGACCGACATTGTTGTTGGCTCTTTCGAGGAAAAGCTTTGCAGCCTCTTTGTCAAAATGACAGCCTCCCAACTCAAACCAGCCAAAAAGTGATGTTCCGCCCATAGGACACATGACAATACGGTTTTTAATCTCAACATTGCCTATCTTCCAGGGAGTAAACAATGCCTCATACTGTGAATTCATAAAAACACTTCCTTCTCAATTTTTGAGCAAACCCTCAATAATATTAGTATATAAAAATCTCCATTTTATGTCAAGGAGATTTCGTTAATAAAATAACAAAACCTGGTTTTATACAAATAAAAACAGACGGCTTGCTTTTAATTTCGGTGAAAAAAATCCATCTGTAAAGATGGATTTTAATTATGCTCAGTTGTAATATAAATTATCATTTTTCTTATAAGGCTCGTAGGTTGCGTTAGTGCCGAGCTTACGGAGAGTTTCCTTATCCGTGTCTGACAGCACAACAGTGGCGTGAACATCACAACCCTTTAAGCCTTTTATCGCTTCAAGCGCCTTCTTTGCAAGGGGATTCATAGTTGCACATATTGACAGCGCAATAAGAATTTCGTCGGGATGAAGACTTGTATCCATCTCATGCAATCTGGCCTTTAACTCTTTGATAGGCTCGAAAACAGTGGGGGAGATAAGCAGAATACTGTCGTCAATATTCGCAAGAGCTTTTAACGCGTTGAGAACCATTGCAGATGATGAGCTGAGAAGGTCAGATGCCTTTCCTGTTATGATTCTTCCGTCGTGTAGTTCAATTGCCGTAACGGGAGCATTTGTTTTTTCAGAGATGTTTAAAGCCGCAGAAACAACCGGTCTGTCGTTGGTGCTTATTCCGAGCTGCTTCATAATAAGCTCAATTTTATAAAGCTCATTTGATACTTTTTTATTGTTTTTCTGCTGAACAAGATAATTACAATGTCTGCGAAGTATCTCTTTTTTTGATGCAAGGCATACTACGTCGTTATCAATAATGCAGTTTCCTGCCATATTTACACCCATATCCGTAGGGGATTTATATGGTGATTCACCGTATATTTCTTCAAAAATTGTATTAAGAACGGGAAAATTTTCAACGTCGCGGTTGTAATTAACCGTTGTTTCACCGTAAGCCTCAAGATGAAACGGGTCAATCATATTGACATCGTTAAGATCTGCTGTTGCGGCCTCGTAAGCAAGGTTAACAGGATGCTTGAGAGGTAAATTCCATATAGGAAATGTTTCAAATTTAGCATAGCCGGCTTTGATTCCGCGCTTATTTTCGTGATAAAGCTGAGAGAGACATACAGCCATTTTTCCGCTTCCGGGACCGGGAGCAGTTATGACTACGAGGGGATGTTTGGTTTCGATGTAGTCGTTTTTACCGTAACCGTCATCGCTTACAATAAGCTGAACATCAAGAGGGTAATTTTCAATCGGATAATGACGGTAAACATTGATTCCGAGACTCTGAAGCTTTTGTTCGAAAGCCATTACTGACGGCTGTTCCGAATACTGAGTAAGGACAACACCGCCGACAAAAAGGCCAAAGCCGTGGTATATATCAATAAGTCGCAGAACATCAAGGTCATAAGTAATTCCCAGGTCACTGCGTATTTTATTCTTTTCAATATCTTTAGCACATATTGCTATGATTATTTCCGCATCATCTTTAAGCTGAAGAAGCATTTTCATTTTACTGTCGGGCTTAAAGCCCGGGAGAACCCTTGCGGCGTGGTAATCATCAAATATTTTTCCACCGAATTCAAGATACAGCTTTCCGCCGAACTTGGCTATTCTCTCCTTGATATGTTCCGATTGCATGCGGAGATATTTATCATTGTCAAATCCTAATTTACGCATATTTACACCTGCTTGCTTTTATATACCTTAACTTTGATTATCAGTTGCTTCGCCTTTATCGTCCTCGGAAGCCTCCTCAGCAACCTCGGGGACCGTAACTTCATCCTTTTTGTTGAGCCAATCCACAATTAGCGCATATATAGCAGAAGCTGTGGGGACACCCAACAGAATACCCAATATTCCTCCTATATTACCACCGATAACAACAGCCAGAAGAACAATGATTCCGGGAAGACCTACTGATTTACCGACAATTTTAGGATAAATGAAATTATTGTCAACAGCCTGTAAAATAAGAACGAAAACGAGGAAAAGCAAGGCCTTAAGCGGACTTTCCATAAATATGATGAAGCACCCGATAAATTCTCCTATAAGAGGACCTATAACAGGAATCAATGCCGTAATTCCGATTATCACAGAGATAACCGCAGCATTCGGAAAACTGAAAATACTCATACCTATAAAGCACAGAACCGCGAGAATAAGTGCATCGGTAAACTGACCCGTAAGGAAATTTGAAAAAGAACTCGATGCAACCGTACAGATTTCAATAAGGCTGTTATATACCTTGCACGAAAGGACTCTTTCTAAAATCTTATTTGCAAACCGTCCTATCTTTTCTTTTTCTGCAAGAATGTAGATGGCGATAATAAAGCCTATTCCGAAATTCGCAATACCCGATATAACCGAAGAGGTGACGCCGACAGTCGTGCTGAGAATATCATTTGTTTTGTCAAAGGTAAATATCTTTTCAGCCATTGAGGCGATAGTGTCAAAGTCTATTTTCGGATTGTGCAGTATTTCCGTGCTGATATCGAGGTCAAACCGAAGTACGATACCGTCTATCCACTCAACAAGGGATTGGTAATATACGGGAATTCTCTCGATAATCAGAACTATTGAATCCCTGAGCTGAGGTATGATTATAAAGAGCAGAAGAACAATAAAGCCGATCATAAGAATTATTGTCAAAATAAGACTTAGGGGTCTTACTGCTTTTTTAACAGCAGTTTTTCCGGAATTTTTCATTTTCTTGAAAATAGTATTTTCAAGTGAATTCATCGGGATGTTTAAAATAAAAGCAAGGCAAAAGCCGACAATCAGCGGTGCGCATATTGCAAGGACTCCCTTGAGAAATCCTCCCACCACCGAAAGATTTTGAGAAGCGGTAAAAAGAATAACAGCGAATGTTATAATTCCGAGAATTTTTTTGATGTTTCTTTTAGATAAGTTCATAACTTATTTCCTTGTCTTAACATAATTTTTTGCCATCTTGAAAATACAAAAAATATTATATATGAAAAATACTTTAAAATCAATATCAGCAAGCTAATTACAGAAGCAAAATTTGTAAAATATTTTGCAGTTAAATTATATAAAATCACAAAAAAATCCCACAGCACTCTGACTGTGGGAAACAGTTATTAAAGAAGATCGTCAAAAAGATGAATGTTTTTCTTTTCAGCTTTAAGCTCACCGTTCTGAATTTTTTTGATAATTTCTACGATACGGTCGTTAATCGGAGTTTTAACATTGTATTTTCTGCCAAAGTCACATACAACACCGTTAATGGCATCCACCTCACACGGCTTGCCTTTCTTGAGATCCTGGAGCATTGACGGTTCAATATCTCTGTGCTTTTTAAGAGCAATCGGAAGGAGGAAGCAGGCAAATGCACGCTTAAGAGCACCCTTCCAGTAGAAAAGTCCGACGATGTTTTTGCCCTGAACCGGAGCAAATTCGACTCCGGAAGCGTGACCTACATCGATGCACTCCTTCATACAGCGTACAGCAACCTTCTGTCCGTCCTTATCCTCGGTAACATCGCCGAAAACACCGCCTATAACAGTACCGAGACCTGAAAAGGTTGCGTTGATAAGAAGCTTTGACCAGCGTGCGCCCATAAGATTTTCTTCCTCATGAACGGGACACATCATTTCAAGCAGGGCTTTTACTTTTTTGAATTGTGCATCTGTGATACCGTCCATCTTTCCCATGTGGAATGAAAGAGAGTCCTTATCACTTGTCAACTCGCAGACACCGGGTTCAATAAGTGCGGCGCCCCATTCAACAGCACAGCCCATGGTGTGCTCACTGCCGATAATTTCAGCAATTCCGGGCTCGGGAATACCGTTCTGAAGTGTAACAACAACGCCGTCATCAGTGAGAAAATCCTTGAGCATTGTGACAACCTCTTTGTTGAAGAGCTGTTTTGTCAGAAGCACGATAACATCATATTTTCCCTCCATCATATCGGGAGTAATTGCCTTGACGGGAACAGTCATTTCAACGGTTCCGATGATTTTTGCACCTTTGGTGTTAAGTGCTTCAACGTGAGCTTTGTTGCGGTTTATAAGATCGACCTTGCCACCATTTTTAGTAATAAAAGCACCGAGTACAGTGCCCAGTGAGCCTGCACCGTAAATAGCATATCTTGCCATAATATACCTCTTTTCAAAACTGTTTCAATCAAAACTCATTATAAACTCTTTTTTTGTGAAATTCAATAGAATACCGATATTTTGTTGCGGTATAAAAAGACGGCAGTGTTAAACTGCCGTCTGAAATGTTACATAATGACTCTTACCACAAGGATAACCGCGTTAAGTGTGTTAGCAACAACATATCTGAGCTTTGAAACAATATAAGGCTCTTCCCATTCCCACTCATCACATTTTATAAACAGGTCAGTGAGATAAGGAGCGTCTTCAGCAGGCTCGAGAAATGCCTTGGTCTTCATTTTTACAACCATAATATTTCTGCAGGCTTCACGAAGAGCCGTTCCGAATCCTACGGGATCGTTATAGTAAGCTTTTCTCATTTCGATGATGTGTGACGGCATACTAAGAAGCCAGAGGCCCGTAAGCATAGTATCATTTCCGTTGTAAACACCGAGAACGGGACTCATATATCCCGAACCGGACATATTGCTTGAATAGTCGGAAACGACATATCCGTCATAACCCCATTCTGTTCTGAGAAGGTCGTTGAGAAGCTCGGAGCAACCGCCGCACCAATCTGTGCCGAGTCGGTTGTATGCAGACATAATACCGTCACATCCGGCTTCTTTTACGGGAATTTCAAATGCTTTCAGATATATTTCGCGTATTGTTTGTTCATCTGCCCACGTGAAAATTCCGTTTCTGTGAGATTCCTGGTCATTCAGCACAAAATGCTTGATCGTAGTGATAAGTCCCTGTGATTTTGCACCTGCAACAATGGCAGCGGACATTCTGCCAGCCACAATGGGATCCTCAGAGAAATATTCAAAATTTCTTCCGCCCATAGGATTTCTGTGAATATTTGCACCGGGTGCATACCATATATCCGTATTGAGTGCATCGGCCTCAATACCGGCACTTTCACCCATTGCAAAGGCCAATTCATCGTTCCAGGAGCATGCAATGGCTGTAGCGCAGGGATATGCAGTTCCGCAGTCAAAGTATGTCTGACCGTGAGCACCCTTCACGCAGGAGGGACCGTCATTGTCATAGGTTTTCGGAACACCGAGTCTGTCAATTCCCTGGGTTTCATATCCGCTGTGTGCAACGAGGGTGATCATTTCGCTGAGAGTCAGCTGATTGAGAAATTTATCCATAAGCTCGGGGTTTTCGTAAACATCCTGAAGCATAATTGTTTCATCGTATTCAACCGCCATCTCGGGCGCTTCACCGAATGTTACAGGAGCAGGATATTCATCAGGATTGAGTATTTCCTCTGTGGCTGTAAGAACTCTTGCTTCGGGGTAGGTACCGTTTACATCGGCTCTTGACAGAATCGTGAAATCCGTGTAGGCAAATCCGAAAAGGTTTTTTATCTCATTTCCCGATGCCGTGTCATTTTTTACAACAACATCTTCCTCAACAGTAAAAGTGAATGAATCTATATGCTCACGGACGTTTTCACCGAGAACTATTTTATAATCTCCTTTTTCAAGAATCCATGCCTCAAGATTATCCTTGTCATAGGACATCATATCATAAAAATCAAATTCGACCGTAACAACCTGACTTTCATTCGGCTTCAGCAAATCGGTTTTTGCATATCCGCTGAGACAGATTGCGCTCTTTTCTGTTCCGCCTTCGTTATATGGGGGACAGTAGTATATCTGGACAACGTCTTTGCCGTCAACCTTACCCGTGTTTGTGACCTTGACATCAACACGGACTTTATCGGCATCTGTATTATAAGATACAATCTCTTTTTCAAATGTTGTATAAGAAATACCGTATCCGAACGGATACTGAACCTTATCCTTTGCAAAGGTTTCAAAATAGCGATAGCCTACATAAATACCTTCAAGATATTCAACGTAATATCCGCCGCCCTCATATTCATAAGTGCCGAAGGATTTGCTTGAAGGATGGTCATCAACGCTGTAAGCCATGGTATCGGTAAGTCTGCCCGACGGATTTACCTCTCCGTTAAGCATCTGTGCAACAGCTCTCATACCGAATTCACCCGGAATCCAGATCATAGCGGCAGCTTTGATGCTGTCATATTCTTCAAGCCAGCCCATTTCCATTACGTTACCTGTATTGAAAAGTACGATAACATTTTCGAATGACGAGGTGACCTTTTCTACAAGATTTTTTTCCTCAGCACTCAGACGGAGATCGTCTGCGGTAAGGTCGGCTGTTTCACGGCTTGTACGGCTTATCATAATAAGAGCCGTGTCGGAATAGTCAACAGCATTCTGCATAATCTCATCCGTGAGCTTGTCACAAACCATTTCCTCGAGAGTGTTTTTTGCAAGAACAAGCTGAAGAAGATTGTTTATAACAGTATTGCTTGTTTTCGGCATCTCGTTTGAACTGCATTCAGTCGTATAAAGATCACGTAGCTCCTGGTTATATTTTATTCCGCATTCATCAAGAGCTTTATAAAATGTGACAGGATCTTCGGTTGTTATAGCACCCGAACCTGCACCGCCGAGAAACGGAACAACTGAACCTGCACCGAAAACATTGATTTTTTTATTTCCGAGCGGCAAAGTATTGTCATCGTTTTTTAACAGAACAATACCTTCCTGCTCAAGCTCAACGGCAACCTGACTTGACACCGCTATAATATCGGGAGAAATATCTCCGCTTACGGCAAAAACGCTTACCGTAACAGTAAAAAGCAAGGTGACCGTTAATAAAACAGACAAAATTTTAGTTATGCCATTTTTCATGTGTGACACTCCTTTTCCAATCCAATAAAACACAATTATTGTTGTTTTAATATTATATAAATTTATAATTTCTGTCAATGGATTTTATTATTCTGCTACATAATATAAAAAAGTGTGGATTATTTATATGGGATGAAAAAACAAAAAAATCGAAAATAAAAGGACAATACATCTGTATTGCCCTTGAATGTTATTTGATTTATTTTAAAGTGAACTGAAAAAATCGTGCGCCAGCACGTATGCCTGCTTTCCGTCCTGAGAAATGTATGAGGAATGGTCGGCACCTTTTATTATGGCAATTTTGCTGTTTTCGATGCTTTGATGTATGAATACCGAATCTGATAGCCACATAATATCAAATTCTCCTGCAACAATATAAGCAGGGCAGGTGATTTGAGAGAGAAGCTCTGCATTCATTTGCGGTAATGTCAGCATCATATCGTTAAGCTTGTCACTTTTGACCGCGTTGAGCAGCTTAACTCCGAGGGTAAAATACGGCTTGAATGTATCGGGTGTGGTGTTAGCCCCGCACGAAATAAAACCGCCGAGCAAATCCGGATATGTATATGCGACCGTAAGTGCGTTTATACCGCCGTCGCTGTGTCCCATAAGATACGGCTTTTCTAAGTCCATAGCTTCAATGAATTCCTTAATATCCTTTGCCATAAGGTCATATGAAATAATTCCGGGATCACTGCTTTGTCCGTGACAACGGCTTTCAATAACATATACCGTGTAATCATTTGCAAGATATGTTGCGGCCTCTTTAAGCGAATTCTGACTTCCGCCGTTACCGTGAACGAGAATCAGCGGATGTCCGCTTTCACCGTAAACGGAATAATGCATCCTGACCTCGCTTAGCTGAATGTCATTTTCTGTTACGGGAGAGGTGACGGGTGCAGGAAGATTATCGGTATCAAGAGAGATAAGATTATACTGCTTTGATTTTTCGTGTACGGCAACCTGCCAGATGCCTGCTCCGAGAATTGCTGCAAGAGCAACTGAGCCGATAATTTTTAACGCTTTTTTCCCTTTTTTCATATATATCAACCCCTTTGTTCTAATGTAGCATTATCCGTAAAAAATGTCAATATCATAGAGCTTCAGAGGGGTTTTCCGTTTCAAAATCATCAGGCTTCAGATTTTTTCTTAAGCCGAACAGCCTTGCCATAATGAATATGCATACCACACAGTAAATAAGCATCAAGATAACTGATATGACAGTCCATATCTCATTAAACAGAAAGTAAAAATTCGATATTATAATAAAGCAGGTATGCATTATTATTTGAACTGTTCTGAGGATAAGAAGTTTTTTATCATATTCACATCCCTCATTCTGATACCTTGCGGCAAGGGAGGCGATATTTGTGATGAATTGAAAGTTGAAGTACAGTGCGATAATACTGAAGACAATTCCTGCAACCCGTATGCCTGTTGAAATATCAAATGCAAATATTTTGCAAATCCATTCAACAAGTGACCAGACGGTCATCAGAACCGCAAAAGGTCTTAAAACGGCAAATTCGCGTTCTTCATTGCTTAAAAGATTTATTGCTTGGGTAAAGAGTATATATCCGATAAAAGATGGCAGAAGGGATATTGTTCCGATGTTTATATCAAAGTACAGAAAGAAATAACCCCAGGCCGCTTTTGAAATTCCGTAATACAGTCTTGAATAAGTAGTCATTATATCTCCTCCTCGGGGTACAGCTCCGCTTGTGCGTATAGCTCGTTATTGATATATAAGTCTGCAACATAGTATTCGGGATATATTTTATTATAATCCTCATAAGCGAAGGCTTCTCCGCTTCCTGAAATCCAAATTTCGGGTCCCCAGTCTTCACTCAGGATTAGTGAAGCGGAACCGGTTCTGTCGGACATTGAAGAAACGTACGGCATACTTCCGGTGGCGGGGGGAAGAGTATCGGATTTTTCTTCATCCGACATCACTTGCTTGTATGAAATACCGATACGGGTAATTTCCTTCCGTTCTTCCGGGGTGCCCGAATGAGTACATAATATATTATCAAACATGTAACACATATCAAACTTTGAATCCGGCTTCGGAATTCGGGTATAAGAATATGATGTTCCGGAAATCGCTGCAAACGGATCGTTGCCGTTGTTCTGCACTTTGTTATCAACCGAGCAGGAACTCTGGAATTTGATGTCAATTTTGAAATCCCGAACCGTTGCGGTGTATGTAAGGGAAGGCAACTCAACGATTCCGAAATCTAAACGAGTCTGACTTGAGGTGTAATTGAATTTTCCTTCGGGATATACAACCCAGCGTCCGTTTTCATTTTCAGCACGGATTTCCTGATATGCATAGTAATAATGGTTTTCTTCCCATTCCATATCCTCGGGAACGGTAGCAAGCAAAAATACAAGATTTCCGTAATATGTGTTATCGGAGACTTGAAGATTATATATACGGTAATCCTCTCCCGAATCAACATAACCTGAAAGTCCGTTGTCCCAAGTCGGCTCTATATTGGCATTGAGCGATTTAAGCTCGTCCGAGATTTTTTTCTGATAACCTTCGGGAGCACACATAAGCCTGTAAAGTGCGCTTTCCTTGATGACTGCCTTTGCATAAGTGTCAATCGCACCGGCAGGGGTTTTGCAGACTGTTGTTCTTGCCTTCGAAACAGACAGTGCATCTTTGCCGTATGGATCCCTGACAACAGATGCTTGTGTTCCGATTATGCAAGAGGCAATAAGAAGAAAGGTTATACAGACTGAAGCAAGCCCCATCCCCACGGGATATTTCTTAAATCTTGCGATAGCCTCAACACGACGGCTGATTTTTTTGCCACCGTTATTTATACACGTACTGCCCGGAGTTTTTGAAAATCTTTCATTTACCATTGACAAAAGGACAAATCCGTAATCTCTACGGCTTTCGCCCTCAAGCCGTTCAAGAACAGCCTGATCGCACCGTGATTCCATATCGTTTATCGCCCGATCCGCGCAGTATGAAATCAACGGATTGCACCAATGCAGACATCTGAAAAAGCATATCATGGCGCTGAGGAAAGTATCCTTGTATTTAAAATGCATAAACTCGTGCAGGAGTATCTTGTCGTCAACCTTTCCGTCTCCTGAAATCACAAGAACAGGGCGGAAGATACCGCAGAGAAATGCTCCCGACATTCCACGGACTAAAACCACTCGACAGGGCTTTATGCCGTTATTTTCTGCGAGCTCATATATGTGTGAAAGTGTTTCTTCATCAGGTAATTCTGCCTTTTTTATAAAAAAACGAAGACGGATATATGATATCAGATAAATAAGAGCAGATATGATTACTCCGAGAACATAAATAATGAAGATATAGTCGGCAACAGTTTCAGGTGCTGATTTTATGTACGGAAAGGGGAGAAAATTTCGCGAAAATCCGTAATCTCCCGAAAGAGTACGTAAAAAATCGACTGCAATCTGACAGTTGAAAAAAGCATATCTTCCGAAAATTCCAGCAGGAAACAGAAGAACGGCCATCAGTACGCTCCAGACCTCAAAATGCCATTTGGGAGAAAGCTTGTCCTTGAATAAGGCTTTAATAATCAAAAGCAGTATTGCAACTCCCGAAGCGTTAAGCGTCTGAACGAGAAATCCCCATATATCATACATATTACTACACCTCCATATTGTTGATTATGTTTTTAAGCTTGTCAATTTCCTCTTGTGAAATGTGTTCCTCTTTCAGAAAAGCCACTATCATTTCACTTGCCGAATTGCTGTAAACCTTTTTAAGAAAGCTTCTGCGTTCCTGCTTTCTGCAGCTTTCACGGTCAACATTCGCGGAATATATGTGCGGATTGGCTGATTTGTCAATTACTACAAGCCCTTTTGACTCCATTCGTGTCAGGTAGGTGAGAACAGTATTTCGATTCCATTTAGTATGTGGGTATAATTTGTTGACAATTTCACCCAATTCTGCACAATCAGTTTCCCAAAGCACATTAAGTACAGTCCATTCTCTTTCTGATAAGTTCATAATAAACCCTCCTACAAGTGTAGTATCTAACTATATACTACACTTGTAGTAACTGTTTGTCAATAGTTTTTTTATATTTTACAATTATATTGACGAAATTGAGTTTGTTGCAACAAAAAAATGACAGGGTTTGCTGACCCTGTCATTTTACTTTATTTATATTTTTGCTTCATAGATGCCTATACATTCTCTGCCGGTCAAATTGTTTGAAACATTACGTGCATTGAAATAAAGTCTTAATTTGTCATTATAATAAGTAAGACAACAAGCATAAACATATTGTTTCATCCAGTTGCTGTTTCCTTGCATTTGTGGAACTAAGAAAGGCTTTACAAACTCAAAATTCACACCATCATCGGATTTTAAAAGCATTATTGCAGAGTGACTTTTTCCATTTTCTTCAAAAAGTCCGTTTTGAAGTCCAATGTAACAATCCTTTAGTTTATATACCTTTAAACAGCCTGAACAAAGATTGAGATAATGAACATTCTTGTCAGGACTGATAATAGGTTTTTCCCTTGAAATATAGTCACTTGTAATACTTTGACTTTCTGCAAAACTGATGTGTGTAGGCTCACAAAAACCACAATCTTTAATAAATGTCTGCCCACAGGAATAGTACATTCTATATCCATTATCCGTGTTTAAAAGGAATGGGTTTGAAATTGCAATTCCTTGCTTGCATTCTTCGTAATCACGTGTTTTGCCAATAACCAAGAATGGTTGTGACCAATCTTTTAAGTTTTTTGATGTCACGCAGTAAATCTCTGATTTCCATTTAGCTCCTACAAGACTTAATAGATTGAAAATCACAGGTCTTGTTCTCTCGAAAAACAGATAATACGTACCATTAATATAATTGATGTTTGGTCGCATAGCACGATTAACTATTCTACCTTTGTTCTCAAAGCTTATTCCGTCAGTACTTTCATATCTGTAAACACCAAAAAAAGTGTGACAAAATAAATGCCATTTGCCGTCGTGTGACATGTCAGGAGTTATAACGCTCGGGTCAGCAATAACAAAACTATTAAAAGGATTTTTTAGTATTGGATTTCCCTCATAGAGTTTAAATTCAACAGAGTTAAACTGCTCAAAGCTTAGATTCTTCATTTTATTCCCACTCGCTCCCGAAAACTGTAACTTAAACAATTTTGTATGGGTATTTTTGCACACATTATCGGGAGTGTTCAGATTATCCGCAAAATACGGACTATCAAGATTTTTGTTGTCATCGTGTTGTCACGCCAACAATGATATTATACACGCTAATTGTCGTTTTTTCAATAGATCTTGTAAAAGAAATAACCTCCACATTATAAAATAATGTCTTTAAACTCCGATTTTAAAATATCCTTAATGACAT
>CALGUK010000038.1 GCA_937920235.1 uncultured Clostridia bacterium | reverse complement strand
GCAGGGTTGCCGTCAACTTCTTTGCGACCTCTTTCGCCGAAGTAAATACCACCTGTAAGCTCACGGACAATCATAATGTCAAGTCCGTCACCGATAATGCTATCCTTGATAGGTGACGCGCTTTTAAGTGGCTCAAAAATCTTTGCAGGACGAAGATTGGCATAGAGTCCCAATGCACCTCGGATACCGAGAAGCCCTTTTTCGGGACGCTGATTACCGGGAAGAACATCCCATTTAGGACCTCCGACAGCACCTAAAAATACACAGTCTGCCTTCTTGCAGGCATCCACCGTTGTCTGCGGAAGCGGTTCACCCGTTGCGTCAATTGCGGCACCGCCGATAAGCTGATAGTCATAATTGAATTCAAATCCGTACTTTTCGCCTGCGGCATCAAGCACCTTGAGGGCCTCGTCAACGATTTCCGGACCGATTCCGTCGCCTTTTAACACAACAATGTTATAGTTTTTCATATTACTTGTCCTCCCTTACAACATTGGGCATGCAGCGGTTAACAGCACAGAGAATACCCTTGATGGATGCATAGTTGATATTGTGTGAAATTCCTATGCCGAAAACATCCTTGCCCTGCGGGTCTGTAATGTGAATATAGCTGACAGCCTTTGAGTCTGAACCGATTGAAAATGCGTGCTCTGAGTAGTCGATGAAGTGATAATCGCCAAGACCTATGGTGTTCATGGCCTGGCAGAATGCACCGATAGGACCTGAGGCAATTCCTTCAATCTGCTGAGGCTCATTACCGTTATACTGCACCGTTCCGACAAAGTGAACTCTTGACTGCTCCTCACCGTGCTCCCTCTCTTCAAAGAATTTGTAGCTGAGAAGCTTATATGGCCCCGCAACATTGAGGTATTCTTGACGGAAAAGCTCGTAAACCTCTTCCTTGAGGAGTTCCTTGCCCTTTTCATCGCAAACCTTCTGAACAATTTTTGAGAATTCGGGATGCATAGCCTTTGGCATCTTGAATCCGTATTCTGCCATGATATATGCAACACCGCCCTTGCCGGACTGACTGTTGATACGGATAATCGGCTCATATTCACGGCCCACATCGGCAGGGTCAATGGGAAGATAAGGAACCTCCCAGAATTCCGTTCCGCTTGAGCGCATATATTCCTTGCCCTTGTTGATAGCATCCTGGTGTGACCCTGAGAATGCAGTAAAAACGAGCTCGCCACCGTAAGGCTTTCTCGGGTCAACGGGCATTTTCGTTGTTCTTTCAAACATTTCCTTGATTTCGTTCATATGTGAGAAATCAAGTCCCGGGTCAATTCCCTGGGTATACATATTAAGAGCAAGAGTGACAATATCAACATTACCCGTTCTCTCGCCGTTGCCGAAAAGAGTGCCTTCAATTCTGTCAGCACCTGCCAGAAGACCTAATTCGGCAGCCGCAACCGCAGTGCCTCTGTCATTGTGAGGATGCAGGCTGATGATTGCGTTTTCACGGTTTTTAAGGTTTTTGCAGAAGTATTCAATCTGATCAGCGTACCCGTTGGGAGTGCTGCCCTCAACCGTTGCGGGAAGATTGAGGATAATTTTATTGTCGGCATTGATGTCAAGCGCATCCATAACCCTTTCGCAGATGAGAACAGCGTTGTCCATTTCCGTACCCGAAAAGCTTTCAGGAGAATATTCATAGCGGATATTGACCTCCTTTTCTGCCTTCAATTCGTCGGTAAGCTCTTTAATAAGCTTTGCACCCTGAACAGCAATATCAATAACTCCGTCCATATCTTTCTTGAAAACTACTTTTCTCTGCAGTGTTGAGGTGGAGTTGTAAAAATGAATAATTACATTTTTTGCGCCGTCAATGGCTTCAAAGGTTTTTCTGATAAGGTGCTCTCTGCTCTGAACAAGAACCTGGATTGTAACATCATCGGGAATTAAATTCTTTTCAATAAGAGTACGGAGAATTTCATATTCCGTTTCCGATGCGGAAGGAAACCCGACTTCAATCTCCTTAAACCCGATATTGATAAGTGTTTTGAAATATTCAATTTTTTCCTGAAGATTCATTGGGTCAATAAGTGCCTGATTACCGTCACGCAGGTCAACCGAACACCATACCGGCGGCTTTTCAATGGATTTTGACGGCCATTGGCGTTCGGGGATGTTGATTGGCGTGAAAGGTATATATTTTTCGCAACCTTTTTTCATTTTTCTTTTCCTCCGATTATAAAAGAATTAATAAGCAGTATTAAAGGTTTATGCAAATAAAATATGTGCAATACTGCTTTCAAAACAGAAATCGCCCACTATCAATATATAAATTGATAGGGACGACGGATAATTCTATCGTGGTACCACCCTAATTCATCGGCAAAACCGACCTCTGCGACCTCCAACAAGGTCCGACTTGATAACGGGGTCAACCGTCACGGGCTATGAATTCACCCGTGCAACTCCGAAATGAGTTATGCACATAAACACTGTATTGCCTTGCACCGAACGGCAACTCTCTGAAAGCGAGTGCACTATGTCTTGTTTTCTTCACTGTCTTTGATAGTGGTGATTTAATTTTATATAATTATATTGTATTTTTGAAAGTTTGTCAATACATAAAATTAACTGACATATTTTAGAATTTAGTCTATTATTCAACCAATGCTTGCATTGTGTCGAATTATGTGTTAAAATTTTAACAAGAGGATTTAATACTTCTTTAAAACTATTTTAACAAAAAGAAGATAAAATGAAAAAAAGGGTGTGAAAAGATGAAAAACGAAAAATTGAAATATCCTGTTGTTTTTGTCCACGGAATGTTCGGTTGGGGAGAGAATGAAGGTATAAATAAGAAAATTCCGTATTGGGGAGCAACAACCGGAAATCTGATTGATTATCTTAACGGCAGGGGATACGATTGCTATGCCGCATCCGTAGGCCCGATTTCAAGTGCGTGGGATCAGGCATGCGAGCTTTATGCTCAAATGACGGGCAAAAGAGTGGATTACGGAAAAGCACACTCCGCGCGCCATAATCACAGACGCTTCGGCAGGGAATACGAAAAACCGCTTTTTGACGGCTGGGGTAAGGATAAGAAGGTTCATCTTATAGGTCACAGCTTCGGCGGACTGTGTATCCGTGTTCTTTCACATCTGCTTGAATACGGCGATCACCGTGAGGTTGAAGCAAGCGGAGATGAGGCTTCGGAGCTTTTTAAAGGCGGAAACGGAGATATGATATACAGCCTCAGCGCAATCTGCTCTCCCCTCGGCGAAATAGATACTTATGATGTCGCAAAAAAATACAGACTTGTCAATCCGATAACAAAGGGTGCGATTTTTTATTCCTGTGCAATGGGACGCTCGCCGCTTAACGGAAAAGCTGTTGACTTCCATCTGGAGCATTTCGGACTTACAAATACCCCCGGGTGCAAGGATGCCGAGACGGGACATCAGGCAAGAAAACTTGTAAAAAATCAGTATAAGGAATCAGACGATAACATCGTTTTCGGTTTATCTCCGGATGGTATATCAAAACTGAATAAAATGGTCGAGATTGTACCGCATATCTACTATTTCTCATTTCCGTTCAATGCCGTGGAGTATGATGATAAAAAGAGAAAAGACAAGGCCGCAAATACGGACTTGCCTCTGATGCATTTAACCTCTTTCCTGCTTCTTCGCAATTCCAGGCAGAAGGGTGCTGACCGAAGCGACGGCAACGACGGTCTCGTCAATGTTGTTTCAGCTTGTTCACCTCCCGATGAACCGAGTGTTCAGTATTCTCCCGGGATGGAATACGAACCGGGAGTATGGAATGTTATGCCGGTTCAGACCGGTGACCACGGAACAGCGATAGGACTGATGGCAGATAAGGCGGAAACCCAGCAGTTTTATCATAATATAATGAATTTGCTGGAAACTGTTGAGCGCAGAAAATAAAAAACAGTCCATTCGTAATGAATGGACTATTTTTTTAAAAGAACATAGTTGTTTATTACACTGTGAATACTGCTTTTTTCTGACGAAGTTAATAATCTGTAGTTGTCAATCAACAGGGCTTCCTCTTGGCATAAATCATATTTTTCTACTTTTTCAATAATATGGTCAATATCCGTATTACCTACAAGATAATCAATTGATGTGTGAAAACAGGCGGCAATTGCTTGAAGCGTTGAAATATCGGGTTCAGCTCCTTGATTTTCATATTTGTTAACAGATTGTTGACTTATGCCTAAAAGGTTTGCAAGCTGTTGTTGAGTCATCCCGTTTTTTATTCGCAATTTTTTTAAATTTGTAACCATAATATCACCACAATTCAATATTAACAACTAAAAGGAGTTAAGTAAAACAATAATATGTAGTTATTGACAACAACTACAAGTTGTTATATACTGTATGGGAATATATGATGAAAAGAGATGAATATGTGATGATATGCATCAAAAAAATTAAGCAACATCTTATTGAAAGAGCTTTAACAAAAACTCCATCGGCATCAACGATGTCAGATTTATTGGGCGAGAATAAAAACGGTACGCTGAATAATCCTTCTTTGCTTACATATATTTTACCATTTGTATATGGCCGTTTGTTTGATAACAACTCGAATAAAGTATTGTCTGAACGAAGCATAAAATTCAGACAGAAGGTTCTTTTTAATTCATTGAGAAAAGGTGCAAGTAAAATTTTAACAAAAGAGTTAATTATTGATAAAAAAGTTGAGAATAATCCGGAAGAGCCCGTTATATATGCGTTTAATCACGGTTTTGTTGAAGATTCTGTCACTCCCGCTATTATTACAGGGAAAAGCGGATATTTTATTTCGGGGAATATGGCAATGTCCTTAAATTCCGTATATGGATTGTTGATGTATATGAACGGAACGATATTTTTAAACAGACGAAATAAGCAGAGCAAACAGTCAATCATAAACAAATCAGTAGACGCATTGAGAATGGGAACGAGTCTGTATTTTTACCCTGAGGGGGTCTGGAACAAAACAATTAACCAACTGACGTTAAATTTCTGGCCGGGAATTGTGAGGGTGGCTCATAAAGCCAAAGCGTATATTGTTCCGGTTATTCAGTTACCTGTAGGAAATAAAATATATGCATCTCAGTTAGAACCGTTTGATGTTTCTGCATACGGTGAAGAAAATTTGCATAAAGCACTTGAGGATCTGCGTACAATTTTCAATACGGAATTGTGGAGACTTATGGAAAAATATGCACAGTTTTCCCATAATGAATTACTGGGTAATTTTTCCGATTTATCTGAAATGTATGAGGAACATTTAAAAACGGTTGTGGCAGATTCGGGAGAATATTACGATTATCCGATAGAAATTTCTGCAGATTATCGTCCAAAGAATATACTTAACGTTGAAGATGTTTGGACTCCGATTGCAAAGCTGAAAATAACATCTCAAAATGCAGATCATGTTATATATGCAAAAAATCTCGTGAGTACAATTCAACGAGAGGATTATCAGCACAGATTCTGAATAATGAGCTTATTTTTACTCCTGTTTGACACGGGAGTATTTTTATATAGTGTAATTTTAAATTCCGTATTGATTTTAATGCGAAAAAATGTTTTAATATTTCTATAATGTTTTAGGAGATGAAAGAAATGGATTTCAAAACAGGTCCGCTTATGTACGGTCTTGCTCTGTTTGTAGTTATCTTTGTCATTATTCAATCTGTTTTCTTTATGTCCAAGGCTAATAAAAGAGCCAAAGAAATCGGAATGGACAAAGCAGTTGTCAAACAGACTATTATTTCAAGCGTGCTTTTCACAATAGCACCGGCAATTTCTATTCTCGCAACGGTTCTTGCTCTTGCATCTGCTCTGGGAATAGTTCTTCCCTGGATCCGACTTTCCGTTATCGGTAACCTTGCGTATGAAACGGTTGCAGCTGATACGGCGCTTTCCGCAATCGGTTCTTCCCTTGCAAATGAGGTTAGAGATCCGCAGGCATTCTCAACTATTATGTGGGCAATGACAATCGGTTCGTGCTTCCCGCTTATTCTTCTTCCGTTCCTCTGCAAGAAGATACATAAGGCTATGAGCAAGGCTATGTCCGGCAAAAAAACTGAGGCTGCAGAGGGTGAGGCTCCTGCTAAGCCCAAATCAAAGGTAAATGTGGGCGATCTTATCAGCGCATCAGCCTTTATCGGTATTGTTGCTGCGTTTATTTCCCGTGCAATTATGGGTATTGAAAAGGACGGCGTTTCCGCAGGCTTTATGTCTATTGCAGTAATGCTTTCCGCAATGATTTTCACAATTGCACTTGACTATCTCTGCAAAAAGAAAAATCTCAAAAAGCTCGAACCGTTCGTTCTCCCGATCGCTATGTTCGGTGCAATGGGAATAGCAATTCTGCTCACTCAGGCTCTTCCTGAAGAAATCGTTAATTTCGTATTCCGTTCAATTAATGAAAACGGCGACGTTGTCTGGGGGGTACAGTAATGAAAAAAGTTAAAGAACCAAAGTCATATATTGACAGCATGCATACCCAGGGTAAAATCTGGACCGTGCTTGCACTTATCGTGCTTTTCTCTGTCCCCGTAATTTTCTCAATATTCGGCGGAGAAGAACTCTTTTCGGCATTTCCGGAATGGAATGTGCTTTCCAAGGTTTTAGTTTCGGTTATCTCGGTTTATTGGACAACAGCCATAGTTGAAGTTATCACATACACTCCTATGCTCGGTGCCGGCGGTACTTACCTCTCTTTCGTGACGGGCAATATCACAAACCTTAAGCTTCCCTGTGCCCTTAACGCTATGGACAGAGCAAATGTTAAGGCAAACAGCGAAGAAGGAGAAATTATTTCAACAATCGCTATCGGCGCATCTGCTATAACCACTACTGTTATTCTTGCTGTGGGCGTTCTTGTGTTCTCACCGTTCCTTGGCCATATTACCGATCCGGAATCAGTTCTTCGTCCCGCTTTCCAGTATGTTGTTCCGGCACTTTTCGGCGCTCTGGGTGCATCATATTTTGCAAAGCATTGGAAGATTTCAATTTTCCCGATTCTCGTTGGTGTTATAGTTTATCTCCTTTCACCTACAATGGGTGTCGGCACAATGATATTTGTAACAATCGTTGCATCTGTCGGCGGTGCTCTCGCAATGTGGAAGCTCCGACTTCTCGAAAAATAAAAGATAATCAGCGGTCCGTTCACAATATAGTGGGCGGACTTGTTTTTTGCACAATTTTTATGAATTTTACCGCTATTTTTTGCCTGTAAATCATTGATTTTGTATGTTTAAAGTGATAGAATAAATTGATTATAATAAAATGGATTGGAGTGGGTTGTTTTGGCTATTGTACCAATGAAAACTCTCCTTGAAAAAGCGGAAAAAAGCAATATTGCGACTGGTGCGTTCAGTGTTGGCAATATGGAAATGGTTATGGGTGCAATTTGGGCGGCTGAAGAACTCAACACCCCCATTATCCTGCAGATTGCAGAGTGCAGACTCAAGAACTCTCCGTTGGAGCTTATGGGCCCCATGATGATCTCTGCCGCAAAAAATTCAAAGGTGGATATTGCGGTGCATCTTGATCACGGACTCAGAATTGAAACGGTGCGCAAGGCGTTGGAAATGGGCTTTACTTCCGTTATGTTTGACGGTTCGACTCTGCCTATTGAAGAAAATATCCGCGCAGTTAAGCAGGTAAGAGAGATGGCAGACAGTTTCGGTGCAACGGTCGAGGCCGAGCTTGGAGTTGTAGGCGGTAACGAGGGCGAAGGTGCGGCTCACGAGATTCTGTGCACCAATCCTGATGATGCAAAGCTTTTTTGTGATGAAACGGGTGTGGATGCTCTTGCGGTTGCAATCGGAAATGCTCACGGAAATTATCCCGTTCTTCCCAATCTCCGTTTTGATGTTCTTGACGATATAAACAAGATGGTGGATACTCCTCTTGTCCTTCACGGCGGTACAGGTATAACCGACGAGATGTTCCAGCAGGCTATAATGTTGGGAATACGAAAGGTCAATATCGCAACGGCAAGCTTCGACAATCTTGCACGATATGCTTTTGAATATTGCAAAACAAGGGAAAAGGCAAATTATTTTGAGCTGAGCACACAAATGGCTGAAGGCATTTATGAAAATGTAAAAAGACATATAAAGGTTTTCAGCTTTATGAATAATTAAGGAGAAATAACTATGAAATATGTTGAATTTGACAACAGCAAGGAATTTGACCTGATTCTTTTAGGCAGAGTTGCCGTTGACCTGAATCCCGTTGACTATTACTGCCCTCTTAACGAGAGTACAACCTTTAAAAGATATCTCGGCGGTTCACCGGCAAATATCGCCGTAGGTCTTGCACGTCTCGGAAAAAAATGCGGATTTTTTGCTCGTGTATCCGATGATCAGCTCGGTACATTTGTAACCGATTATTTTGACAATGAGGGAATTGATACTTCTCATATCAAGCGTTGTGAAAACGGTGAAAAAATCGGGCTCACATTTACTGAGATCAAGTCAGAAACAGAAAGCTCAATCGTTATGTATCGTAACGAGGCGGCAGACCTCAGATTAGATGTTGAAGATATTGACGAGGATTATATCAATCGCGCAAAAGCAATCCTGATTTCAGGTACTGCTCTTGCGGAAAGTCCGTCAAGAGAGGCGGCTCTCAAGGCGGTAGCACTTGCAAAGAAAAATAGTGTACCGATAATTTTTGATATTGATTACCGTGCATATAACTGGAAAAACAGCGATGAAATTGCAATTTATTATTCATCGGTTGCGCGTGAAGCAGATATTATTCTCGGTTCGCGTGAGGAGTATGACCTTACCGAAAAATTCATCAAGGTTGGTATGAACGATAAAGAGTCTGCTGCATACTGGCACTCACAGAATGCAAAAATAGTAATTATCAAGCACGGTAAGGAAGGTTCAACCGCTTATACAAACGACGGTGAAAGCTATTCTATCAAGCCGTTCCCGGTAAAATTGCTCAAATCCTTCGGCGGCGGAGACGGTTATGCCAGTGCATTTCTTTACGGAGTATTTGAGGGCTGGGAGATTATCGACGCTCTTGAATTCGGCTCTGCGTCTGCCGCTATGCTCGTCGCAAGTCACGCTTGCTCACAGGATATGCCGACAGTTGATGCTGTTAAGGAATTTATCAGAAAAGAAAAAGAAGAATACGGTGAAATGATAGCCAGAGCATAAGCTGTTTGCGGCAGTGTGCAAAATAAATGTCGTTATGTTCGCTTCTGACACGAAAGGTAAAACAAAATGATTAAGAAATTATTAAAAAGCAAAGCGGTTAAGGGAGTAATAATTGCGGTTCTCTGTGCTTGTTTGATGGGTGGGGCAGTCGTTATCGGCATAAATGCCTATATGATTTCTTATGTGAGTGATTACATTTTAACGGAAGATGACATTGCCGATTACAGATTTGACTGCATAATGGTGCTCGGTGCGGGACTCTGGGACGGAGAACCTTCACCGATGTTGCAGGAAAGACTGGATTTCGGGATTTCTGCTTATCAGACAGGGTGCAGTGATAAAATGCTTATGAGCGGTGACCACGGCAGAGAGGAATATGACGAGGTCAATAAAATGAAGGATGTCGCTATCGAAAACGGTGTCCCTGCTGACAATATTTTTATGGATCACGCCGGATTTTCAACATATGAGTCGATGTACCGTGCCAGAGATGTTTTTACGGTTGAAAAAATGGTTATCGTAACCCAGAAATATCATTTATACCGTGCGGTTTATAATGCTAGAAAGCTTGGTATTGAAGCATACGGCTTTGCGGCGGATAAGTTGGAATATCCGATCTATAACGATATCCGCGAAGCATTGGCTCGGACAAAAGATTTCTTCTGTTGTATAATAGAACCCGAACCGACTTACCTGGGTGAGGAAATACCGATTTCGGCAAGCGGTTCATTGACAGACGATAAAGAAAGAGTATAGAAAAGGTGATTTTATGTACGAAAATCCGAAGTTTAATGAGAATAACGAAAAAATTCTTTGCGAAATGAACGGCAAAAATGCCGATATGCTTATGAACATCAAAACCAAGATGTTAAAAGCAGGTGAGAGCGTTACTGTTTACGATGCAAATAACGAGACTGCCATTCTTTTGATTTCAGGTGATGTGAAGTATTTGTTCGACGGAAAAAGTGAAGCTGCAAAGCGTGAAAATCAGTTTTCAGACAGACCGTATTGTGTTCATTTTTCAAGAAATAATGAGGTAACTGTTACAGCAATTTCGGACAGTAGAATTTTAATTCAGCAGACAGATAATGAAAATGATTTCGGTTTTATCTGGTACAGCCCTGAAAACGTGATTTTACAGGAATTCGGTAAAGACCAGTGGAACGGTACTGCTCATAGACAGGTTCTTACACTTTTTGATTACGAAAATGCACCGTATTCAAATATGGTTCTCGGCGAGGTTATTCACAAACCGGGCTGTTGGTCAAGCTATCCGCCTCATTATCATCCTCAACCCGAGGTTTATTACTATGAATTTGACAAGCCTCAGGGTTTTGGCGTCGGCTTTAACGGAGATGACTGCTACAAGGTTGAGGATCAGGGTGTGCTTTGCATTACTCCGATGAAAACACATCAGCAGGTTGCGGCACCCGGCTATTCAATGTGCTATGTCTGGATGATCAGACATCTTGAAAATGACCCGTGGATTAAAACGCGAATTGACGACCCGGCTCACAAGTGGTTGTTAGATATATAAATAAACTACCTTTTTACAGGAGGATGATATTATGGCAAAAATGACAATGGCTCAGGCACTTGTTAGGTTCCTTGACAATCAGTATGTGTCTTTTGACGGCATTGAAACAAAATTCGTTGACGGAATTTTTACGGTTTTCGGTCACGGTATTGTTTTGGGCCTCGGTGAAGCACTTGATTCAGACAAGGGCGGACTCAAGGTTTATCAGGGTAAAAATGAGCAAGGTATGGCTCACGTCGCAACAGCCTTTGCAAAGATGAACAACAGAAAAAAAATTATTGCTTGTGCATCTTCTATAGGACCGGGTGCGGCAAATATGATTACTGCGGCGGCTACGGCAACCGTTAACAATGTTCCGCTTCTTCTGTTTCCGGCCGACACATTCTCAACCCGTCAGCCCGACCCAGTGCTTCAACAGTTTGAGCAGGAAAATTCACTCGCAACAACCACAAACGATGCTTATAAAGCAGTTACGAGATATTGGGACAGAATTACCCGTCCCGAACAGCTTATGTCAGCAATGATAAACGCTATGAGAGTGCTAACTGATACGGCAAATGCAGGAGCGGTTGCAATCTGTCTCTGTCAGGATGTTGAGGGAGAAAGCTACGATTACCCTGACAGTTTCTTCGAAAAAAGAGTACATAAAATTGTCCGCATGCCCGTAGCAAATGAAGAAATTGAAGATGTTGTAAGTGTAGTTAAGAATGCCAAAAAGCCTCTCGTAATCTGCGGTGGTGGTGTTCGCTATTCAGAAGCAGGCGAGGCTCTTGAAAAATTCTGTGCAGAGTTCAATATTCCTTTTGCAGAGACTCAAAGCGGTAAAACCGCCTGCCTTTCATCCGATAAAAATAACCTTGGCGGTCTCGGAGTTACAGGTAACTCTGCAGGTAATGTAATGGCAAAGGATGCGGATGTGGTTATCGGTATCGGTACTCGTTTCTCCGACTTTACAACTGCTTCAAAATCACTTTTCAAGGACGACGTTAAGGTAGTTACAATCAACACATCCCGTTTTGACGCATATAAGCTTGACGCCGTAAAAATGGTGGCAGATGCTAAACTCGGTATTATCGCTTTGGGCGACGAGCTTCGCAAAGCAGGATATAAATCTGCATATACAACCGAAATTCAAGAAGCAAAAGCAGGCTGGGATAAGGAAATGGAATTTCTCAGCAATTATACATATGACGAGAATTTCAAGCCTCTCATTGCGGCTCGTGAAGAGAAGACAATTCCTGAATTTGTTGAGAAAATCGGTGGTGTAATTACACAGACTGCAGCTCTTGCTATGATTAGAA
>CALGUK010000037.1 GCA_937920235.1 uncultured Clostridia bacterium | reverse complement strand
CGTGGGTCTGCAAAACCCTGATTCATCGGTTCAAATCCGATTGTCGCCTCCAAAAGAAAACCCATCCAAACGGATGGGTTTTTCTTTTGGAAATGTATAAACAGAGGATTTGAACCCTTGGGTTCGAGCGTTAAGAAAACAGTTCAGTGAACTGTTTTTAGCGAGAAGCGGTGAGGCGGGTACCGAATTTGTGAAAAATTGGGTCGCCGAGCCGACAACATTCAAGGCGTAGCCGCGGAAGGTTGTCAAATCCGATTGTCGCCTCCAAAAAATTCCGTTCACGATAGTGGACGGATTTTTTTACTTATTCACTATTAACTCTTCACTTTTCACTATACAAAAACTTCGTGAACGGAATTTCAGTTAAGAAGTAATAGTGAATAGTGAGGAAGTATGGGCGGGACACCCACACCCGATTGTAAATTCAAATTATGTGTGATATAATTATTTCAATAAATAAGAATTTGACGGAGAAATGATATGATATTGAAGAACGTTCTGATTGTTGCTAAAGATATAGAAAAATCGAGAAAATTCTATCACGATTTATTTGGTATAGATTTGGTGCTTGATAACGACGGCAATATGATTTTAACAGAAGGTCTTGTCCTTCAAGACGAAAAAATATGGCACACGTTTATAGATAGAGATATTGTTCCAAAGAGCAACTCTTGCGAATTGTATTTTGAGGAGCAGGATATCGAGTCATTTATTGAAAAATTAGAAAGGCTATACCCCTCAGTTGAATATGTAAATCATCTTATGACACATAGTTGGGGGCAACGGGTAATACGATTCTACGATTTGGACGGTAACTTAATCGAAGTAGGAACACTGATGTAATCAACAAATTCCAATTTGTCGAACTTCGGTTCTAAAATGAGACGTACTGCCATGATGTTCACCCAAAAGTGAACCAAAGCCCGAAAGCCCTTGAGAAATCAAGGACTTTCAGCTTTTTTAAGGACGATTTTTTGACCTTTTACCGATAGAACCAAAATAGCCATTTTTTAAGACCGCTCGGTTTTGAACCGATTTTCAGAATTTTCTGACAAAGCTGCATCTTTTACAAAGCTCTTCCCGGGCTGTGCGGTTGGAAAATCCGTTGTAAATCTTTTGTGCTCTTTCCGAATTTATAATTTCGTCTAATTCTTTTTCAAAAATATTGCCGAGATTTATTTCACCGTTATTGTCAAGACAGCAGGGGACAACCGTGCCGTCTGCCAATATGCCGATCTGGTCGCGGAGACCGTAGCAGAAAATTTTTTCGTTTGTATCCGTACTTTCAATGTCAGGCCAGTCGAATTTATCGCCGTACTGAACATAGATTTTTTCACCTATTCTTGTACCGTTACGCTCCTCAACCCAAGGCTCAGGGAAATAATTCCGAAGTATTGACAGAATTTTATCATTTAAACTATCCTTACCGCCGTTGTTCCAAAGACGAAGAACGGCGATTTTTTTGTTTTCTGCCTCTTTTACATATTCAAAACAATCAGTCAAGTATTTTTCAAAGGAATTCTTGTTGTCATTTGCCTCAAAAGAGTGGAGAGAAATGACGGTTTTGTAATGCGATTTTGAATTTAAAAGTATATCTTTATTTTTACTTAAAAGAGTGCCGTTTGTGGTGATGATTACCTTGAATTTCATATCCTCGGCAATCTTTAATAAGCTTTCAAGGTCCGGGTGGCAGAGAGGTTCACCGAGAAGATGAAAATAAATGTAATCGGTATAATCCCTGATTTTATTCAGTATCACTTCAAACTCCTGTACGCTCATCCTTTTGGGCGCTCTTACAGTCCCGGGGCAAAACGAGCATTTAAGATTACAGATGTTTGAAACCTCAACATATACCTTTGCAAATCTTTTCATTTCTTCGCCTCCTTTGCTTTGTAATTATACCATATTTCGTACAGATAATAAACAATTATTATTGAAAGAAAAATTTATATATGATAAAATTGTTCCGGGTGATTTTATGAAGCTTATAGTTTGTCTTGACGATAAAAACGGTATGCTTTTCAATAAGCGCCGTCAGAGTCGTGACAGAATCTTAATCGAAAATATACTTGAATTATGTAAAGATGATAAACTTTACACGAATGAGTATTCTTCTTCGCTATTTCCCGAAAATTCAGCGATAATCCGTGAGGATTTTGAGAAAATCGAAAACGGATTTGTTTTTGCGGAAAAATTCACGGCGGATGAAGATAAAATTGAAGAAATAATAGTGTATAAATGGAACAGAGTCTATCCTGCAGACACATATTTCAATATTGATTTGAGTGGTTGGAATTTAACCGAAACCGTTGATTTTGCAGGCTCATCCCACGAAAAAATAACAAGAGAAAGATATGTGAGGTAATTATGAAAAAACGTATATCAGTAATCAGCATAATTCTTGTGTTATTACTTACTTTGACTGCTTGCGGCGGCTCACTTTTTAACGGCGATGCTTTCCCTGAGAATGAGGGCACGGAATTTCCTGCACAGGTAACGGTGTCGCTTAAAGACATTCCGGAATATTCGGGCAGTCCTTATATTACAATCAATGACAATCAGCCGTCATTTACGGAGGATGAATACACAACAGAGGCTTTTGAAGAGTATGCTGAGCTGGACTCTTTGGGCCGTTGCGGTGTGACTTATGCCTGTGTCGGTGTGGAGATTATGCCGACGGAAGAACGCGGCAGTATCGGTCAGGTTAAGCCTACCGGCTGGGTAACGGCAAAATATGATTTCGTTGACGGGAAATATCTTTATAACAGATGTCATTTGATCGGTTTTCAGCTTACGGGCGAAAACGCAAATACAAGCAATCTCATTACGGGAACAAGATATATGAATGTTGACGGTATGCTTCCCTTTGAGAATATGGTTGCCGACTATGTTAAAGAAACCGAAAATCACGTTTTATATCGCGTAACACCGATTTTTGACGGTGAAAACCTCGTCGCAAGCGGTGTGCAGATGGAGGCGCGTTCTGTCGAGGATAACGGTGATGGCATTTGCTTCAATGTGTATTGCTACAATGTTCAGCCGGGCGTGACGATAGACTATGCAACAGGTGAGAGCTGCCTTTCGAGTGAAAGTCCGACCGAGGACAACGTTCAGATTGACAAAAATGCCGAATATGTGCTGAATACCTCATCTAAGAAAATACATACTCCGGACTGCTCGGGAGCAAAAACCATGAGCGAAAAGAATAAAAAGGTCATAAGGGGCAGTGAAGTAAAATCATATACGGACAACGGATATGTGCTTTGCGGAAGCTGTCTTGACAAATGAAAATGAGAATTTACTTCGGTACAGCCATATAAGACAATGTTAAAGTAATGTGCCAAGCTTCACAAAAAAGATACCACCCGAAAAGAATTTTTCATTCTTCTTCAGGTGGTTTTGTCTTATACAGTAACAAGCAGATACTTTATACGCAAAGCATTCTTGTTTATGAAAATATATCCCTATCGGATTTCAGCCTTTCGGGAAACGCTCATTTGTTTATTTATCTGTTTTTAAAAAGGAAAAGTGAGGTTATGAATGAGAGCTCCTTTGCTCTGTTCTCAATGCATTGATGTCCTCCGCCCCGAACCGTGTATGAAGATGCATCGGGGAAAGCTGAATTCATCTGATTTTTCATCTGAGCGTTGAGAATAAGATCGCCGTCTGCCTGAACGAGCAGTACAGGACAGTCAATTTTATCTGCGTTTGCAAGGTCTGTCGGAAGTACGTTATACATCATCTCACACATTCCAGCACCAAATCCGTCATACTGAACGGCATCGGTAACACCGTCAACATCATATTCGCAGGAGAATTTGCAGTCAAGTGTCGCCATAAAGATAACCGTTTTTACAAGAGGGTCGATTTCAGTTCCGTATTTGAAAAATGCGTTCATTGTTCCCTTCATAATATCTGAACGGATAATGCTCTCCATAGCCTCGGGAAATTCACTCTGCGGTGCGGGACAATACAAAAGCAGAGATTTAACCGGGTTTTTGATTGCAATGTTGACCGCAACTCCGCCGCCCATTGAGTGACCTGCAAGAATCCACTCGTTCATCGGAGCAATGCTTTTCATAAGCTCGGTGATGAGTGTTTCTCTCGGAATAACCTTTGTTTCGGGGGTTTCTCTTGTGCTGTATCCGAAGTTCGGAAGATCTGCAAGAACACATTCATATCCCTTTTTTGACATTTCTGCCGCCATATTGCGCCAGGCATATGTTGAACACATAAAACCGTGAAGCATCATTATTCTGCCTCTGAATTTGCCTTGAGCAGGGATTATACGATAATGGATATCATAATCTCCGTATGTAAAATACTGACTTTCCTCATAGGGCTTATAGCTTGTATCAGCAGCAAAAGCCGTGACGGTGAATGTTGAGAAAAGCATTGCAAAAATACAAAGAATACTTATAATCTTTTTCATTTTAATTCTCCTGTTTGTCTGGTTTATGCTTCTGTCTGCGTAGTCGCACGGCGTTCTGCAAGCTCTTTTTCAACCTGCGCCTTCTGCTCGGGTGTGTATTTGATAAAAAGAAGCGGAATTATATAAAGGAGTGCTGCCAATGCCGGTGTGAGCATAACGAGAGGCCATATCCAGCTTTCAAATGTTGCTGTCTGTGTTCCGTAATATACTGCTCCCGGGACGTCCTCAACAGCAACATATCCGATAAATCCGAGAGAAAGTGTTGCAAGTCCGCCCGTAATACCGCTTGAAATCTTGGTAAAGAAGGTCTGCATAGCAAATGTGACACCCTCGGTGCGTTTTCCGGTTTTCCATTCCATATAGTCAACGCTGTCACAGAAAAGAGAGGTTTGTGCTATGCTTGCCGCACCTGCAGGGAATGAGCAGACAGCAAGAATGATGAGCGTGATTATGATATTCTTACCTTCGTAACCGATAATCCAGGCAAGAACTCTGCCTACAAGAGTACATACCTGAATAAAAATAAGCAGATTCCTGTAGCCGTTGAATTTCTTCTTAAGCTTGTCCGCAAAAATCATACCCAAAAAGCTCGGAGCTGTGGTGAGAGCACCGTATATGGTGGTAAGGGTGAGAGGTCCCAACACAAAACCGCCGATAGAAATTTCGGGGATCATATATTTGAAGAAATATGTGATGAGGCTGTTACCGAAAGCGAGAGAACCGAAGAGGTTTGAAAGAGTTACGAGCATAAGCATCTTATTTTGAAAAAGAAGTCGGAAGCACTCAATAAGAGAAGTTTGCTGCTGCTCGGGCTCTACAAGACGGACTCTTTCACGGGCACTGTAACATTTTGCACTGATGAGAGCACCGCCGAGACCGAATATGGCGGCAAAAAGTACGGTCATAAGCGCCAAAGAATTTCCGGACTGCTCTGCAACGATTTCCATAACCATCGGAATAACAGCACTGAAAATGCCGAAAAAGATTGAACCGATTGTTCTTGCAAGCTGGACGAATTTATCACGCTCACTTGAATCGGGCGTTACAACTGCGGTCATACCCCAGATAGCAACGTCCTGCATAGTGTAGGTGATATCCCAGCACAGATACATAATTACAAAATATCCGACGCGAAGCCAGAGCAGATTTTCGTCAGTTGAAAAGACAACGAAAATAAGTACAGTGAAGATACCTACGGGAACAGGGGTGTGCTTGAGAAGCGGTCTGAGCTTTTCGCCGTTTTTAAAACGGTGTCGGTCAACGATTGAGCCTATAATCGGGTCGTTGACACCGTCCCAGATTTTCATCAGGAGCAACAGAACCGTTACTACCGCGGGCGGAAACAGGGCAATATCGGTCATAAAATATGTAAAGAAGGATGCGCCTATCATACAATAAACGATATTTTGACCGGCAAGACCCATCATAAAGCTGTTGCGTTCTTTTTTGCTGATATAATTCATAACAACACCTCTTATTTTTTTAGTTGATTTTCATACATAATTTATTATATAATAATCTCAAATTATTTTCCATTGTAAAAACTGATAAAAAAACAAAATTATTTTTTACATTGTGCAATAAAACCCTGTTTTTAACGGTTATTATACTGTGCGGAAAATTGTTAAGATTATGTTAATATGTTGTTAAAATAATTGACAAAAGGATCGAGATAATGTATAATCACCGCGATAATGAGCATTTACATATAAAAATGTTCATTAAAAGACGTAAAAGGAGAATTTATGACTTACAGAGAAGAATATCAGAAAAGGCTTGTTACTGCTGAAGAGGCAATCAGACATATTACGGACGGCGATAGTGTCGTTATGTCATTCGGCTGTGGAGAACCGAGAGCGATTGTACGCGCTCTGCGTGAAAATTATATGAATTATCACGATGTACGGATAATCAATATGCTGCTTCTCGGTGAAACTCCCTGGGTTGATGAGGAAGTAAAAGGCCATTTCAGTTATAATTCTTTTTTTGCATCTGCAACTAACCGTAAGGCAATTGCTTCAGGGGATGCGGATTTTACAACCTGCTATCTTTCGGAAGCACCTATGGTACTGAGAGAATACATAAAACCGCGTGTAACGGTGATGTCGGTTACACCGCCCGACGAGGAGGGCTATGTGTCTCTCGGAACAAACTGTGACTATATCGAAACAACACTTTCTCATTGTCAGGTCAAAATTGCACAGGTAAACAAGTTCGTTCCCCATACATACGGAGCAACAAGAAAGCATATTACGGATTTTGATTTCTTCGTCGAACATGACGAGCCTCTTCCCGAAGTGCCTGCACCTCCGCTTACGGATGTGGAAAGACAGATAGGTAAAAATTGCGCGTCACTTATCAATGACGGTGACTGTATTCAGTTGGGTATCGGCGGAATCCCCAATGCTATCTGCGAAGAGCTTAAAAACAAAAAGGATCTCGGTCTTCATTCAGAAATGGTAGGAGACGGAGTGGTGGATCTGATAGAAAGCGGTGTTATCAACAATACGAAAAAAACGCTTAATCCCGGAAAGACGATTCTCGGATTTGCTTTCGGAACAAAAAAGCTTTTTGATTTTCTTAACGGAAACCGTCTTGTTGAGATGACACCTATGGATTACGTCAATAATCCCGTAATAATTGCACAACATGACAATATGGTATCCGTAAATTCCTGCCTGCAGGTTGACCTGATGGGACAGGTGGTTGCGGACACAATCGGACTCAGCCAGTTCTCCGGTGTCGGAGGTCAGGTGGACTTTGTCCGCGGTGCAACGATGAGTAAGGGCGGCCGTTCAATTATCGCCATGCCCTCAACGGCAAAGGGTGATACAATTTCAAAAATTGTGCCCAAAATCACGGATTATTCGGCGGTCACAACAACGAGAAACGATGTAAACTATATAGTCACGGAATACGGCATTGCTCAGCTCAAGGGAAAAACTATGAAAGAGCGTGCAAGAGCACTTATTTCGATTGCACATCCCAACTTCAGAGAGGAGCTTTGCGAAGAATTCAGAAAACGCTTCAATGAAGAATTTTAAGGAGAAAAAGATGGCAGTTTACAAAAAAGAACATTTTGGTATTGCAAGAAAAATCGTATCAAATATGACAGCGGAAAGCTGGGAGACAATTCCGCACGCTGTCGTGGGGTATGAGGCTGACGTTACGGAATTTATGAAGGAGTTCAAAAAACTCAATGAAGACTGTACGGACAAGGCTAAGAAAATCACATTGAATACCGTGATGCTCAAGGTCATCTCTGAGGGACTTATGGCTGCCCCGAAGATGAACTGCACACTTGAATTTAACCGCAAGCTTGTACGCGGAAAGCTTTATTATCACAACCGCGTAAACGTTTCAATGCCTGCCACACTTCCTGACGGAAAGATGATGACGGTCAATCTTCGTCATATTGAGAGCAAGAATCTTACAAAGATTACCGAGCTTGTCAACGACACTATGCGCCGTATGGCAAATACCGATATGAATGAGGCAATGTATGAGGTCTCTCTCGACAACACTCTCAAGGGACTTAAAAAGGGTAAGATCAAGCAGGCGATATACCGCCTTGTAGGTTCAAAAACCGGTCGCCACAGAGTGCGCACGTTAACGGGTGAGGCAAAGAAAAAGTATTACTCAATTCCCGTTAAGGACAGACTCACAAAGAAAGACATCGAGCAGGGAACGGTCACCGTTTCAAATCTCGGCTCAATTCACCGTGAGCAGAAGGGAATGTGTTTCCTTCTTGAGATTATTCCGCCGCAGGTTACGGCCATCGGAATAAATGCCGTTCAGAGAAAGCCTGTCGTGGTTACCGATGAAAACGGAAATGAGTCAATCGAAATCCGATCTATTATGCCGCTGACAATTGCTTTTGACCACAAAGCGTTGGATTACGGCGATGTTGTTCCTTTCTGTGATCGTCTGGATGAGATATTTGAAAATCCGTCGGTTATTCACGAGTGGAGATAAAAACAGAAAAATATGGAATTTAATGGTGATTTGTGGGGCGGAAACGCTTTACAAATCACTATTTTTTTATTATAATATAGTGGTATTTTTATAAAATGGAGTATTGTATCACATTATTTAGGAGGATGACAACAATGTTAGAGTCAAGAAACATTATTATCATTATCACCATCGCCGTCTATCTTTTGGGAATGATCGGAATCGGTGTCTATTACTCAAGAAAAAACAAAAGTACGGATGATTTCTATCTTGGAGGAAGAAAGTTAGGCCCTCTTGTTACTGCAATGAGCGCGGAAGCCTCCGATATGAGCAGCTGGCTTCTTATGGGACTTCCCGGTGTAGCTCTTGTTTCGGGACTTGCCGAAGCAACCTGGACAGCTCTCGGTCTCGGTATCGGAACATACATAAATTGGCTTATAGTTGCTAAGAGAATCAGAATTTATTCACAAAAAATAAATGCTGTTACGATTCCCGAGTTCTTTTCAAAAAGATTCGGCGACAAGAAAAATCTTCTTTCTGCAATAGCTGCCCTCGTAATCATAGTTTTCTTCGTTCCTTACACCGCTTCGGGATTTAATGCTTGCGGAACACTTTTCTCAAGCCTTTTCGGAGTTGATTATTTTACCGCTATGGTTATCAGTGCCGTCGTTATCGTGGCATATACAACTCTCGGTGGCTTCCTTGCCGCATCAACAACAGACCTTATTCAGTCAATAGTTATGACCGTAGCCCTTGTGGTAGTTGTCGGCTTCGGCATCAATTATGCAGGCGGCTGGGACAATGTGGTTGCAAATGCTAACTCAATGCCCGGATTTCTCGAGCTCTTTAATACATACGATGCTGCTGCAAATGCATCTGCACCATACAGTGCATTGACTGTGGCCTCGATGCTCGCATGGGGACTCGGATATTTCGGTATGCCTCATATTCTTCTCAGATTTATGGCGATAAGTGATAAAAACAAGCTTAAAACATCACGCAGAATTGCTACCGTTTGGGTGTTCATCTCAATGGCAATCGCAATTCTTATCGGTGTTATCGGTTCAGCGGCGGTAAAGAACGGCACAATCGCTCTCGACTCTGCAAATTCACAGAGAATTATTATTGAAATATCAAAACTTATCTCGGGTAACGGTGCTCTGTTTGCTATTCTTGCGGGTGTAATTATCGCCGGAATCCTTGCCGCTACAATGTCTACGGCTGACTCACAGCTTCTTACGGCGGCATCTGCTGTTTCACAGAATATCTTCCGCGAATTTTTTGGTAAAAAGCTTTCGCAGAAGGCTTCAATGCTCGTTGCACGCTGTGCTGTTATCGTAATTGCAATAGTCGGTGTTATCTGGGCAAAGGATGAGGGATCTGTTTTTGAGATAGTTTCATTCGCGTGGGCAGGCTTCGGTGCCGCCTTCGGTCCCGTTGTAATCTTCGCACTCTTCTGGAAGCGTACCAACAAATACGGCGCTCTTGCAGGTATGGTTACAGGCGGTGCAATGGTGTTTATCTGGAAATACCTCATTGCTCCTCTCGGCGGAGTTTTAGCGATTTATGAGCTTCTTCCCGCATTTGTGCTTGCTTCAATCGTTATCGTTGTTGTTTCACTTCTTACAAAGGCTCCCGAAAAGGAGATTGTCGAAGATTTTGAAGCGGTAAAATCGGGAAAAATTGACTAAACAGTAAAAAACAATCAAAATATATGAGGGATGAATATTTATGCTTAACACAGAAAAAACACTTGATAAGCTTGTTGCTCTTTCAAAGGGCAGAGGCTTTGTATATGCAGGCAGTGAAATTTACGGCGGTCTTGCAAATACCTGGGATTACGGCCCTCTCGGTGTTGAACTCAAGGAAAATATCAAAAAAGCCTGGAGAAAGAAATTTATCCAGGAAAATAGATATAATGTAGGTCTCGATTCGGCAATTCTTATGAATCCGCAGACTTGGGTGGCATCGGGTCACCTCGGCGGCTTCTCCGATCCTCTTATGGACTGCTGTCAGTGTAAAACAAGACACAGAGCGGACAATCTCATAGAGAATTTTGACGGAACAAATGTTGCAGGCTGGTCAAACGAGCAGATGAGTGATTATATCAAAGAACACGCTATTCCCTGTCCTGATTGCGGTGCTCATAATTTTACCGATATCCGTCAGTTTAACCTTATGTTCAAAACGTTCCAGGGCGTTACAGAGGACTCAACCTCTGAAATTTACCTTCGTCCTGAAACAGCACAGGGCATTTTCGTGAACTTCCCGAATGTTCAGAGAACAACGAGAAAGAAAATTCCTTTCGGTGTGGCTCAGATCGGTAAATCCTTCCGTAACGAAATCACTCCCGGTAAATTCATTTTCCGTGTCCGTGAATTTGAACAGATGGAGCTCGAATTCTTCTGCAAGCCCGGAACAGACCTTGAATGGTTTGAATATTGGAGATCTTTCTGCCGTGATTGGCTCTATTCACTCGGCATAAAGGCTGAAAATCTCCGTCTCCGCGATCACGACCCGGAGGAGCTTTGCTTCTATTCAAAGGCTACGACCGACTTTGAATATCTCTTCCCGTTCGGCTGGGGCGAGCTTTGGGGTATTGCCGACAGAACGGACTATGACCTCACTCAGCACAGTAATACAAGCGGTAAGGCTCTCGAATATTTTGATCAGACAACAGGCGAAAAATATATTCCTTATGTTATTGAACCATCTTTGGGTGTTGAGCGTCTCTTCCTTGCTCTTCTTACAGAGGCTTATGATGAAGAGGTAGTTGATGCTGAAAAGAACGACACGCGTGTTGTTATGCACTTCCACCCGGTACTTGCTCCCGTAAAGGCAGCAGTTCTTCCTCTTTCAAAGAAGCTGGGCGATAAAGCTGATGAAATCTATGAAATGCTTTCAAAGCACTTCAACGTTGAATATGACGATGCAGGCTCAATCGGTAAGCGCTATCGCCGTCAGGACGAAATCGGTACACCTTATTGTATCACCGTTGATTTCCAGACGGTCGGTGACGAAAATACACCTGCCGATAACTGCGTAACGGTGCGTGACAGAGATACAATGGAGCAGGTAAGACTTCCTATCGATCAGTTGGTCGAATATATCAATAAAAAGTTGGAGTTCTGATATGACAAAGTCTCTTTTGCTGATAATAAATCCCATTGCAGGCAAATGTCGTGCGGTTGATTATCAACCGGAAATTACAAAAAAATTCAAAGAAGCAGGATATGAGGTTCAGGTGAAATATACTGAGCTTGATAAGAATGCACACTACATTACCAAGGAATACGGTGATGGTAACGACGTGATTGTTTGTTGCGGCGGTGACGGGACGCTCAAGGAGACGATATGCGGAGTCATGGAGTTGGGGCTGGATGTTAGAATCGGCTATATTCCCTGCGGAACGACAAACGATTTTGCTCATTCGCTTAATATTCCGACAGACTGTAAGGAAGCTGTTGAAACCGTTCTGAACGGCAACAGCATCGCTGTGGATATCGGTGATTTCAGCGATGTTGAACAGTTTATCTATGTTGCCTGCTTCGGTAATTTCTGTGATGTTTCTTATAAGGCAAAGCAAAGTCTTAAAAATAAAATCGGCAGAGGCGCTTACTATTGGGAAACCGTAAAAGAGATTATAAAAATCAAAGGCTATAAAGCGAAGGTCGAATGTGATGACGGCGAGATTATTGAGGGAAGATTTTTCTACGGCGGTGTTTCAAACTCATATTCCGTCGCAGGCTTTCCCGTGCTGAAAAAAGCGGGTGTCAGCTTTGATGACGGCTTTCACGAACTGGCACTTATCAGGATGCCTAAAAATCCCGCACAGCTCATTTCAATTCTTAAGGCGATGTTTATAACACGTGATGTGCTTGAAAACAAGTACCTTGTTGTAAAAAAAGGTAAAAAATTTAAATTTACATTTGACGAAGATGTCAATTGGGTACTTGACGGTGAAAACGGCGGAAATCACAGCTCGGCTGAAATAAAAACCTATGAAAATGCAGCGAGAATTTTCTGCAACAAAAAGGACGATTGAATTTATAATCTGCATTGCACTTAACACTGTAGTGCAGATTTTTTACAGGTTGGTGAAGAAATGGGTGAAAAATTCAAAAAGGCAATAGGTGTTGAGGGCTCGTTCAAGGAAACGGTTCTTCCGATGATATACTATTGCTTTACAAATATTTTTATCGGTGGCGGCGGATACATAATCAGTATGTATTTCAGTATTTTCCTGACTCGTGTTGTGGGACTTGACATTGAGCTTGCCGGGTTCATCACAATGATAGCAGTAGTCTGGGACGGAATCAATGACCCGATAATGGGCATTATAACCGATCGCACCCGATCAAAATACGGCAGACACAGAGCATATCTCAAATGGGGTATTCCGTTGGTGTTTGTGTCATATATTATGCTTTGGAATTCATACGGTCTTGACGGTGAAAACCATCCTTATATTACGGTGGCATATTATGTGTTCGCCTATGTCCTTTATAAGACCGCATACACCATTATCGCCGTTCCTCATACGGCAATGCTTCCCGAACTTGCTCCCGAATATAACAAGAGAACGCAATACACCTCGGTAAGCTATATTTTCAACTCCTGCGGTATGATTCCGTCGTATGTTATTCTTCTGGTATTGCTTTCTGTTTTCGGATTTTCAAACGGACTTACAAGAAATGCAAAAATGCCGTTTTTACTTGCCGGAATTATCCTTGCAGTAATCTATTCCGTTGCTATTTACGGCACTTTTAAGCTCGTTAAAGAACCGAGCTCTCTCGATATGAAGAACGAACCGCTTGACCTTAAAGCCGCATTGAGAGAGTATGTTGACGTTTTCAAAAGCCGTTCTTTCAGACAGTATTTTTCAATCAGCTTTTTCTGGGAGATGGCGAGGAGCTTTTATTCCACTACCTATGTTTACTATGTGACATTCCTTGCAAATATGTACAGACATTATTTCATTTTCAACACGTTTGCGGGAATCTTTGAATCGGCCGCATTCCCTCTCAATTATGCGCTTACAATGAAGCACGGTAAGAAAAAATGCGGAACAATCGTAACTCCGTTTATGATTCTCGGACTTGCAATCGGACTGATAGTTCAGTTCAGTCAGCCGGGAACGACAAAATCCACGATTATGATGATTCTTATGCTTCTTGGGGTAACTCTTTATCCCTTCGGTATGAGCGGAATCGGTTTTGTGTGCAATAATGTTTTCCCTGACCTTACCGATGTGGACGAGCTCATTACGGGCAGACGCCGTGAGGGAGTTGTATCAACCTGTAACACCATGGTAAAGCAGGTTACGGGCGGTATAAATACATTTATCGTAACACTTATCCTCGGCGGCTTCGGACTTGATACAAAGAGCGAGACAACGGAATTTATCCAACAGCCCGATTCGGCAATTTTCGGCATCAGACTCTGCGTTGCGATTATTCCTATGATTTGTGCGCTTGTTTCCTATTTCCTTCTGAAAAGATTTGAAATGACCAAGGATGACCATACTATGATACGCGCCGCCATTGCCACAAAGCATAAATACGGCAGTGTCACCTTGACTGAGGAAGAAAAATCAAGATGTGAAATCCTTACGGGGCAAAAGCTTTGTAATACCTGGCTCGGCAGAGATAACGATACTTCTCAGGGACACACTCTTGATAAAAATGAAGACGGAAAATATATCATACTTCTTGAGCTGGAAGAACAGAAAAAACAGCTTATTGAGAAGGCGGAATAATTTTGAAGGGAGACTGTTGACATGGAAAAAATCGATATAAACAAAACCGCGCCTACGGTGAAAAGAAGCAAGGCGTCAGACTTTTTGTTTTATCTTATCCAATGGACCTGGGGCTTATCGGTGAATATTGTCGGAGGAATAGCTTTTCTTATATGCACCAAAATCAAGGGATATAAGCATCAAAAATTCGGGTATGCTAATATCGTTTATGTGCCGTGGAATCAAGGCGGACTCTCAATGGGACTTTTTATTTTTATGAGAGCCGATCATCCGAATAAGGAATGGACCTATAATACAAGAATCCACGAATACGGACACACCTGGCAATGTCTTTTGCTCGGCCCTCTTTATTATCCCGTAATCGCTTTGCCTTCTGCAATCTGGTGTAATTGCTTTGCAGGATACAGAGAAAAAAACAATGTTTCATATTATAAGCTGTACTGTGAGTCCTGGGCGAATGCCTGGGGAGAAAGATTTTCACAGATGAAGAGAATCGAGGATTAACAGCCGATAATCAACACATGCAGACATAATAGTTTCTTGACAAAGACTGCTTGATGTGTCATAATATTATTTACCAAATTTTTCAGATATAAGTGAGGCGAATTTTATGAAGAGATTTCTTTCTTTGGTAATGGCACTTGTATTGGTGCTTACTGCAATACCGCTTACCGGAATTGCGGCATTTGCGGCCGGGGTTAAGGGTGACGGTGACGGAGACGGAACTGTTTCTTCACTTGATGTTCGTTTGGTGTTGCAGGCAGCAGCAAAACTCCGAACACTTACCGACGCACAGGAAAAAGCTCTTGATATGGATAATAACGGAGAAATCAATGCGATTGATACAAGAAAGGTTCTCCAGGTTGCAGCAGGCTTGATATCATACGGGTCAGACGGTGAAGTAATTATTCCCGATCCTCAACCGCCGAAGGATGAGGACTCCGATAATATCGACCAGGAAGATATGCGTGCTGTTCTTGCACTTTTCGGCTATGAATACGATGCGGAGCAGGATATATATTATACACATCTGAATCCCTGGCAGCGTTATTTCGGATTTACCGATCTTTATGACCAGGCAGCCGCATATACAATGATGTATTATATGACACTTAAGATCGACTTCCAATACAAAGATCTCCTTTGGAGACTTCAGTGGTGGAAGGGTCAGTACGGTGTACTTGAGGGTGCAGAGCTCGGTGTTTACACAAAGAAACCCGAAAACGCATCATCACCTTTCTATAAGTGTGCAGAAGACGAAAACCTTCTCAAGATGTATTTTGAATATTATGAGTCAGTAAATGATTATAACAGAGATCAGCCTCTCTTCATCAGAGAAGAGCAGGAGCATTGGTGGCTCACAGGCTTCAAGTTCGGCATCTGCGATCCGACAAAGAATGTTATTAAAGCAACCCTCATTGCATGGGATAAGGAAATGGCAGACGGAATTGAAGAGGGCCTCAAGAATGTAACTGACAAGGACGGCAATCCCAACGGATTTGAAAAGTACAGAGGTGCTTTGACCAACCTTACAACAAGCAACTTCTATATGAGAGAAAAGCTTGATGACGGCACTTATAAATTCACGGTTGTTTGGAAGGATGCAGGATATTGTAACTACGGTTCAAGAACCGAGGCTCCTGAGAACCCGGAAAATCCCGAGGCTCCCGATACACCGGTAGTTCCCGAGGAACCGGAGACTCCCGTAGTTCCCGAGGAACCGGAGACTCCTGTAGTTCCCGAGGAACCTGAGACTCCTGTAGTTCCTGAGGAACCGGAGACTCCCTCAGCAGATGGTGAAGAAACAGTTTAAAAAAATTAAGCGGTGAAATTGATTTTCACCGCTTTTTTGTGTTTATATATTCACTTTTACAGCTTGGAGAAACCGTGACAGTTAACAAGGGCTTCTATCTTCTTGCCCTCTTTACATAAAGGACATTCGTAAGACGGGCAACTGAAATAATCCGGCAAATCCTTGGGGTTGAATGCAGAATTTATCTCGTAACCGTCACAGCTGTCCATAGTGGCAAATATGGAGGCGACTCCTGCAATGCTGCCACCATAATATTTTACTGCTTCCATTGCGGAACGCACGGTATTGCCGGATGCCACGGAAACGGCGATAATAAGAATGTGTTTGCCTTTTATCATAGGAACAATATTATCTCTGAAAAGAAGCTGAGAGCCGTTGACTATCTCGGGAGTGACAACATAGATAGTCTGATGAGCGTTGATATTGACGTAATCGTGTTTAGTAAGCTCGTCGGCAATACACGCTCCGACAACCTCCATGCCGTCAAGGCAGAGAATCGTGTCAACTATGGAGTTGCTGTATCTGTGATTTTTGCAAAGCTCCTGTGCAATTGCCTTTGCCTCAGAGAGACGGGATTTTTGTGCGGCAACATCAATATAATAGTTGCTGTGCGAACTGCTTGTTGCAAAATGTCCCTTTGCCACGCGAAGCAGCAGATTGTTGTTTTTTGTACGTATTTTTGTAATAGAAGTTGTTGGCATAAGAATCCCCCTTGTTGATTTATAGTGTTATTGTATAATATTTGAGATAAAATTACAATAAAAATTGGTCAAAAAAACAAAGCAACGATATTTTCTAACTTTTTCACAAAAATAAAGGACATATTTTATATAAAATATTATGTGTTTTCCTTGTTTGTATATCCAAAATGTTGAGGTGCAGTGCTATTATGGTAATATTGTACTGTTGATGTTCAAAAACGGAATGCACGATGATATTGCGGAAAATATCAACAAAGTGTATAATGAGTGTAAGGAATGCGATATTTTTATGATTTTATCAGGCTGCATTATTCCTGATCCTGTCTGTTGGAGAATTTTGATGCATATTTTGAAAAGGTGAATGGGCTTTATGTATAAGGTGCAAATCGGAAATGAGATATTCTATGCCGTTGACGGAGAGCGTCTGTCGGACGTTCTTCAAAAAAACGGAAAAACTGCGGAACACTTGTGCGGCGGCAACGGAGCTTGCGGAAAATGTATGGTTTCCGTGAACGGTAAAAATGAGCTTTCCTGCAGATACCGTGTCCGTTCAGACATTTCCGTTATATTGCCTGAAATGTCTGATATTCGTTCTTTTACGGGAACTGTGAACACGGAAAAAAATACGGAGAATATGGCTTTTGCACTTGATATAGGCACAAGCACTCTGGCGCTTGCCCTTGTTTCTAAAGATAATAAGGCAGTAGTAAGAACCGTAACCCGCACTAACCCGCAAAGAGCTTTTGGTGCAGATGTTATGACGAGAATTTATTACTGTTGTAAAAATTCCGTTGACGGTATCAGAACTCCGCTGATAAGTACGATAAACGAAATGACAGAAGAATTCGTGGCAGGCAAACTGCTTCCGTTATATGTTGCAGGTAACACTACAATGCTTCATATCTTTTTCGGTGTTAATCCGCAGGGGATGGCAGCCGCACCGTATATGCCCGTTTTTCTTGACAGCAGAATTTCAGACGGTGAGGCTCTCGGTCTTAATGGTATAGCGGAAGTTATGTCGTTACCGTCAATTTCTGCATTTGTCGGAGCAGATATAACATCAGGACTTAATTATGCCGGATTTCCCGAAAAAAACAGGTATAATCTCTTGGTTGATTTGGGCACTAATGCGGAAATTGTTCTGTATTCGGATGAAAAAACGATATGCACCTCGGCGGCGGCAGGTCCTTGCTTTGAGGGAGCAAATATTTCCTGCGGAATGAGTGCGGTGGACGGAGCTGTCAGTAAATTCGGATTTGTCGATTCGGTACCGCATATAGATACAGTCGGTAAGGCAGAGATAAAGGGCATTTGCGGAACGGGACTCATTGATATGATTGCCTGTCTTGTGTCTGACGGCACTATCGATAAATCGGGATATATGGAGAATGAAAAATACATTCTCACCGAGTCGGTTTATTTGACACAGAGAGATGTCAGACAGTTTCAGCTCGCCAAGTCCGCCGTGAAATCTGCGATAATAACGCTTATGAGGATAAACGACATCTCCTTTGAACAGATAGACAAGATGTATATTTCAGGCGGCTTTTCATCACAGATAAATCTCCGTAACGCAGGTATAACCGGATTGCTTCCCGAAGAGTTACTCAGCAGATGCACGGCAGTCAATAACAGCAGTCTGCTCGGAACGGTAAAGTATATATGTGAAAACAACGAGCTTTCACCATATCTTAAAAATGCAGAATACATGGATTTGTCGTCAAATTCCGTCTTTGCGGAGGAGTTTATTGAAAATATGAATTTTTAAACCGAGGCTTAGTACCTCGGTTTTTGTTAAGAGAATTATCAATAACTATTTGCAGAACATAAATTATCCTACACGGTTGTTTTTATATTGTCTACCGGTGTGGTCAAGATAATAGTCATCCTTATAAATCAGCTCATCAACCGAAACAAACGAGTATCCCTGTTGTGAGAGTTGTGTAAGTATCTCATCAAGTGCTTCTGCCGTGTTTTTAACTCCGTTATGAAAAAGCAGTACGGAGCCGTTTTGTACGGAATTGACAATTCTGCTGACAATTTCCTCAACGGAAATTTCAGTGTAATCAAGGCTGTCACAATCCCATTGAATAGTATACATATTCATGTCCTTCGCAATTTCAATACTTTCATCGGTGTAGTCTCCCGAGGGAGCACGCAGAAGTCGAGGAGTTTCACCCGTAATTGCCTGCAATTTTCGGTTGCATTCCTCAATTTCCTTAATAATCTCATCTTTGCTGCATTTTGAAAATGCCTTGTGTGTGTCTGAATGGTTGGCAATTGTGTGACCTGCATTGTGAAAAGCACGGACGCTTTCGGGGAACTTTTCTGCCCAGTCACCGACAATAAAAAACGTCGCAACCGCCTTGTGCTTTGCCAGGATTTCAATGAGTTCGTCAGTATCATCGTTGGTCCAGGCCGCATCAAAGGTGACGGCGATTTTCTTTTCGTCGGTCTGTACCGAATAAACAGGCAGTTTGCGTGTGGCAGAGGCAGAAGAAACACATTGTCCTGCAATGAGCCCGGACATCATCACCACAGCGAGAATAACAGAAAGAACCACCATTATTTTCCTACCGGAAACAGTTTTTATCCACATAAAAATCCCTCCCACAGAAGACTATGAGAGGGACAGGTTTTTTTATTATTGATTTTATGAGTGGTTTCTGAGTTCTGCAATTTCGTTCTCAACAAACTCATCAAGCGACGGCTGTTCGCTCATCTGTTTTTTAAGACCTTTACCGACGATTACATTCATGATGACATTTATAAGGAATAACACGCTTCCCACTATAAATCCGAAGCCCAGACTGCATTCGGTAATTATTCCGCCATCGAGAGTTTCACAAGCATTTGTGAAAAGCACAAACATAACCGAGGAGGCTGCCCAACAAATCGTTGCAAGCACATTGAGGACAATGTTGATAACATATTTCATTTTAATACTTGCAATGAGCAGGACAAAGAAATTCAATACACCGAAGACTACGGCAAGAAGCATAAGAACACAAGCAAGGATGACAAAAGTCACTGCTGTTCCCATAACCTTTCCGCCTGCCAGAGCGATTACGCTTCCGATATCCGTTTTAAGAAGATAATCAAGAATAAAACTCAAAAAAGAAACGGACTTCTCACTGCTGTTAAAGGGAAGATTGAGTGTGAAATTATAAAGCGGAAGAACAAGTGCAATTAACGGAGCAAATGTAAGTATGAGACGGAGAATGCGAAGCTTTGTTCCGACAACCGCAGATTTGAAATTCTGGATATTATAATGAAATTTTGCAAAAGCGTGTTCCGCAAAATCAGCATCGTCGTTGAGACGTTTTTCCCATTGATGATTGGGAATGTTGACACCGCAGGCGGGACATTCTGCTTTTATATTCCATATTTTCAGTGTGTGCCCGCATGCAGGACATTTTGAAGCCATAAAATCACTCTTTCCTTTATAGTTTAATATATTGTACTACATTTATTTTCTTTTTGCAAGCCTAATTACATTCCAAGAGAGCGGTTTGAGGTCAACGGAGAGTGTTTTGCCGTCAAACTGCGGTTTTTCAACCGTAAATGGCTTTACAGGGGTGGCAACAGCGCTGTTTTCTGCCTTGATATCGTAGCCGCTCATCTCAATATGCTCAAGCACCTCAAAATTGTCAAAGTCGAGAAGAGAAACATCAAAAAGAATGTTTTCTTCCATATTTCTGTTAACGGCAAAGATTGTGAGACTTTCCTTATTCTCGCTCATTGTGGCGATTGACTCAATATCGGGAACATCGGTAAATTCTTTTGTATCGTGCTTGGGAGAGATAACTCTTGAATCAAGAGTATATCCTCTGCCGTAATTTGAAAGATGCATAAAGGGGTAGAAAATGGTCTGTTCCCAGCAAGCGCCGCCGTTTTCCGTCATTATCGGAGCAATAACATTGACAAGCTGTGCAAGACAGGCAATTTTAACTCTGTCAGCGTGCTTGAGGAGTGTCATCAGAAGAAGTCCTACGAGAAGTGCATCTTCAAAATTATAAATATCCTCAAGCTGATGCGGTGCCATACTCCATTTTTCATATGGAGCTCCGTTTGAATGATACCAGACATTCCACTCGTCGAAAGAGAGATTGATGTCACGCTTTGAACGTTTCTTTGCCTTTATGTAATCGCAGATGCAGATAACAGAACGGATAAATTCGTCCATTTTGAGATTCTTTGCAAGGAAGGATGGCGTATCGTTTTCACGGTTTCCGAAATAGATGTGAAGCGAAAGGTAGTCAACCTTGTCATAAGCCAGGTCAAGTGTTGTTGCTTCCCATTCACCGAAGGTAGCCATATCGCGACTTGCACTTCCGCAAAGAACGGTTTCGATTGTCGGATCGGTCCATTTCATAACCTTTGAGGCCTCTGCCGCAGCTCTGCCGTATTCATAAGCGGTTTTGTGACCTATTTGCCAATCACCGTCCATCTCGTTTCCAAGGCACCAGAGTTTTATGTTGTGGGGCTCCTCATAGCCGTGCGAGCGTCTCAGGTCACTCCAATAGCTTCCGCTTTTGTGGTTGCAGTATTCAACAAGATTCCTTGCCTCTTCCGCACCGCGAAGACCGAGATTTACAGCCATCATCGGAGCAGTATTTGCTTTTTTACACCACTTTGCAAATTCATTTGTGCCGAAAAGATTCGGCTCGGTAACGCCCCATGCAAGCTCTAATTTTTTAGGACGAAGATGAACAGGACCTACACCGTCTTCCCAGTTGTACCCGGAAACAAAGTTTCCTCCGGGGTAACGGACAATGGGAACATTGAGCTTTTTTACCTTTTCGATAACATCCTGTCTGAAGCCGTCGGCATCTGCCGTCGGGTGATCAGGCTCATAAATTCCGCCGTAAACAGCTCTGCCGAGATGCTCGATAAAAGAACCGAAAATTCTGTCGTCAATTTTTGCACTTGTAAATTCCGAAACAAGTGACATTTTCGCCTTTTTCATAAAAACGCTCCTTAATTGTAGTTCTTTACTGATTATTTTGCTCGGCTTCCGTGGTTTGCTTTTCCGAGAGGAAGGAGTGAAGTAAAAGTGTATTTTCTTCCATATCCATAACAAGACTTGCGCCTACACCGACGATGTCCTTGTCAGACCAGGTTCCCTCAGCCGGAATCTGATGTTGAACTATGGGGTAATTATAAACTTTATTTTTCATTGCGGCAAGGCCGAGAGAAAGAATCTCATTTGACGACATATTTGTTTTAATCAACGGAATAATGGTTTCGGCAAGGGCATAAAGTTCACTCATACTTTTTGTGGTGGCTTTTTCAACAATGGCGGTTATAACCTTGCGCTGACGTTCCGTTCTCTTGAAATCGGAATCAAGATATCTGATTCGGCTGTACCACAATGCCTGCTCACCGTTCAGAAGAACATCTTCGCCTGCTTCAATACGCACGGGAACACCCACGTTACCCGAATGGTATGTGTAGTAGCTTTCCTTCTCGGTAACATCTACGTTAATACCGCCGAGCTCGTCAACAATAGTTGTGAAAATTTCAAAGTCAACCATTGCATAATACTGAACGTCAACCTTGAAGTTAAGCTCAAGAGTATCGGAAAGAGTTTGTATTCCACCGTGGAAATATGCAGAATTAAGTTTTGACCAATAATTCTTACCGGCAATCTGAACGTATGAGTCTCGGAGAAAAGAGGTGAGCTTTATCTGCTTGTTGCGGTTGTCAAGAGTGACAAGCATCATTGTATCCGAACGGGACTTCGTCTCATTCTCACGGGCGTCTATACCGACAAGGAGAACATTTATCTGATCCGGATATTTCTCAAGGTCGGCGGCATTGACAAAAGCGTTTTCGCCAAGCTGTTCCTCCGTATTAAAAGAGGAGAGCAGATCGTTGATTTTCTGATATCCGAAAAATCCCACACAGGAACCTAACACCAGAACAACGCACAGAATAACCGCAACGGCCTTTCTTACGGGATTCTTTTTCTTTTTGCGCTTCTGCTTAGGTTCTTCTTCCATAAGATCACCGTAAACATCATTTATATTTTCAAATTGAATTTCCTGGCGACGTCTGTTCTGAACAGCACTGTTATATTTTACGGAAAAATCTGAGTCAACAGAACTGTTGTCAATTGCATCACTATAGTTATCGGAACAGGATGAAATGTCTTCATAATCAATATTTTCAGAAGAACTGCTGAAAATATTCTCAAAGTCATCACTTTTTGCGGAATTGCTGAAAATATCTTCAAGCTCTTCGTTTGAGTTATCAAAACGATTATCAGCCAATTTTTTTACACTCCCCGAATTATGATAATATCTTCGTATATTCTACAACATTATAATAAAAATCACAATAATTTTTTCATATTTTTAAGAAAAAATAAATAATTATTTTTCATAGCTCTTGCAAGAACAGTAAAAAATATGTATAATTGAAATCAGTTTTAGCTTTGCCGGCAAAAATGTCGGCTGTAATCGGGAGTAGGTACATAATGTTAGGTAAGTATGTGAGAGTACGCGTTACCAGACCTATGCACTTCCTGGACAGAGAAAAAAATATTGCATACAGTCTTAATTTCGGCTCGGTTGAGAGTGGTATAGACCCTCATTCTCCTGTCAAGGGTGCTTATATTATGGGCGTAACACATAGAGTACGCGTATTTGAAGGAAGAGTAATTGCGGTAATCAAGAGAAAAAATATGGGCGGCATTGTGCTTGTTGTCGCACCTAAAAGCAAAAGATACATCGTGCATCAGATTGAAGATGCGATTTCTTTTGTTGAAAAAGAAGGAACTTATGACATAAGCTGTCTTTATGAGAGCTCTTGCGGAGCAATCGTTTTCAGAGAAATTCACGGAGAAAAAAGATTTTTACTCATAAAGAATAAAAGAAGCTCAAACTGGGGCTTCCCGAAGGGTCATATGGAACGGGGCGAAACAGAAAAGGAAACTGCATACCGTGAGGTGCTTGAAGAAGCGGGAATCAGAATACGCTTTCTGCCGGATTTCAGATTCCGTTCGGAATATTCAATTCAGGGAAGAATTGAAAAACAGGTGGTTATATTTCTTGCAACTACCGACGACACAACGACCACCATTCAGCGTGAGGAAATCGAGGAGTATCTCTGGCTGAGATATGACAAAGCGATGAATTCACTCAAATTTCCGAATGACAAGCAGATGCTTAGAAAAGCAAATGAATATCTTTCAGGTACGGAGGTTGCAAATGGTTGAAACACTTGTCAATGAAATAATGGGCTTTCTTCAGGATAAGGTTCCGGAAGAGCTTGTGGCTTTTGTCATTTCGCTTTTACCCGTTCTGGAGTGTCGAGGCGGTATGATTGCGGCTCGCCTTATGGAGATTCCGTTTTTAAAAGCATTTCTGATTTGTTATATCGGAAATATGCTTCCCATACCGTTTATTATTCTCTTTATAAGAAAAATATTTGATTTTTTACGCAGATTCAGTTTCTTTGCAAAAATAATTGAAAAGCTTGAGGCAAAAACAACCAAAAACAAGGATAAGGTTCTCAGATACAAGTCGTGGGGACTTCTCTTATTCGTTGCAATTCCTCTGCCGGGAACAGGCGGCTGGACGGGCGCGCTTATGGCAGCTCTTCTTGATATCAGATTCAAGAGATCTCTCCCGATTATTGCTTTGGGTGTTCTCATAGCAGGATTTATTATGTCCGGACTCACATACGGAATTTTCCGAATGTAAAAATGCCACTCCTCCGACATTTTATCAGGGGAGTGGTTTTATTATAGGGTGTTGAAGAACGGTACGGTTTATGCTATACTGAAAAATATATTAAACTAAGTTTATTATCAAGAGGTAAAAATATGAAAAAAAGGCGTTTTGCGCTATCGTCGGTTCAGGTCATAATGTTGGGATTTCTTCTGACGATCGCAGTCGGCAGTATTTTACTTGCTCTGCCGATAAGCTCGGCTGACGGGGTTGCCGTGCCGTATATTGATGCTTTGTTTACGGCTACAACGGCTACCTGCGTTACAGGTCTTGTCACTCTGCCAACAGTCACAACCTGGAGTCTGTTCGGTCAGGCGGTTATTTTGTTGCTTATTCAGATAGGCGGTCTCGGGGTTATAACTATTGTTTCGGGAATAATGATTGTCCTGCACAAAAAAATAAATATCGGTGACAGATTACTCATTCAGGATGCTTTCAATCTTAATACAATGTCGGGACTTGTCAAATTCGTAAAGAAGGTTATTGCCGGAACGGTGGCGGTCGAAACGGCAGGGGCGCTTGCATATATGACGGTTTTTGTCCCTCAATTCGGACTCAAGGGTATATGGATTTCCTTTTTCACCTCGGTTTCCGCATTCTGTAATGCCGGAATAGATATTATTGCCGAGGACAGTCTTTGTGCTTATGTTACAAACCCGATTATAAATCTGACGACCTGCCTGCTTATCGTTATCGGCGGTATCGGATATATCGTCTGGTGGGATCTGGTAAGGGTCGGCAGAAAATACGGAAAAAGAGGTGTTAAGGCCTTCAGATATCTTACATTACACAGCAAAATTGCGTTGAGTGTAACGGGAATTCTGATTTTTTCGGGAGCATTGTGTTATTTCGTTTTTGAATATAATAATCCCGCGACGATAAAGAATTTTACTCTTTTTGAAAAAATTCAGACGTCATTTTTTCAGTCCGTGACAACGAGAACGGCAGGATTTGCTACAATTCCGCAGGAAAACATGACAAATTCGTCTGCTTTTGTTTCGCTTTTGCTTATGTTTATCGGCGGTTCGCCCGTGGGAACTGCAGGCGGTGTAAAAACAGTCACCATTGCTGTTCTTGTGGTATCAGCGGCATGTACTCTGAGAAACCGACGTGATGTTTCTCTCTTTGACAGAACCGTTCCGAAATATGCGGTAAATAAGGCGGTAGCGGTGGTTTGTATGTCGTTTGCAATCGTGTTTACTTCAACGGTGCTTTTGTCTGCTGTGACCGATGCTCCGGCTATTGATATTATTTACGAAACCGTCAGCGCAACGGCAACTGTCGGACTTACGAGAAATCTCACCTCGTCGCTTGATTTCTGGGGAAAGCTGATTATAATTGCAACGATGTATCTCGGAAGAGTAGGGCCGATTTTCCTCGCTTTTGCATTTAAAATAAAAAAAGAAAATCCCGACATAATAAAAAATCCCGTAGAGGAAGTCAGTGTGGGATAATCAGAGAACAATAAGGAGATTTTTATATGGCTGTAAATAAGAATTATGCGATTTTCGGATTGGGCAGATACGGCAGCTCGGTGGCAAGGGAGCTTGTCGAAAGCGGCGCGGAGGTTCTGGCTGTTGATATTGATGAAGAGAGAGTAAATGAAGCCGCAGGATATCTTCCTCTTTGCAAATGCGCTGACATTACGGACCCTGAGGTTATCAGACAGCTTGGTATTTCCAATATGGATGTGGTTGTTATATCAATGGCAACAAATCTTGAAGCAAGCGTTATGGCGGCAACTCTTTGTAAGGAGGCAGGCGTACCGACGGTTATTGCGAAATGCGGCAGCGAGATGCATCGCAAAATACTTCTCAAGGTCGGTGCGGACAAGGCTGTAATTCCCGAATTTGAATCAGGAATAAGACTTGCAAAAAATCTCATCAGCTCGGATTTTATAGATATTATTGATCTGAACGATAATATTTCCATGGTTGAAATGGGTGTAAAGCCCGAGTGGGTTAACAAATCACTTGCTGAGCTTAATCTCAGAAAAAAATATTCGATGAACGTTGTGGCAATCCGCAACGGTGAAGATATGACTGTTGAGATAAATCCCGAAATGCCTCTCGCAGCAGATATGCAGCTTGTTGTCATTGCGGAGACAAGCAAATTGCGTAAGCTTTAATTAACAAAAGGGAAATATTTAAGGCACATTTCGTAAAGAAGTGTGCCTTAATTTTTATTATACTGTTGAAATCGGGGTCGGCTTTAATAAACTGTTTCCGATATGCTTTTAATTTAGTTGTAATTTTCCGTCTTTCACATAAACTCTCGGAACACGCTTGTTGATAAGACAACAGAATTCATAATTGAATCTGTATTCCGGGTCAGAGAGATCCTCCACGGTTATAGTCTCATTTCCGTCTGTGCCTATCAGAGTGACTTCATCTCCTACCGCAACATCGGGGACTTCGGAAACATCAATCATAAACTGATCCATACATATTCTGCCGAGTATGTGACAGCGCACTCCTTTTACAAGAACAGAACCCTTATTTGAAAGGTATCGGGGGTATCCGTCAGCATAACCTATCGGTACGGTTGCTATTGTCATAGGTCTGTCGGTCACAAAGGTGGAACCATAGCTTACGGTAAAGCCTTCGTCGGTGTCCTTTATAAAGGAAATACTGCTTTTGAGCTCCAGTGCAGGTAACAGAGAGAAGCTTCGGTCCATTTCCTCCGACGGATAAAGACCGTACATCATAATTCCGCATCTGACAATCTCGCCGGGATATCCGCCCATCTCCATCGATGCGGCACTGTTATACATATGTCTTTTTACATATCCGTTGGCGCTTATGATTTTATCCGTAAAATCGAGGAAAAGCTTTTTCTGGCGCAGAGCAGAGGCTTTATCCGAGGAGTCCGCACAGGCGAAATGAGTGAACAGAGCGACAACGCGGACATTTTCAAGCTCAAAAATGCGGTTGATTGTTTCCAGTTCGTCGTCGGTGGTGCGGAAGCCGATTCTTCCCATTCCCGTATCAATTTTAATATGTATTGACGCTTTTTTTTCTGATTTGGAGGCGAGCTCGGACAGATATTTTGCTGTTTCAAAATTGGCGACGGTACATTCTATATCATAATCGAGAGCAAGCTGTGCGTTTTCCTTGAAAAGCTCACCGAGAACAAGGATAGAACCCGTGATTCCGTTTTTTCTCAATTCAACTGCTTCTCCGACTGAGGCTACTCCGAATCGGGTTATTCCTGTTTCCTGAAGAAAAGACGAGACCTCAAGCGCACCGTGACCGTAAGCATTCGCTTTGACTATGCCCATTATTTCCGTATTTTCGGGCAGAACACGTTTAACGGCTTCAAGATTTTTTTGTATATTGTCGAGATTTACCTTAGCATAAACTCTTTTTGGTAGCATTGCAATACCTCTTATGTCAAATATTTTTTCTCCAGGTTGCAGGCATAAACAGTATGAGCATGGGGAAAATTTCAAGTCTGCCTATAAGCATATTGAGGGCAAGAATGATTTTTGAAAAATCGTTGAAATCGGCAAAGTTTTCAACGGGACCTACCGCGGCAAGACCGGGACCCACGTTGTTGATACAGGTGACTACTGCGGTCACTATTGTGGTGAAGTCAAAGTTATTAACCGACAGAAGCAATGTGGAAATACCGATTACAAACATATATATAACAAAATATGTGGACGAAGTGATAACGACATCTTTATCGATTATTGCACCGTCAAGCTTAACGGCCTTTACTCTGTTCGGATTTATTGCACGGCGAAGCTCTCTGAAAGCTGCCTTGACGAGAATTATCATTCTTCCGACTTTCAGACCGCCGCCCGTGGAGCCTGCACAGGCACCGAGGAACATCAGCATAACGATAATCATCTGCGAGAGAACCGGCCATTGACCGAAGTCTGCCGTGACAAATCCCGTGGTCGTAATGATTGAAACGACCTGAAAACCTGCCTGACGTAATGCTGTTCCGAGTGACTCAACCATCGGGTAAATGTTGAATGTGATAAGAGCAACTGCTCCGACAATGACGGCAATATAGGTCCAGAGCTCCTCACTCTTGAAAACTCGGCGGAACTGTTTTATTAGCAACAGATAGAAAAGATTGAAGTTTATACCGAACAATGCCATAAATATCGTTATGACAATTTCTGCACTCAGATTATTATATGCGGCAATACTTGCATTTCTGACTGAAAATCCACCTGTTCCTGCCGTGGCAAAGGCGGTAGTTATGCTGTCGTAAAGCGGAAGCTTACAGCACAGCAGGGCGATTATTTCGGCAACGGTCATAACGGCGTAGATGATATAAAGAATACGCGCGGTCACAACGGTTTTTGAAACCAGCTTACCCACGGTGGGACCGGGAACTTCGGCGCGGAGAATATGCATGGATTGCATATCGTTACGGGGTAAAATGGCAAGTACGAACACGATGATTCCCATACCGCCTATCCAGTGGGTAAAGGAACGCCAAAAAAGTATGCTCTTCGGTAAGGCTTCGATATCATTAAGTATGGAAGCGCCCGTTGTTGTGAAGCCGGAAACTGTTTCAAAAATTGCGTCAACCGGGTTCGGTATTGCTCCTGAAATGATAAACGGCAATGCACCGAAAAGGGACATTAAAACCCAGGAGAGTGAGACTACCACAAAGCCCTCTCTGGCAAAAATACGTTTGTTTTCTGTTTTCGGAGAAATCATAATAAGACCCGTCAGAATCAACAGCCCGATAGTTATCAGAAAAGCGTATTCGGTATTTTCATTGTAATATAGTGAAACAAACAGCGGCAGAAACATCAGCAAAGCTTCAACTATCAGCAACCGCCCGATTGCACGAAAAACCATTTTGTAATTCATATTGTCACCGTTTTATCTGAAAATTTCGCTGAGATTTCGCACATTCCGGATTTTTGAAACAACAATGACACTGTCTCCGACCTCTAATGTGTCGTCGCCGCCCGGGAAGATAACGCTGCTGTTCCGGATTATTGCACCGATAAGTGTGTCCTCGCGAAGCTCAAGATTTTTAAGGGGAACTCCGTTTTTCTTAAAATCCTCTGAAATAAGAAATTCAAGAGCCTCAACTCTGTCTCCGACTAATCTGTAAAGCGTCTGAACACTCGATTCACCCGAGTTTTCAAGAGCACGGACATATCCGATAATTCTGTCGGCGGCAATGGCTTTTGAGGAGAAGGCGCTGTCCATTCCTATGCTTTCAAGCACCTTGCCGGAAACACGGTTGACCTTTGCGACGGTTTTTTGTATGCCGAGCGAGGTTGCATACATCGCGGTTATAATGTTTTCCTCATCAATGGTGGTTAGAGCAACAAATGCATCGAGATTATCAATGCCCTGTTCGTGAAGAGTGTTACGGTCCGTGCCGTCAGCATTTATAATATCCACATCGGGCAAGGCGGCACAGAGATGATCGCAGCGCTTGTCGTCAATTTCAAGGATTTTTATTTTGTATCCTCCGGTTTCGGAAAGCTGACGGGCAAGGTAATAACCCATTTTACCTCCGCCGATAATCATAATATTTTTTGTGCGGTGTTTATAGATTTTTGCCTCTTTCATAAAGGAAATAAGCGCTGTTCTGGTGGCGGTGACGTGAATTTTATCGCCGCATCGGAGAATGAAGTCGCCTCGGGGTATATGCACCTCGTTGCCGCGCTGTACTGCACAGATAAGAACCTTGGTTTTGTATGATGAGAAAATATCCGTAATCTGCTTGTCGCAGAGGGGACAGTCAGCGGAAAGTCTGATTTCTGCAAGGTCAACCAGACCTTTTGCAAAGGATTCGATATTTATGGCACTCGGATAACGCAGAATTTTTGCAATCTCGTTTGCCGCATCATATTCGGGATTTACAATCATACTAAGTCCCAACTCTTCTTTAATAAATGAGAGCTGTGTCAGATATTCGGGATTTCTCACTCGGGCTATTGTATGGTGCGCTCCGATTTTTCTTGCCATAAGACAGCAGAGGATATTGAGCTCGTCCGAGCTTGTTGCAGCTATAAAAATACGAGCATCCTTGACTCCTGCTTCAAGCTGGACCTCATAGCTTGCTCCGTTTCCGCATATTCCCATAACGTCAAAGGAATTTACGAGCTGCTCTATTACCTTGGGGTTTCGGTCTATAACAACCACATTATGATTCTCGTAAGAGAGCTGTTCTGCAAGAGTGGCGCCGACTTTACCGTCACCTACAATAACTATATTCATATCGTTCTCCCATTTTCATATCATCTGATATTTTACCGAATAATATATTATCACAATAAATTAAATTTTACAATACGGAATTGACCGCAACGGTAATTTATGATAAATTATTTACAGAGGTGATGCGTTATGACAAGATTTTTTGTTACTACCGCTTGTATTTTTACTGCTATAGCAAATCTTGTTTCTTCAATTTTCGGCACAGGGGTGGAGATAAAGCCTGCCGATGACAGAATAAACGATTCAAAAACACTTGTTGTGGCTTCATACAACACGGCGTCACCCTGGGGAAATTTCCTTGATGGAACGGGGAGCAATAAACGCGCACGGCTTTTTACACAGCAGATAAACGACCATCTGCCCGATTCTCTCGGAGTGCAGGAGATCAACAGTATATGGGTTGAAAAAACAGAAAAATTCCTTCCGCAGTATGAATATTACGGAGTGAAGCGCGGCGGCGACGAAAATGAGAAGAAATCCGAGATGAATGGTATTTTCTATCTCAAGGATAAGTTTGAGGCATTGGAAAGTGACACCTTCTGGATATCGGAAACACCCGAAAAGGAGTCCAAATACGAGGGAGCAGGCTGTAACCGTATATGCTCGTATGTGGTTCTGAAAAACAGAAAAACAGGCGAAATTTATGCTCATCTGAACACCCATTTTGATAATGTCAGCTCTGAGGCACAGTCTCTCGGCGGAAAACTCGTTCTTAAAAAGGCAGAGGAGCTTTCGACGGAATACGGCGATATCCCGATTGTTATAACGGGTGATTTTAATCAGTATGTCAACGGTGCGTCCTGCAGTCTGCTTATATCAAACGGTTTTACAAATGCGAGCGACGTGACTGAAAACGCAAATAATATGCTTACTTATAACGGATGGACAGATAATACTAAGGGAAGTCCCATTGACTATATATTTGTAAACAACGGCTTTGTATCCTCGGAATATGAGGTTGTAACTGAGACGGGAGCTTCCGTGAATGTTTCGGATCACTATATGATTAAGGCTGTTATTAAATTTGCAGAATAAATTCGGAAAAAGGTGCAAAAATGAAACTGTTGAAAAAAACGGCTGCTTTGTTGGTGCTTGTGCTGTTCCTTTTCGGACTCGGCGGATGCGGTGACGGAGAAGCACGGGAAAATACAACTGAAAATTCTGTCTCGGAGGTGACGGACAGCGTGAATGGTTACGAACAGATAACCGCCGAAAAAGCAAAGGAAATTATGGACTCACAAACGGATTATGTCCTTCTTGACGTGCGCACGGAAGAGGAATTCGCCGAAGGCCATATTGAAGGTGCGGCGCTTATACCCGATTATGAAATTTCTCAGCGTGCCGAGGAAGAATTGCGCGACAAGCAACAGCTTATACTTGTGTATTGCCGAAGCGGACGCAGAAGCAAAATCGCTGCCGAAGCACTTGTCGGTCTCGGATATACTAACGTAAAGGAATTCGGCGGGATAATTGACTGGCCATATGAAACGGTAAAATAACGAAGAGAACGGTGGAACTTTTCACCGTTCTTTTTTAATAAAAGATTAACATTATAAAAATATTTAATAAATATTTCCTCTGTAAAATGACGGCATACTGAAAATTTCGGAGGTAATAAAAATGAAAAAAGAAACTTTCATCAGCATTCTTGCAGGTACACTCGGAGGACTTCTGTTTGCAATCGGTATGTGTATGTGCCTTCTTCCCGAATGGAATATGTTCCGTGCAGGAGTTGTATGTACTGTTGTCGGTGCAGTTGTTCTCATTGCACTGTGCGTTGTATCCTTTGTCAGAAGCGGAAATAAAATCTCTGTAAATCCTAAGCTTATCGGTAAGGTTCTGTTCGGCATTTTCTCCGTTTCGGTTTTCGGACTCGGAATGTCAATGATAATGGTATGGAATATGATGCTTGCAGGACTTATAGTGGGCATTGCAGGAGTAGCTCTTATACTTTGCCTAATACCTATGTGTGTGGGATTTAAAAAATAAGTTGAAACTTAAACAAAAAATTAACAATTATGTGTTATACTGTTACAGATAAAGCTTATAGGGGGTTTTCCTTTGTTCAAAATACTTGTGGTCGAGGACGACAGAGAACTGAACCGCACCGTCTGTGCTTTTCTGAGTAAAAACGGATTTGACACAATCGGCTGTATTGATGCCGAAAAGGCATACGATGCTATGTACGGCAATGTATTTGATCTTATAATTTCGGATATTATGATGCCGGGAGTAAACGGCTTTGAGTTTGCAGAGAATGTCCGCAGACTTGACAGAGAAATCCCGATAATTTTTATGACGGCAAGAGATGATATAGTGTCAAAACAACGAGGTTTTAAAGCAGGCATTGACGATTACATGGTTAAGCCTGTTGACCTTGAGGAGCTTTTGCTTCGCATAGGCGCCCTGCTCAGACGCGCCAAAATAGCGGACAGCAAAAAAATAATTGTCGGTGATTTTGTTATGAATTCAGAGGAACATACAGCCTTTCTCAAGGACGAGGAAATACCGCTTACCGTGAGAGAGTTCAACCTTCTTTACAAGCTGCTTTCATATCCTAAAAAGACCTTTACACGATCTCAGCTTATGGATGAATTCTGGAGCATAGAATCAACCTCGGGACCGAGAACAGTTGACGTATACATGACAAAGCTCAGAGATAAACTGTCCGGATGCGACGATTTTGAGATTATAACCGTTCACGGTCTCGGATACAAGGCGGTGTTGAAATGAAGGGAAACAAAAAGGTAAAAAGAAGTCTTTTCGGAATTCGGAGTTATATTCTTTTCTTTCTTATGAGTGCGTTTGTTGTAACCTGCTCAATGCTCCTTTTTTTGAAAACCTCGAATATACATATGAACGATATCCGTCACGGTGCTGTTTACACGCTGGGGAATGTCCTGTTTTTAAGTCTTGTTTTCAGTCTCGGTGATGTAATCCGCAGAAAGCTTACCGTGGAAAAGCCCGTCAGAAAAATTCTTGATGCCACCGAAAAAATAACATCTGGGGACTTTTCGGTCAGAATAGACGAAAAACGCTCGTTTTCGACAAAAAATGAGTTTGACGCCATAATTTCAAATCTTAATAAGATGGCTCAGGAGTTGGGCGGAATCGAAACATTGAGAACGGACTTTATCTCAAATGTTTCTCACGAGCTGAAAACTCCCCTTGCAACGATACAGAATTATGCGACACTTATAAACACGGCAGAGTCTGAAGAAAAAAGGAAAGAGTATGCAAAGGCGATTTCCGATAATACAAAAAAGCTCTCGGACCTTATAACCAATATTCTCAAGCTGAACAAGCTCGAAAATCAACAGATTTTCCCTGCATTCAAGGAGTTTGATTTGAGTGAACAGCTTTGCGACTGTATCCTTAATTTTGAAACGGAGTGGGAGCGAAGAAACATAGAGCTTGAGGTGAATATTGAGCACGGTGTAATCATACGATCGGATAAAGAGCTTTTGTCACTTGTCTGGAACAATCTGCTTTCCAATGCCTTTAAGTTTACTTCATCCGGAGGGAAGGTAAGCGTTTCTCTTGAGCAGGATGAAAGGAACGTCTGCGTAACCGTCAGTGACACGGGTTGCGGAATGAGTGAGGAAACAGGCAAGCACATTTTTGACAAGTTTTATCAGGGTGAAACCTCTCATTCATGTCAGGGTAACGGTTTGGGACTTGCTCTCGTAAAACGTATTGTGGATATTGTCCGTGCGGAAATCAGCGTTCACAGTGAATCGGGAACGGGAAGTGATTTCATTGTCAGACTTAAAAAATAAAAAAGTTGTTTCCGTTCTGAAAAAGATATTTTCACCGCATTGGGCGGTGCTGATCGTACTGAATGTCGTCTCCTGTATATTGCTGTGCTGTGTTTTCATAAAAGGATACAGTGAAAGCATTACGGCATATCTGTCATACGCGATGTCGGCATATGCTCTGGTGTGCGATGCGGTTAACATTGTTCCGGCAGTTAATGCTGTTAAACGATTTAAGGATAATAACAGACTAGTAAAAAAATACTTTTCCGATAAGAGTTTTCAGTTTAATCTGTCAATGTACAGGTCACTGATTACAAATCTGGCATTCTCGTTTTTGAATTTTTTGCAGAGTAATCTGAACAGCTCAGTATGGTATGCCTCGTTGGGTATTTATTATCTGGCTCTGGGAATAATGAAAATTTTTCTGCTCAGAAGTGCAGGCAGGGCCGAGAGTAAACCGCGGAGGGAACGAATGGTATATGAACTTAAGATTTTCCGTGCCGCAGGAGTTGTTATGTTTGTACTGAACGGTATAATGGCCGCTATGACCGCACAGATGATACTCAATGATGATTACAGCGGAAAATCACAGATTATGACAATTGCAAATGCGACATTCACCTTTACATTTATGATTATTGCCGTTGTCAATCTGAAAAAATACAGAAAAACCGATCAACCGGTTTATTCTGCATCAAAAATGATAAATTTTGCCTGTGCCTTGATGTCAATTCTGTCACTTCAGAATTCAATGGTGTCAGTTTTCGGTGAGGATGACTCCTTCAGATTCGTTATGAATATCGCTACGGGAACGGCGGTTTTCATTTTGGTGTTCGGACTTGCCGTGTATATGATTTGTCGTGCAAATAAAAAGCTGAAAGAGGTTAATTATGTCAAATAACGGTTTTGTTTATACTTATTCTGCCGATTCAAAGGAAGAATTGCTCAGAATAAGAGAAAAATATTCTCCGATAGAGGAAAGTAACGCAGAAAAAATTAAAAAACTTGACAACGCAGTAACCAATAAGGCGGTGACGGTTTCTCTTGCCGTCGGAGTTATCAGCACATTGGTTATGGGTTTGGGAATGTGTTGCTGTCTTGTGTGGACATTGCTTTTTGTGATCGGTATTTTTCTCGGTACAGCGGGAATAGTGGGAATTTGCCTGGCCTATCCGGTTTATAAATATGTACTTGATAAAGAGCGTAAAAAAACAGCTCCCGAAATTCTCGCACTGCTTGATGAGGAGTTAAAGGAGCAGAAAAAGTAAAATAAAAGCCTTGAGATTTCGGAAAAATCCGTTCTCAAGGCTATTTTTATTCACTGATGCCGAGATGCTCAACCAACATATCTGCCTGACTGTCGGTTATTTTTAAAATGCTGCCGTGACGTTTTTTTCGCTTGCCCATACTGTATTCGCCGGGGTTGAGTCGGCGAAATACTCCTGATGAGAGGTCGTCACAGAGAAAAGGTGTGTATCCGCTGTTGGTGCTGTATTGGTCGGCTATGACACACCAGGCATTGCGCTCGTCAAGAAAGTATGCTTCCGGGCCCTCAAGCCCTCTGACAGAAGCGAAAAGCTCAGAATAAACCGTCTCATATTTTTCGCCGGTCAGAACAGGACACTTTTCAACGGTAATGAATTTGTTGGTTTCGTCCTTTGAAAATCTGTAATACATTTCGTTGTCACGGACGATATTGGTATCAATGACTGCTGTTTTCGCATCAATAAACTTAAACGGCTCGGAAAAAGTGACAAAATCATCGGTGAAAGAGCCATAAATACGCTGTTTGGCTTCTTTTTCGTCTCCTTCCTTTACATTGGATGCCCAGAAGACAAACCACATATTTTTTTCTTCGCAGAATACCGCTTCGGGAGCCCACACACATCCTGCCTCGGCAATACCCACCTCAACAAGTCTCTCGTCGGACCAGTTGATAAGATCCTCTGACTCCCACACAACAATACTTTTACTGCCGCGGGAGGAAAAATCTCCCCAATTTCCGCTTTCGGTCAGCAGGTCTGTCGCTATGATAAAATATTTCTTCACTCTGCTGTCGTAAAGGATAAACGGGTCACGGACTCCCGTTGTTCCCAAACGGGAAGAAAGAAAAGGCTTTTCACCGCCCAGATCGGTCCAATGAAGTCCGTCACGGCTGACGGAAAACCATATGCTTTCCAGGTCCTTGTGCTTTCCGCTTGAAAAATGAGCAAATAAGTAGGCTGACATATATATCGCACTCCGCATAAAAGTTTTTTGTGATTATACCATATAAATATCAAATAATCTATACCAAAAATGATAATGGACATCATGTGGCAAATCATAAACAGATAATTTACTTTTCAGCGGTATTGTGATATATTATATAAAAATTATTTTTTACGGAGTCGGTCATGCTTATAAATGGTTTTCAAAAATTAACACTTCTGGATTTTCCCGGAAAGGTGGCGTGCATAGTTTTTACTCCCGGGTGTAATTTCCGCTGCCCTTTCTGTCATAATGCTTCTCTTGTTACACATATTGATACTGATTTATATATTCAGCCCGAGGATGTGATCTCGTATCTAAATAAAAGACGCGGACTTCTTGATGGCGTTGTCATAACCGGCGGCGAACCGCTTTTGCAGGACGGAATTGAAGACTTCATTTCGGAAATCAAAAAAATCGGTTATTCCGTCAAGCTTGATACCAACGGCAGCTTTCCCGAAAAGCTCATTTCACTTGTCGAAAAGGGACTCGTTGACTATGTTGCTATGGATATTAAAAACAGCAGGGAAAAATATGCGCTGACGGCAGGTGCGGAAAAGCTTGATATTGCCGCCGTTGAAAAAAGTGTGGAATTTCTGCTTCAGAACAAGATTGAGTATGAATTCAGAACAACCGTTGTTGATAAATTCCATACAGTAGAGGATATACAAGATATTGTGGAATGGATTAATGGTGCACACAAGTATTTTTTACAGAATTTTAAGGATTCAGGCGATCTTATCGGTGACGGAATGGGTGCTGTAAGCCTTGATACGCTTGAAGAAATGAAGAAAAAAGCGACAGAAATACTGCCTTTTGTTGAAATAAGAGGAATTTAAGAAAAAACACAATATATTGTGAAAAACCTATTGACAAGACACAAGATGTGTAATATAATAAATCTCGCTAACCGTTAAAACAAACTGTGCGTATGGGGTTTGAAATCATCCGGGAAGCACAGAAAATCAAAGTCAACAGGAGGGTACACAATGTATAACGTAGTAAAAAGAGACGGCAAAATCGCATCTTTTGACCTTAAGAAGATTGCTGACGCCATCACCCAGGCATTTGAGGCTTGTAACAAGCAGTACAACGCAGATATCATCGATTTCCTCGCACTCAAGGTAACAGCAGAATTTGAACCCAAAATCGAGGACCAGGCGATTTCTGTTGAAAACATTCAGGACAGTGTTGAGTCCGTTCTTATCAAAGCGGGTTATGATGATGTTGCAAAGGCATACATCATATATCGTCGCCAGAGAGAAAAAATCCGTAATCTTAACGCAACTATGGTTGACTATAAGGCTATTATTGACAACTATCTTAATGTTAACGACTGGCGCGTAAAGGAAAATTCAACCGTTACCTATTCGGTCGGCGGTCTTATCCTTTCAAACTCAGGTGCGGTTACCGCTAACTATTGGCTTTCTGAAATTTATGACGATGAAATCGGCAATGCTCACAGAAATGCCGACATTCACATTCACGACCTTTCAATGCTTACAGGCTACTGTGCAGGCTGGTCACTCAAGCAGTTGATTCAGGAAGGCCTCGGCGGTGTTCCCGGAAAAATCACTTCTGCCCCCGCAGCTCACCTTTCAACTCTCTGCAACCAGATGGTTAACTTCCTCGGAATTATGCAGAATGAGTGGGCAGGTGCTCAGGCATTCTCCTCATTTGACACATATCTTGCTCCCTTCGTTAAGGTTGATAACCTTTCATACAAGGAGGTTAAGCAGTGTATCCAGTCGTTTATTTACGGCGTTAACACTCCTTCAAGATGGGGCACTCAGTCACCGTTTACAAACGTAACCCTTGACTGGACCGTTCCCAATGACCTTGCAGAGCTTAACTGCATTGTCGGCGGCAAGGAAATGGACTTCAAATACAAGGATTGTAAAAAGGAAATGGATATGGTCAACAAAGCCTTTATTGAGGTTATGGTTGAGGGTGACGCAAACGGCCGCGGATTCCAGTATCCTATCCCCACATATTCAATCACCCGCGACTTTGACTGGTCAGAGACAGAGAACAATAAGCTTCTCTTTGAGATGACTTCAAAATACGGTACTCCTTATTTTTCAAACTATATCAACAGCGACATGGAGCCCAGCGATGTTCGTTCAATGTGCTGCCGTCTTCGTCTTGACCTCCGTGAGCTTCGCAAAAAGTCAGGTGGCTTCTTCGGAAGCGGTGAGTCAACAGGCTCAGTCGGTGTTGTAACAATCAACATCCCGAGAATTGCTTATCTTGCAAAGAATGAGGCTGATTTTTATGCCCGTCTTGATAAGATGATGGATATTTCAGCACGTTCTCTCAAGGTTAAGCGTACTGTTATCACAAAGCTCCTTGAAGCAGGCCTTTATCCTTATACAAAGAGATACCTCGGAACATTCAATAACCATTTCTCAACAATCGGTCTTGTAGGTATGAACGAGGCATGTCTCAATGCTAACTGGCTTCAGAAGGATCTCACTCATGCAGAGGCACAGCAGTTTACAAAAGACGTTCTCAACCATATGAGAGAAAGACTTTCTGATTATCAGGTTGAATACGGCGATCTTTACAACCTTGAGGCAACTCCGGCAGAGTCAACGGCATTCCGTCTGGCAAAGCACGATCTTAAATATTACCCTGACATTATCACAGCAGGTCAGGAAGAGGGTAAGACACCTTATTATACAAACAGTTCACACCTTCCTGTAGGCTATACTGAGGATATTTTCTCAGCTCTTGATGTTCAAGATGAGCTTCAGACTCTTTATACTTCGGGCACGGTATTCCATGCATTCCTCGGTGAAAAGCTTCCCGATTGGAAGGCAGCCGCAAATCTCGTAAGAAAGATAGCAGAAAACTATAAGCTTCCTTATTATACACTTTCACCCACATATTCAGTTTGTAAGAACCACGGATATATTCCCGGTGAATCCTTCACATGTCCTCATTGCGGTGAAGAAGCAGAGGTTTACAGCCGAATCACAGGTTATTACCGACCCGTTAAGAACTGGAATGACGGTAAAACTCAGGAATATAAGGACAGAAAGGTTTACGATGTTGCAAACTCAAAGCTTACTCACGATATCACAGCAAACAAAACCTGTGACTGTGCAGCAGAGGCAACAACAAGTGTTCAGGACAGCGTAATGCTCTTCACAACCGCAACATGTCCCAATTGTAAGATAGCTTGCTCACTTCTTGATAAAGCAGGAGTTCTTTACAACAAGCTTCTTGCAAATGAAAATGTTGAATTGGTTAATGAGTTCGGCATTAAGCAGGCACCGACTCTCGTAGTTGTTAAAAACGGTGTCGCTTCAAAATATACCGGTGTATCTGATATCAAAAAGTACCTCAACGCATAAGGAATAGTCATTATGTATGATATTATAGTTGTTGGCGGCGGCCCTGCGGGGCTGACCGCCGCCCTGTATGCTCGCAGGGCAAATAAAACAGTTCTTGTAATCGAAAAAGCAAGCTTCGGCGGTCAGATAACATATTCCCCCAAGGTTGAAAATATCCCCGGATTTGCCGAGGTGACGGGAAACGAGTTTGCTGAAAAGCTTGTGGAACAGGTTCTCGGTCAGGATGCCGAGGTTGAGTGTGCCGAGGTTCTCGGTATCCGTAACGGCAAGGTTAAAACAGTGGTAACGGATTCCGGAGAATTTGAAGGTAAGGCGGTCATTATTGCAACCGGTGCAAAGCACAGACTTTTGGGACTTAAAAACGAGCAGAATCTTATCGGCGAGGGAATTTCCTTCTGTGCTGTCTGTGACGGTGCTTTTTACGAAGGCAAAACGGTTGCCGTAATCGGCGGCGGAAACTCTGCTCTTCAGGAGGCAATCCTTCTCTCTGATCTGGCAAAAAAAGTTTATGTAATTCAGAATCTTGACTTCTTCACCGGTGAGCAGAAGCTCGTAGAAAAGCTCAGCGGTAAGGAAAATGTTGAGATTATTCTCGGAACGGTTGTTGAAAAGCTTATCGGCGAAAACGAGCTTAAGGGAATTACGATTAAGAATGTTGCAACAGAAGAAAGCACGGATCTGACACTTGACGGTATGTTTGTTGCAATCGGTCTTGTTCCGCAAAATGAAGCATTTAAGGATGTCATAACTCTTGACGACCGCGGATATGTGGATGCGGATGAAAATTGCCTTACAAATGCAGAGGGAGTTTTCGTGGCAGGAGACTGCAGAACGAAGAATATCCGACAGGTAATTACAGCGGCAGGCGACGGCGCGGTAGCAGCACTTGCAGCCTGTGATTATGCAGATACAATATGATAAAAATTACGGAGGGTGAAGCTGATTAAGGTCAGTTCACTCTCCGTTTTTGTTGTGACTATTTCCACCATTCCGGACGGTTACATTCTTCCGGCAATTCATCTGTCCACCCAACCGAATAGGCGGTATATTCTCCGACTACGGCATCATTGATATCTGAAAAACCCTTATTCATAATGTCCTCGGGGAAAAGCTCCTGTGCTAATTTTTCTCTTTGCGGATATCTGCCATAGGGGTCATATAAATCCTCGGCACCGAAAAGATGCAGAATTTCATGGGCGACAGTTGACGAACAGCTGTTACCGCTGACGGTAACCGAGTCGTCAAAAAATACGCTGAATTCATATTTTCTCTCGATTGAGGATTGGGAATATGCCTGCTTGTATGAACGACCTTCCTTGTTGACAACCAAAAGATATGCAACCTGCTTTACTTTCAGTTCCTTTTTCAGAGCGTCGTTCATATCCTTGGGCGTTTCATATCCGAGAGAAGATGCGGTCTGCGTGAAAATATCCTGCTGACCTCCGTTAGTGACCGTGTCGGCTTCAAAAAATCCGTCATATTCGGCTGTTATATTGCAGACGGTGTATCTCGTCTCTGCTTCTGCTCCGTATGACTCGGCACTTTTGGCAATGAAATTTAACGACGGCAAAAATTTCCGTTCAATAAAGAATGATTTTTCATCATCATTCCATCTGCTTTCATCGTCATTGATAAATACAATATAATAGCAGAGGCTTTTTTCCATATCGTAGCACGTGCCTATGCCGTGCTCCTTTCTCGTTTCATCAACACGGTTGAGATATTCTCTCTGCTTTTCATATAACCAGGGACGGAAATCAATACAGCAGAGAATAAATGCCGTGATGAGAATGATTATAAATATTTTTGTGCGGCGCTTCATAAACATAAAATCCTTAAATAAAATATGGCTTAATTATAAACGAGAATACCGAAAAAAACAATATGTCAATATGATATGTATCTCTGTTTTGCTTTGAAACGGAGAATTTTTTATAATTGTTGAAACAAAAGGGTAAAAATGGTACTCTTATATTATGAAAGGGATAAAAAGCCGATTTTTTGTCGGCAAAAGGAGGTATGCTTGTGAAAAAGGAACTGATAAGTCTTGTCCGGACAGCTATGGCAGGCGATAAAGACGCATACGGCTTACTCTATGAGGAGTACGCTGCGGGTATGTATCGTTTTGCTCTCGGTATATGCAAAAATACATATGATGCACAGGACGCTGTGCAGGAAACCGCCGTGTCGGTCTTTAAAAGCATAAATTCCCTTGAAAATCCTGAAAAATTCAAATCATATCTTTTTTCATCCCTTTCAAACACTTGTAAAAAGATACTTTCAAAGAAAACTTATACGGCAGAGTTTACGGATACGGGTTATGAAGACAGCGAAATCGAGTTTTCATTGCCTGTCCGTATGGCTCTTGACAAGCTTGACGATGTCTCGCGGGAAATTATTCTCTTATCGGTGGCGGCTGGCTTTAAGTCGCACGAAATCGGAAAAATGATGAATATACCTTCTGCTACGGTGAGAACAAAGCAGAAAAGAGCGTTGTCAAAACTCAGAAAGGAGTTGGATTTATGAACAGAAAATTCAAAAAGGCTCTGGACAGAAAAATGCAGGTAAAGCTTCCCGAAAGTCTCGGAAAAGATAATATTCTGTCAAAAATCGATACACCTGAAATTCGGATTACAGAAAATCCCCGCAAAAACAATATGGTTAAGCGTCTCGTTCCTCTGGCTGCATCACTTATGCTCGTTGCAGGACTTATCGGAATATATTTCGGAACGGGTATGAACGAAAAGAAAGAGGAATATATACCCGACGATAAGACGGATGTTATGCATTATCAGTCCTATGATGCAGTATATGAAAAATTTGACGAGCTTCATGAGACGGCAAAAAAGAACAACATTTATAACGGCTTTCGTGATATGGTCGCTGCGACAGATGATATACTGACGGGCGGAATACCCGAGGCATCACCTGATTCGGCAACGAACAGCTCCGCGGAGACGGGGAAAACAAAAGAAGAACAGTACGGGGTTACAAACACCCAGGAGTCCGGTGTTGATGAGGGAGATATCATCAAAACGGACGGGGATTATCTGTATGTCGTAAATTCGGACAGTAACCGAAGCGTGTCCGTAGTGAGCCTTGCAGATAAAAAAATGGCAGAGGTATCCCAAATTGATTTTGATTCTGATGAAACCGTGTGTGAAATATATATAAGCGGTGACAAGCTTGTGGCGGTGGGTAATCTTGCAGATGAGACCGATGGTGCAGAACTCGAAAAAGGAAGATATTACACCGTAGGTTGTGTCGGATTTGCTTACGCTGATACTTTTGTAAAGGAGTATGACATTGCTGACAGAAATAATCCCGAGCTTATTTCGGAATATTCCCAGCAGGGCAGTTATGAAAGTTCAAGAGTGACAGATTCAAAGCTTTATGTCATCAGTGAATACCGTGTCGATATTTACGGAGAGGACTATAGGGACAACTGTATTCCCGAGACCGTGTATAACGGGGCAGAAAAACAGATTGAACCGAGTAATATTCACGTGCTTCTGGAAAGTGATTCGCCTGAATATGCGGTTATTACTACTCGTGACCTGACAAAAAACAGTGAGCCGGAGAGTCAGGCTGTTCTCGGAAGCTGTGAAAACCTTTATGCATCAACAAAGGGATTGTTTCTTGCTGAAACGGAATCGGATGACAAGGGACAGCAATTCACTAAAATATATAAGTTCAATTATACCGATACGGGACTTAAGCATATGTGTACCGGAAAGGTTGACGGATATCTTAATAATCAGTTTTCTATGAGCTATGACGGAGAGTATTTCCGTGTTGCGACAACAGTGAATAAGGTTGAGGAGTCGGATAACGGTACGTTTTCATCTTCCCTTGATAACCGTATGAACAATTTGTATATTCTGAATAACAATATGGCTGTTGCAGGCAAGGTGGAGGATCTTGCAAAGGGAGAGACCATTGAATCGGTGCGCTTTGTAGGTGATATGGCTTATGTGGTTACATTCCGTCAGACAGATCCGCTGTTCGTGATAGATTTGTCCGATCATGAAAATCCTACGGTCAAGGGAGAGCTCAAGATACCTGGATTTTCAGAATATCTGCATCCGATTGCTGATGGATTTTTAGTCGGTGTCGGACAGGACGGAACCGAGTCGGGAACAAACGGTGACTGTAAGGTTTCTCTTTTTGACGTGACCAACCCTTATGAGCCTGAGGAAAGCTCTGTTCTGACCGTGGCTGACGGCAAGGGATATTGCTATACTGAGGTCGGTCAGAATCACAAGTTGTATATAAATCTTTCCGAAAACGAGTTTGCCGTGCCTTTTGTAATTCACGGATATGTCAACAACATTAAAACAGAAAAAAGCGGTGACTACTATATACGCTACAGACTCAGCAACGACGGACTTTGTGAGGTCAGCAGATATTATGTCGGAGGTGACGAATCGGACGTAACGGGAGCGACTTATGTGGGTGATGTGTTCTATGTTGTTACAAATAATTACGGTAAAGGAACATATATAACCGCCTTTGACCTGAATTCTCACGAACAACTCGGCAGTCTTCAGACATCAGAATGGCAGGGTAAATGATATGAATAAGCTGTGTAGTGTACTTGTAGGTATAACTACGGCTGTGCTCTCGTGGTTGTTGTTGAGCTATGTGTTTTTTCCCATAAAGCTGTCAGCTCCTGCCGATGAGTATTTTGCGGCAACTATGGTGCATATGATACCTATGAAAGCTTTTATTACAATTGTGTTTGTATTGTTGGCTGTATTTATTTATGAACAAAAAGTGAATAAATAATAAAATTACATAAATTTGAATTACACATTATTGACAAATATTCCCGTGAATGATATACTTGTTTTGTACTAATTCCTAAGGGGAGTAGCTGTTTTTCGATAATCAACATTCGTTCCGTTCCGGGACTGGTTATCGTTCCTGGTAATTCAGGTAGCAAGACCTTCGGCAGTAAAAACTGTGGAAGGTCTTTTTGATTATTGTATAATTTTATTGCGAAAGCAAAGAAATAAAAAGAGGTGTTTTTATGAAGCATTATCTTCATGAGGTCGGCGAGGTTTTTGCCGAGGTAAAAAGCTCTGAACAAGGCCTTTCCTCCGCAGAAGCCGAAAAAAGACTTCAGGAAAACGGAAAGAACAAGCTGGCTGAGGCAAAGAAAATTTCAATGTTTTCAAGATTTGTCAATCAGCTCAAGGATCCGATGATCATTATTCTTCTTATTGCAGCGGCGATTTCCGCTGTTACGGAGTTTATTGAGCACGATCCTGCCGCAGGTACTTATATTCCTACGGATGCGATCATTATTCTTGTTGTTGTCCTTATCAATGCCGTTTTGGGCGTTCTTCAGGAAAGCAAGGCGGAAAAAGCCGTTGAAGCTTTGCAGAAGATGTCTGCCGCAACCACCAAAACACTCCGTGACGGCAAGGTTGTAACCGTTAAGAGTGAGGATCTGGTTGTTGGTGATGTCATTCTTCTTGATGCAGGTGACGCTATACCTGCCGACTGCCGTATTTTTGAGTGTGCAAGCATGAAAATAGAAGAAGCCGCACTCACGGGTGAGTCAGTTCCCGTCACAAAGCTTGTCAATGCGCTTATGGGCAAGAAAAATGACGGCGACGAGGTAGCTCTCGGTGATCGTAAAAATATGGCTTATATGGGCTCAACGCTCGTATACGGACGTGGTAAAGCGGTTGTGGTTGCTACGGGTATGGATACCGAAATGGGTAAAATCGCAAACGCAATCACCCTTGCCGAAGAGGGCAAAACTCCTCTTGAAATCAAGCTTGAACAGCTTTCAAAGGTGCTTACAAAGCTTGTTATCGCTGTATGCGCCGTTATCTTTGCATATAATTTTATTTCAAAGGTGTTTATCGGCGGAAGTACTGATTATTTTGAAGTCGGTCTTCATTCATTTATCACGGCTATTGCTCTTGCCGTTGCGGCAATTCCGGAAGGTCTTGTAGCGGTTATGACTATCGTTCTCTCCATCGGTGTTACGAATATGTCAAAGAAGAACGCGATTATCCGCAAGATGACTGCCGTTGAAACTCTCGGATGTACTCAGATTATATGTTCCGATAAAACGGGTACTCTCACTCAGAATGTAATGACTGTTGTTGACCATTTTGCGCCCAATGAGCAGCAGTTGGCAACAGCAATGGCACTCTGCACAAATGCAGAGGTTGCCGAGGACGGCAAAAGCACGGGCGAACCCGATGAGGTTGCGCTTATCAACTATGCCGCAACTCTTAATCTTCCAAAATCAACTCTGGTTCAGAAATATCCTCGTGTAGGCGAGGTTCCGTTTGACTCGGGCAGAAAGATGATGTCAACGGTTCACAGACAGGGTGCAGGATTTGTTCAGTTCACGAAGGGTGCTCCAGATGAGATTCTCAAAAAGTGTACTCATGCTGATATCAACGGCGAAATCTATGAGATGAACGATGAAATCCGTGCAAAGATTATGGAAGAAAATACAAGAATGGGCAATAAGGCTCTTCGCGTATTTGCAGTTGCATACAAAACTTATGATGCAGAACCGTCTGCTTATGAATCAGAGACGCTTGAGTTCGATATGACCTTCATCGGTCTTACCGGTATGATTGACCCTGTTCGTCCCGAGGTTAAAGACGCTATCGTTGAGTGCCGCGGCGCAGGTATCAAGCCGATTATGATTACAGGCGACCATATCAATACAGCAAAGGCTATTGCCCGTGAACTCGGTATCCTCACTGATGACAGTCAGGCTATGATGGGTGCTGATATTGATAAATACTCTGATGAAGAATTTGAAAAAATTGTTGAAAACATCTGTGTTTATGCCCGTGTTCAGCCCGAGCACAAAACACGAATTGTCAACGCGTGGAGAAACAAGGGCTATGTTACCGCAATGACAGGTGACGGTGTCAATGATGCTCCGTCTATCAAGAGTGCCGATATTGGTATCGGTATGGGTATTACAGGTACGGACGTTACAAAGAATGTTGCCGATATGGTTCTTGCTGACGATAACTTTGCAACAATCGTTTCGGCAGTCGGTGAGGGCAGAAGAATCTACGATAACATCCGTAAAGCAATCCAATTCCTTCTTGGTTCAAACCTTTCCGAAGTTGTTTCAATTTTCTTTGCAACTATTATGAACTTTACGATTCTGAGAGCTCCGCACCTGCTCTTTATCAATCTTGTAACAGACTGCTTCCCGGCACTTGCTCTCGGTCTCGAAAAGCCTGAGGCAAATGTTATGAGAAGAAAGCCCAGAAGCAAGAATGACGGTGTTTTTGCAGGTGGTCTCGGTATTGACTGTGCATATCAGGGCTTCATTGTTTCCGTTCTTACAATCGTTGCTTTCTATATCGGTGAATTCCTTGAAACAGGTCACCTTGTGCTGAGAAACATTGCGGACAGCGAGCATGGTATGACAATGGCGTTCTTCACAATGGCAATGTGTGAAATTTTCCATTCGTTCAATATGCGTTCGCAACGCGGCTCGGCAGTTGCCATGGTCTTCAAAGGACACCACAATATCGCCCTTTACGGTGCAATGGTCGGCTCATTCCTTCTTACTACAGCGGTTGTCGAAATCGACTTCCTTGCGAATATGTTTGAATTTACAAAGCTTTCATTCAAAGAATATGCGATTTCATTGGGCCTTGCTTTCCTCATCATTCCGATTGTAGAAGCTGTTAAGGCAATTCAGCGAGCTGCATCTAAAGAAAAAGCGTAAAGTTAACAGTAATAAAAAATCTCCCACCCGAAACCGAGTGGGAGATTTTTCCGTTTATAACGGAGAAAGGAGAATGAAAATGAAAGATTTGATTCTGTCACAGATGAGTGGTGTGTATGTCCGGGCAACATCTGTGTGAATCACTGTCTGAAATATATCATTTAATTATGTAGATTTAATGGACAATAAATTAAATTTCTGTTAATTTTCAATTGTAACTATTTTGTAATAATTATTAAAGAGTTGTAACAAGTGTTGAAAATGCACCCTTTTCAGATATAATTAAAATGAATTAGTATAGGGGTATTTTCTTATGGAAATGATTTTTAAATCTGAAAAATCCTTAAAGAGAATAGAAAAGATAAGAGCCTTCCTTTTGAGTGATAAGTGGATGGCTGTGCTGTTCTGCCTTGCAGGAGTTTTTACAACGCTCAGCGCGATTTATCCCGAAGCACAGTTTGAGATAAAGGGTACGATTGTCTTTGTGTATATCGTCGGTTTCTGCCTTGCACTCAGTGACGATATTATGGCGGCATTGGCACCTTTTTCACTTGCTGCACTGGTGGCGATCAAATGCTACGACTCGTTTAATGTGTTTATGTCGTATAAATGGTATATTGTTCCCGTTGCGGTGTTGCTTTTGTTCCACATTGTAGCTTACCGTAAAAAGCTTACCACACAGGGAACGCAGTTCAAACCAATGCTGTTTGTTTCAATCGCAATTCTGCTCGGCGGCTTCGGATTCATATCTTTTGAAGAATACACGGCGCTGACATCCGTTTATCATATGTTGGGGCTCGGCTTCGGTATGCTGCTGATTTATGCATATCTTTTTGCTCATCTTGATGTTAAACGCAATTATTCTCTTATAGAGCATCTTACAAAAGTTATGGTGCTTACAGGATGCTTTGCATCATTCATGGTGATATCTTATTATATTATAAATATAAATGATGTTATTGACCGTGGCGGCCTGTTGTTTATGCAGTGGAGAAATAACTGCTCAACAATATTGATGATTACTATTCCGTTCGCTTTTCTTATGGCAAGCAAAAAATCATATGCGACGGTGCTTGGATTCATATTCTATTTTGCACTTCTGCTTACAGGTTCCCGAGGAGGAATGGTTTTCGGCTCGGTTGAGATAGTAATGTGTATAGTTATGTATATGCTTTATGATAAGCGCAGAAGACTTGCATACATCATCATCTGTGCCTGTGTACTTTTCGGATTTCTCGCATTTGCTCCGCAGGTTACGGAATTTCTGGGATACACGATTGACCGACTTTTCAGTGCAATCAACGGATTTCTGATGGGTGAGTCAACCGAGGTCAGAGCAATTCACTATGCAAGAGGAATAAACGACTTCCTTACACACCCCATCTTCGGCACGGGACTCGGATATATGGGTAACCGTGACGTACACGCATCAAAGGAATTTGCGCTATGCTGGTATCACTGTGCGCCTATTCAGGTGTGTGCAAGTTTCGGTATTGTGGGAATACTCACTTTCGGATATCAGTTTATCAAGCGGAATATTCTTATCTGGCGAAAAGCAACTCTTTTTAATATGACGATTTTCCTGTCGTATATAAGCCTTGAGATGATGTCGCTTGTAAATCCCGGAGTTTTCTGCCCGATACCATACCTTTTCTATGTCACACTCTTTATGGTAATAGTGGAAAAATGTGACGGTGAGTATCAGGAAAAAATTTATATTCGTAAAAAGCGTGAGTTACCTAAACTCTCAAAAATTAAAGAAATGAAAGAAAAGGCTTGACATTCAAGCCTTTTTTTGTTAAAATTCATATTTGCTATGGATAATTTTGTTCAATCCATATCCTTCCTCTCGAGGAGAGTTCGGGGGGCAAAGTCCATAAGGAGGTGTAAAAGAATGTCAAAGTATGAGACTATTATGGTTTACTCACTCAAGAACGGTGAGGAAGCTGCAAAAGAGCTTATGGAAAAATTCAAGGCTCTTATGGAATCAAACGGCACTCTTGAAAGCGTTGATGAGTGGGGTAAGAGAAGACTTGCTTATCTTATCAATGACGAGGCTGAGGGTTACTATGTTCTCTTCAATTATGAGGCAGAAGCTAACTTCCCTGCAGAGCTTGACCGTATCGCAAAGATCACTGACGGTGTTCTCCGCACATTGATCGTTAAGAAGTAATCGGAGGAAAAACTATGTTAAACAGCGTAATCATTATGGGCAGACTTACTGCTGACCCGGAACTTCGCACCACAACAAACGGTTTATCCGTTACTTCATTTACTGTTGCAGTTGATCGCCGTTTTCAGAGACAGGGCGAAGAAAGACAGACTGATTTTATCAGTGTTGTCGCTTGGCGCCAGACAGCAGATTTCGTCACAAGATTCTTCAAAAAGGGTCAGATGATTGCTGTTCAGGGCTCACTCCAGGTCCGCAATTATGAGGATAAAAACGGCAATAAGCGCACAGCTTATGACGTTGTTGCAGATAATGTATCTTTCTGCGGCAGCAAAAACGAGGGCGGCAATTACGGCGCTGCTAAACAGGAATCAGCTCCTGCTGTTTCATATCAGAGTGCAGATGCCGGCAGCTTTTCAGTTTTACCCGATGACAACTCAGGATTTCCCTTCGGCGCTGACGATGACGAGGGACTTCCCTTCTGATTTATTCTGAATAGGAGGAAACTATAATGGCATACGATAAGAATGCAAGACCTAACAGAAAAGGTCGTAAAAAAGTTTGTGCATTTTGTGTAGAAAAAGTTGAGAAAATCGACTATAAAGATACTGCAAAGCTTCGTCGTTACACATCAGACAGAGCGAAGATCCTTCCTCGCCGTGTAACAGGTACTTGTGCATACCACCAGAGAGAGCTTACAACAGCTATCAAGAGAGCACGTCAGATCGCTCTTATGCCTTACACAAACGACTAATAAAAAATATAGCCGACGGTTTTCCGTCGGCTTTTTTTAGTTTTTATGAGCGTTGCAGGCGGAACAGTTTCCGTTGCAACCGCTGAATTCGGCTTTTCCCTCAGGAGTGTCGCGGTAATATTGGGTATGAGTTTCCCTGTGCTTTGTGTTGTTCCAGATTTGCTCGGCAACAGGTGCCCATTCCTTTGCGTATTCGTCACATTTACTGCAAAGCTCATCGGCAGTTTCGCGGTATTGCAGATCGGAGGATTCCGCACCGGTCTGCTTTATTATCTCACGGAGTCGCTCGGGATTTTCGAGCATCGGGCAGGGACGAAGATGATTATCGTTGAAGGGCTGATTTTTGTAATATGTCATAAAAAGAGGCCGCTGTAATGCCTCTAAAAGAGTGTGAGTGCGGATATTTGAGTCGGAGAAGTGGATAAATACGCAAGGCTCGATGTCGCCGGCGGAGTTGATATGAAAATAATTTCGTCCGCCTGCAATACAGCCGCCTACATATTCGCCGTCATTCTGGAAATCCATAATAAAAATCGGCTTTCCTGTTTCTCCGTTTCTCATTTTTTTGTTCCAGAAATACAGTTCTTTTCTCTGTTCCGGAGTGGGAATAAGCTCCTTATCGGCACCGGGACCTACAGGCATATAGTTGAAATTGAGCATATATTTTGCTCCGCCATCAATGACGAAGTCCACAAATTCGTCACTTGTGACGGTAGAAAGATTCTTACTCGTGTAGCATACGGAAATTCCGAAAAGACAACCGTTTTCCTTGAGCAGCTTCATAGCATCAAGAGTTCTGCGGTATGCACCTTCTCCGCGTCTCCAGTCATTTGATTCCTCATTTCCCTCAAGACTCAGTGCGAGAGTGATATTGCCGATTCTGTTGATCTCCTTACAGAAATCGCTGTCAACGAGTGTGGCATTTGTGAAAATGAGAAAGATACAGTCCTTGTTATCCTCACAAATTTTAAGAACATCTTTTTTTCTTATAAGCGGTTCGCCACCCGTAAGCCAATAGAAATGACATCCGAGCTTTTTGCCCTGAGTAACGATGCTCTGCATCTCTTCAAGGGTGAGGTTTTGCTTATGGCCGTATTCAGCTGCCCAACATCCCTTGCAGTTAAGGTTGCAGGCACTTGTCGGGTCAAAGAGAATGTTAAAAGGAATATTGCACTTGTATTTTTCGCGGTTTGCACGTACAGCCTTTGTTCCGTAATAACCTGCATCAATTCCGAAAGAGAGCAACATTTGTTTGACAACATTTCTGTCAATATCGTTGACAATGCTTATGGCAAATCGGGTCCACATATTGTCACGGTCTTCGGCGACTTCCTTGAATTTTCTGAAATTTTCGGGAGGGAAAATCTTGTTGAAAACAGGTTCAATCTTCTGACTCAATTTTACAATATTAGCATGCGGGTCTTTGTCAATATATTTCAGAATACGGTCGAGCGCAATTCCGAGACCTGCTTTTTGAAGCTTGTAAACTAATTTCATAGTGCTGCCTTTCTTAAAACTTTCGAAAATTCGATATTCAATATATTTTATTGCAAATTATCCGTAAAGTCAACAATTTTGTATAAGCTTTAATAATATTTTAATATCCGCATTGATTATTCTTCTCATAAAAGGGATAAAATAATCATTACGGTAATTTGCCGATTTAAAATGCGCAAAACAGTAGAAAATTTCGGGAAAATATGTTATATTATTTTTCAATATATATTTAAGGGTGAATTTTGTATGCTTAAAAATTCCTATGTCGAGATTGCAGACGGAGTCAAACTGCTTTGCATCAATAACAATAAGTTCAAAACAAACTGTATCAAGGCGGATTTTTATCTGCCTATAGGTGAAAAGCTCGCTGCACAAAATGTGTTGACCTCTTTGATGGGACATACTTCGGGCAGCTTTAACACATTCAAGTCGTTCAATGCAAAAACAGAAAGTCTTTACGGTGCGGACTTTGATACCGGCATATCCACGATAGGAGAAAGAGTCAGAATAAGGTTTTCAATTGAAATACCCGATGACCGTTTTTCTCTTGACGGAAATTCAATTTCATGTGATGCTGTTGATTTCCTTGTGGATATAATAGGCAATCCGCATTGCGAAAACGGCGAATTTGATAAAGCGGCAACCGAACGCGAGGTCAGATTTACCCTTGAAACCATAGAGGCTGAGAAAAATGATAAGAGAGCTTATGCCGTGTCGCGTCTGCGTCAGCTTATGTGCTGCGATGAGCCTTACGGAATAGACCGTGAAAAACTTGAACACGATGTAAAAGCGCTTGACGGTAAAGCACTTTACGATGCATATGAGGATATGCTTAGAAGTGCGGAGATCGTTGTGACTGCCTGTGGCAGTCTTGACGGGGAGATGCTCAAAGAAAAAATTCTAGGTTTTGTAAGCACCATTCCCGAAAGATGCCCTGCAGAGACTCAGACGGTGTTCATCACCAAGGCTGATAAAATCAGATATTTTAAGGATGAAATGGACGTTAATCAGGCAAAGCTTGTTATCGGACTTCGTTCAGGTATGGAAAATGCCGATGACGATTATTTTGCATTCAGGGTTATGACGGATATTTTCGGCGGCGGACCATATTCACGTCTTTTCCTCAATGTGCGTGAAAAAATGAGCCTTTGTTACTATTGCGGAGCAAGACTTCTGCGCGAAAAGGGTATTATTTTCATCCAGAGCGGAATTGAGGAAGATAATTATGAAAAAGCTCTCAATGAAATTTTCAAGCAGCTTGATATTATGAAAAACGGTGAATTTACCGACGAGGATTTCAACTCGTCAATTATAGCTCTATCAGATGCTTTCAGAGGAGTGGAGGACTCACCCGTTGCCGTGTGTACCTTTTATAGTTCGCAGGTCTTTGACCGAGAGCTTGTCAGCGGTGCTCAATATGCAGAAAAAATTTCTTCTGTTACACGTGAACAGGTAATTGAATGTGCAAAGCGTGTCAGTATTGACTCGGTATATTTACTTGCAGGGGAGAGTGACGTAAATGAATAATATAAAAGAGATCAGAAACGAGCTTCTCAATGACAAATATTATGAAATCGAACATTCGTCGGGCTATAAAATTTTTGTTTATCCCAAAGAAAACTATTCTTCCGCATATGCCGTTTTCGGAACAAAATACGGTTCGACGGACACCTGCTTCAGAAAAGAGGGAGATGCTGACTTTACCGAGGTCCCCGAAGGTATAGCGCATTTCCTCGAGCACAAGCTTTTTGAGAGCGAGGAGCTTGATGCCTTTGCAAGATATGCTAAAACGGGAGCATCGGCAAACGCATACACCTCCTTTGATAAAACCTGTTATCTTTTCTCCTGCACCGATAATTTTGAAGAGTCTCTCGAAATTCTTTTTGATTTTGTTCAGAACCCTTATTTTACCGAAAAAACCGTGCAGAAGGAGCAAGGGATTATCGGACAGGAAATCAGAATGTACGAGGATGAGCCTGGCTGGGAATCTTTGTTTGTTTTGCTTCGTGCTATGTATCATAATCATCCCGTAAGAATAGACATTGCAGGAACGGTTGATTCCATAAGTCATATTACGGCTGACCTGCTTTATGAGTGTTACAACACTTTTTACAATCCGGCAAATATGGCACTGGCAGTTGCAGGTAATGTAACCGTGGAGCAGGTGCTTAAGGTCGCGGATAAAATGCTCAAGCCTCATGAAAGTAAAAAAATTGAGAGACAGTTTACCCGTGAACCGTCTGAGGTGGTTGAAAAAACAGCAGTAAAGAATCTGTCTGTTTCAATGCCCGTTTTTGCCATAGGTTTCAAAGAGGATATCAAAACCCCATGCAGAACACTCAAGGAGTCAATTGTGAGCAATATGCTTCTCGATATAATTGCCGGAAGAACCTCTCCGCTGTATGAAAAGCTTCTTGATGAAGGCCTCATAAATACAACCTTCGAGACGGAATATTTTGAGGGGTACGGTTATTCGGCTCATATTTTCAGCGGTGAAAGCTATGAATACGAGAAAATCCGCGAATATATCAACGAGGAAATCACAAGAATTTTCGAAAACGGTGTTGATAAAGAAGCTTTTGAACGCATAAAGAAAAAGCATTACGGCAATTTTATAATGAATTTCAATGATATTGATTCCATTGCAAATTCTCTGATAGGTGAATATTTTAACGGCGACGGACTTTTCGATCAGTTATCGGTTCTTGAGAGCATTACAGTTGACGATCTGAACAACAGACTCAGAACAGCCTTTAATACGGAAAATTCGTCGATGTCCGTAATCAAAGAAAAATAAGGAGTTGACAGCATGAAGTTTTTGACAGGCTATACTCTTGTGGAGTTTCCCGCACTGGGTATAGATTTTGACGTGTATGAGAATTTTCTTGAAATCCCGATAGGTGACGACACTCTTACTATCAAGTTTTACGGGGTTATAATCGCTTTCGGATTTCTTCTTGCAGCGCTTTTCGGCGGAAGAAAGGCATATACCTGGAAAATGAGTCTCGACAGCATGGTTGATGTGTTGATTTACGGCATAATCGGTGCGGTTGTCGGTGCAAGATTATACTATGTTATTTTCCAATGGGATTATTACAAAAATGATCTGCTTTCCGTATTTAAGATATGGGAGGGAGGTCTGGCAATTTACGGCGGCATAATCGGCGGCATAATTGCGGCATATTTTGTTTGTAAAAAAACTAAACTTCCCTTCCTAAAGCTTCTCGACCTGGTGGGTATGAGTCTGCTTATCGGTCAGGGTATCGGCAGATGGGGTAATTATACAAATCAGGAAGCCTTCGGTGTGAATACAACAAGTATTTTCGGTATGACAAGCGATAAAATTGTTGACTACATAAACGGTCATCAAGCGGAATTTGCAGAAAAGGGAATAGAGATGTCAGCCGATTTACCCGTACACCCCACATTCCTTTACGAATCGGTATGGTGTCTTATCGGATTTGTCATTTTGTATATGGTATGTCAGAAATTCTATAAATTTGACGGTCAGTTAATTCTCGGCTACGGTATTATTTACGGTTTGGAAAGAACAGTTGTTGAGGGGCTTCGTATAGACAGTCTTTATATCGGAAATACCAATCTGCGAGTATCACAGCTTTTGTCACTTGTCATTGTAATTGTTTGTGTTGTTGTGACAATATATAAATTTATTAAGCTTAACAAAGAAAAGAAGCTTGCGGAGGTGCATGAGAATGTATAAGATAATAGACGGCAAAGAGGTTTCCGCATCAGTCAGAAATGAGATTAAGGCAGAAGTCGAAGCACTTAAAGAACAAGGGAAAAAAACAGGACTTGCAGTAATAATTGCAGGGAATAATCCTGCTTCAAGGGTTTATGTAAATAACAAGAAAAAAGGTTGTGCCGAGGTAGGGATGGAGTCGTTTGAATATGCACTTCCTGAAGAAACAACAACCGAAGAATTATTAGCATTAGTAGAAAAGCTAAATAATGACGACAATGTTGACGGTATTCTTTGTCAGTTACCATTACCTAAGCAGATTGATGAGAAAAAAGTACTTAACGCAATTTCTCCCGATAAGGATGTTGATGCATTTCACCCGGTAAATACAGGATATATTATGATAGGAGATCACTCGTTCCTGCCCTGCACACCTGCAGGAATTATGGAGATGCTTAAATATTATGATATTTCAGTTGAGGGTAAAGAGTGTGTTGTAATCGGCAGGAGTAATATTGTCGGCAAGCCGATGGCAATGCTTCTTTTGGGCCAGAACGGTACGGTTACAATTTGTCATTCAAGAACAAAAGACCTTGCTGAAGTAACAAAAAGAGCAGATATTCTTGTTGCCGCCGTGGGAAAGGCATATTTCGTAACTGCCGATATGGTTAAGGACGGCGCTGTTGTTATCGATGTGGGTATGAACAGAAATGCTGAGGGCAAGCTCTGTGGCGATATTGATTTCCGGAATGTAAAGGATAAATGCTCATTTATTACCCCTGTCCCGGGTGGTGTCGGACCGATGACCATTACGATGCTTCTTAAAAACACCTTAACAGCATCAAAAAAGCATCTTGCCGAAAAAAAATAATCCGGACTTTTCAACGGACGCACTTTTCTATACAGAGTGCGTCTCTTTTTTGTCTTGACATATACCCCTGGGGAGTATATAATGGATTTGTATAAGGAAGTGATTTTGTGAGTAATACTTGTGAATGTTGTAAGATAAAAATCCGTAGTGAAGAAGAGTACAAGGCACTTATCAACCGTCTTAACCGAATTGAAGGCCAGATTCGCGGAATCAAGGGCATGGTTGAAAAAAATGCTTATTGTACGGATATAATAGTACAGGTATCTGCTGTTAATGCTGCACTTAATGCTTTTAATAAAGAACTCTTATCTAATCATATAAAAACCTGTGTTGCGGAGGATATTAAAGCAGGAAAAAACGAAACTGTTGACGATTTGCTGTCAACTCTGCAAAAGCTTATGAAGTAGGTGATATCATGACTCAATATAATGTAACGGGTATGAGCTGTGCCGCGTGTGTTGTGCGTGTCGAAAAAGCAGTAAATGCGGTTGACGGTGTCAGTTCCTGCTCGGTCAGTCTTCTGACAAATTCAATGGGTGTTGAGGGAAACGCCGATCCCCAAAAAATTATTTCGGCAGTTGAAAATGCAGGTTATGGTGCGAGCGTTAAAGATGGTAAAAACACATCACAAAAGGATGATAACGATGCATTAAAAGATACCGAAACACCAAAACTGAAGAAACGCTTAATAGCATCATTGGGATTTTTAGCAATTTTAATGTATATTTCAATGGGTCACGTTATGTGGGGATGGCCTCTGCCGGAAATTCTTGCATCAAATCCGCTTGCAATCGGTATTTTGCAACTGCTTTTAACAGCAATCGTAATGGTGATAAATCAGAAGTTTTTCATAAACGGCTTTAAGGGGATTATCCACCGTTCACCCAATATGGATACTCTTGTTGCTCTCGGTTCGGGCGCGTCCTTTGTTTACAGCACTTATGCTCTTTTTAAAATGACAGCGGACGTATCAATGGCTCATCACTATTTGCACGAGTTCTATTTTGAGTCTGCTGCAATGATTCTGACACTTATCACTGTCGGTAAATTGCTTGAGGCGAGATCTAAAGGCAAAACTACGGATGCACTCAAATCGTTAATGAGATTAGTTCCGAAAACCGCGACAATACTCGTTGGCGGTGAAGAGAGAGAGGTCCCGATAGAGCGGGTAAAAAAAGGCGATATTTTTGTTGTGAGACCGGGAGAACAGATTTCAGTTGACGGTATAATTATTGACGGTCACACGGCAGTTGATGAGTCCGCGCTGACGGGCGAGAGCATCCCGACGGATAAATCCGAAGGTGACAGAGTTTCGGGCGGAACAATAAACAAGTCGGGATTTATCAAATGTGAGGCTTTGCGTGTAGGTGAGGATACCACGCTTTCGCAGATTATAAAAATGGTTAGCGATGCGGCGGCAACAAAAGCTCCCATAGCCAAAACGGCGGATAAGGTTTCGGGCATTTTCGTTCCGACGGTCATCTCCATTGCCGTAGTTGCAACAGTTGCGTGGCTGATTGCGGGGCAGAGCTTCGGATATGCTCTTGCACGCGGGATTTCAGTTCTTGTAATAAGCTGTCCGTGTGCTCTCGGACTTGCAACCCCTGTTGCCGTTATGGTTGGTAACGGTGTGGGAGCAAAAAACGGTATTCTTTTCAAAACGGCGGTATCTCTTGAGGAAGCAGGAAGAGTCAATACCGTGGTGCTTGATAAAACGGGCACAATTACTCGGGGGAAACCGCAGGTTACCGATATAATTCCGTCAGACAGCATAGAGGCTGAACAATTGCTAAGCTTTGCCTATTCCGTTGAGGTCAGAAGCGAGCATCCTCTTGCAAAAGCGATTGTTGAAAAGGGCAAGGAACAAAAGGTCACCGCCACTGAAATCGAAAACTTCCGTGCTCTTTCGGGCAACGGAGTTGCGGCTGAACTGAACGGTAAGACTCTTTTGGGTGGAAGCCTCAGGTTTATAAGTGAAAAAATTCAATTGGATGAAAACACTGTTAAAACTGCGGAAAGCCTTGCCGAAAACGGAAAAACACCGTTGCTTTTTGCCGTTGATAACAGACTCCTCGGCATAATAGCGGTTGCAGACGTGATAAAAGAGGACAGTTCAGTTGCCATAAAAGAATTGCAGAAAATGGGTATTAAAGTTGTAATGCTTACAGGAGATAATGAAAGAACCGCAGGAGCAATCGGCAAAATTGCAGGTGTGGATGACATTGTGGCAGGAGTTCTTCCCGACGGAAAGGAAAAAACTATCCGAAAGCTCAAATCATACGGCAAGGTGATGATGGTTGGGGACGGAATCAACGATGCGCCAGCTCTGACAGCGGCAGATGTGGGAGTTGCCATCGGTGCAGGTGCGGATATAGCGATTGATGCGGCGGATATTGTGCTTGTAAAAAGCAGGTTGTCAGATGTGACTGCGGCGATACGCCTGAGCCGTGCGACGCTTAAAAATATCCGCGAAAATCTATTCTGGGCATTTTTCTACAATGCAGTAGGTATTCCTCTTGCGGCAGGACTTTTCATAAATATTTTCGGCTGGGAGCTTAATCCTATGTTTGGTGCCGCAGCAATGAGCCTTTCTTCATTCTGCGTCGTTTCAAATGCGTTGAGACTGAATTTTAAGGATATCCGAAACCCCAAAAAAGACAAAAAAATCAAAAATAAAATAAAGGAGAAAAAAACAATGGAAATTACTATGAGAATTGATGGAATGATGTGCCCTCACTGTGAAGCAAATGTCAAGAAAACACTTGAGGAGTTTGCAGAGGTCAGAGAGGCTGTCGTAAGTCATACTGAAGGCACGGCAATTGTTACTCTTGATGCCGATTTGAGTGTTGAAACGCTTAAAAAGGCAGTAGAGGATAAAGGCTACAAGGTAATAGGATGATAAAAAATCCCTTATTCGCGACAGAATAAGGGAGATTTTTTTATTTGGATTTCATTTTTACAATATCTCTGTAGCTTATCAGCTCAACACCGTGCTCATTGAGATACTTTTCCGTTTCGGGATCCTTCATAATTCGGTATTCCCATACTCTCTGCCACCATAAAGGCGTTATATCCTTTAATTCATCGCTTTCGAGTGCGGGGTGCACATAGGTTTCGGTGATTCCGTCGGGAATGTCGGTCCATATTTGAAGTATCCTTTTTCGGTATTCCTCATAGGAGTTGACCTTCATACTGTCCCAATCGGGAAAGAGCAGATAGTCGGGCATTATCACTTTATATTTCTTTCCCCAGCTTCTCGACAGCAGGGTGCAGGCGGCATAGGCAAAATACGGTACTCCTGCAGGACATACTCTTTTGTCGTGGGATGTGAACATTCTGAAGGCATATCCGTATTCACCGCAGATCCGTAAGGTCATTTTGAGCAGCGAAAATCTGCCTGTCAGATGACCGTAGAGAGAACCCATATGATTGTCGGTGTGTGACGGCTTCATACCCCAACTGTGAGCCAGGTCAATCTGTGCTCTTATCTCTTTTTCGATTTCTTCATATTTACCTTTTCTGTCGGCGTCTTCAGCGGTTGCCCACATAAATCCGTCTTTATCACAGAGGGATTTTCCGCCTGTAAGGGAACTCCAACGGTATGTATCCCATTCGGATGTGGTAGTCAGATGTATTCCTATGGCATATTCGGGATTTTCAACGGAAAAGGCTACAGCCTCCTTTGCGGCAGGACAGGGTATCATAACCGTAGAGGATTTAAGCCTTCCCGAACGGAATAAATCGAACACGGCTTCGTTGGCACTTTTGCACATACCGAAATCATCGGCATTGATAAGAAGATACTTTTTCATAATAACCTCCCGATACGGCGGAATTTTTGTCTTGTAAAAGGCGATGTACCGTCTGCTTTTATTATATAATACTAATTTTGCCGGTTCAATAGCAAATGCAGAATAATATTAAAATACTATTGAGCATACAGTGAAATTGTGATAGAATTTTTTTGGTGATGGATATGGAGAAAAAAGTATATTTAAGAGGAAAGATCGGTCAGTGTTGGTATAATTTCACGGAATTGCTTGTATATGCTCTGACCGTAAGACCTTGTCCTGCAGAAATAGAGAGCAGGGTGAAAAGCTATGCCGAGGGCTCTCAGAACAAAATATATACATATTGCCGCAAGGATATTATAAGCAAGAAAAAACCTCTGTTTATATATATTCACGGGGGCGGATGGATTTCGGGAATCACCCCTATGCGAAACAGATATATTCGGCAGTGGGCTCAAAAAGGCTTCTATACGGCATCAATCGGATATTCCTGGGCACCTGACGAGATTTATCCCACTCAGCTCCGAGAAATTTTTACCGCGTTGGATAAAATTTTAGACTCTGCGGAAGAAAATAACATCGACACGGAAAATATCGTTATAGCGGGAGAGAGTGCCGGAGGATACTATATTTCTTATGTCGCTTCGTGCTTTAACGATAAATCGGTGCTTGATGCTCTCGGAATAGAATTCAGACATTTCGGTTCGGCAAAAATCAAAGCTCTTGTCTCAATCTGCGGATGCTTTGACCTGAAGCGTCTTGTGGACGAAAATAAAGAGCAATCGCAGTTTCCCGATATTAAAATGATGGTTTCGTCGTTTATCGGAAAAAGCTTTGAAGAGACGAAGCGCTTTCTCGAAACGGAACAGTCGGAATACTGCTCTCCTAAAATTACAGGGAATTTTCCGCCGACTTATGCCGTGTGGGCAACTAACGATAAGCTCAGGTTTGAAACCTTTGACCTCTGTCGTCAGCTTGATACATTGGGTGTAGTCAACAGACAGTTTAAGGCGGACGGAATAACGGGAAACCACGCATGGGCGATTATGCCAATATTCAAAAAGAGCAGAGAATGCTTCGAGGATGCTTTTGATTTTGTAACCGAACAAATTGATTGCAAGGAAAGAGTAGGATAGATGAAAATAAACGAATTTTTATCCGAATTTCTTCCCGGGCTGTTATTTACAAGCCGTTGCAGGTTTTGTAACAGGCTTATCAGACAGGGCGAAAAGCTTTGTGATGAATGTGCCGCACATATTCCGCTGATTGAGGGTGAAAGGTGTGGGTATTGCGGTGCAGGTAAGGACAGATGTGACTGTAAAAAGAAGAAAAACGGATATGACGGTATCACTTCTCCATTCTATTATGAGGATGCGGTAAGAAGTTGTATAAGCAGATTTAAATTCAACGGCAAAATGTTCCTCGCGGAAATTCTCACGGACTATATGGCTCAGCAGGTGAAAAAGGATTTTGACGGAATTGACTTTGATTTTATCTGTTTTGTTCCCTTTACACCGGTTCAGAGCTTTTTGAGAAGCTATAATCAGAGCGAAATTCTTGCTGAGAAGCTTGCCGAAAAGCTGAATATCCCGTTTAAAGCTGCTCTTGTAAAGCTGTTTGAAACCTCTGCACAGCACGAAATGCTTTCGGGAAACAGAAAGGGAAATGTTTTCGGTGTGTATGATGTGAAAAACAGGACGGACGTGAGAGACAAAACGATTTTGCTGGTTGATGATGTCAAAACTACGGGCTCTACGCTTGATGAATGCGCGTGGATACTAAAAATCCGAGGTGCAAAAAGTGTTTATTGTGTAACGGCGGCTCTGGCCGGACTGCGAAGCAAAAAGGAAAAATTATAATAAAATACGGTTTTCTGAACATACTTATAATACTAAACTTTAAGGAGTGTCAGTGTTATGATAGAACAGGATACCGTAAAATTACTCCGCGAATGTGATGCGGGAATAAAAATGGGCGTTTCATCCATTGATGATGTGCTTGATTATGTCAAGGATAAAAACCTCAAAAGCTATCTCGTTCACAGCCGTGAACTGCATTGCAAGTTGGATGAGGACTTGCAACAACTCCTTGACCGATATCACGATGAAGGCAAGGAGCCTAATGTTATGGCAAAGGGCATGTCATGGATGAAAACCAATATGAAGCTTGTTATGAATGAGTCAGATCATACCATAGCCGATCTTATTACGGACGGATGTAATATGGGCGTAAAATCTCTGAATAAGTACCTTAATCAATATGTGGCGGCAGATGAAAAATCAAAAGACATCTGCAAAAGGCTTATAAATCTTGAAGAGGATATGATTATTCAGATGAGGCAATATCTGTAATAAGGGATTTATGTAAATTGCAGTATGCCGAAATAAATATGAACGAAAAGGAAGAGAAGATTCGTCAGAATCCTCTCTTTTTTGTTGTCTGTACTTATAATGTTTTTCTGCAGAGAAACAATTTTATCTCCTTTCGGATTTTTTTAGAATTTATGAATATTTTTTCGTTATTATGCAAAAAATCTATTGACAAATATTGTTCATATGTGATAAACTAATCAAGCATGCGGACTTGCGTCCGTCAACTTGTTATGCAATAAATATGTATGGGGGTGAATTCAGAAAATGCCAACCTTTAACCAGCTCGTTCGTAACGGAAGAGAAACTCTTGTTAAGAAGTCAAAGGCTCCTGCTCTCGGTAAGGGTCTCAACTCAAAGAAGAATGTTATGACAAATAACAATTCTCCTCAAAAGAGAGGTGTCTGCACTGTTGTTAAGACAGATACACCTAAAAAGCCTAACTCAGCACTTCGTAAACTTGCCAGAGTTCGTCTTACAAACGGTATCGAAGTTTCAGCTTATATTCCGGGTGTAGGACACAATCTTCAGGAACACTCTGTTGTTCTTATCAGAGGCGGCCGTGTTAAGGACC
>CALGUK010000036.1 GCA_937920235.1 uncultured Clostridia bacterium | reverse complement strand
TTATTCTGTCTTCAATAAAATCTTTATACATAGATTTTGCCCCCTACTCCCCAAAAATGTCGCTCATTAAGTAAAAAGAGCCACAGACTAAAACTGTTTCATTCTCTTTGGTGTTTGAAAGAATATATTTGTACCCCTCTTGTGGGTTATTTATAGATTTTACATTATCGCAATATTTTTCTGCTATTCCTTTAAGTTTTTCACTATCTAATGCTCTTGGATTACTTGGTGTAACAGTTACAACAGACTTACAAAGTGATGCGATTTTTGAAACATAACCCTCGCAATCTTTATCTGCCATAAGCCCTATAAGCATATTGATATTTTGCACATTATATTTGGTAAGAAAATTATAAAGTGCTTCGGCACAACCCTCATTATGACCACCGTCACGGATTATGAGCGGTTTTTTTCCGATAATTTCCATTCTTGCAATCATTCTCGTGCTTTCAATTCCCTCGGAAATTGCATTTTCGCTTACACCGAGCAAACCTGCACATTCAATGGCATTAACAGTATTTTCAATCTGATGATTTCCCGTAAGTCTCGTTTTATAAACATTGTCTTTATAAATAAAGGCCATACCGAAAATTGAATCGTCAAGAATTTCCGTTTCTTTCGGATTTGCAATAATCAGATTGCAATTTTTTTTATCGCAGGTTTTCTTAATGACCCTTAAGGCATCACTTTGCTGATTTACAGATGTTATTACAGGTACATTTTCTTTAATAATGCCGCATTTTTCAAAAGCAATTTTTTCAACTGTATCGCCCAAAATCGCAATATGATCAAGAGAAATGGAAGTAATCACAACGGCTTCGGGCTTTTTGATTACATTTGTAGCATCATATCGTCCGCCGAGTCCGACTTCGAGAACCACATAGTCACATTCCGTTTTTTCAAAGCAGAGAAATGCCGAAGCGGTTATAGCCTCAAATTCGGTTATAACTATATTTTTTCTGTTCAGCTCCTCTGTTTTTTCACGTACCGCCGTTACACATTCCGCAAAAATATCTTTACTGATATTTTTACCGTCAATCTGTATTCTTTCACAGAAGTCAATTACATAAGGTGATGTAAAAAGTCCCGTTTGATATCCTTCCGCCGTAAGCATATTAGCAATCATCGTGGAGGTTGAGCCTTTGCCGTTTGTCCCCGCAACGTGAACAAATTTGAGCTTGTCCTGGGGATTTCCGAGTAAGTCGAGCAACATAGAGATTCGTTCGAGTCCGGGCTTGACTCCGAATGCCAACAGAGAATGGATATATTCCACTGATTCGTTAAAATTCATAGGTTTATCTCATCTTCATCGAAATGTCAAAGGCTTTAACGGAGTGAGTGAGAGTTCCGAGTGAAATAATATCAACACCTGTTTTTGCAACTTCTGCGATATTATTGAGAGTAATATTTCCTGATGCCTCTGTTTTTGCTCTGCCGTTGATATATTCAACACATTCTTTCATCTGTGCGTTTGTCATATTATCAAGCATAATTATATCGGCACCGGCATCAACAGCTTCTTTCACCTCATTAAAATCACGTGTTTCGACCTCAATTTTTACCATATGGCCGAGTTTTGATCGAAGAGCTTCCACCGCATTTGTAATACCGCCGCCTGCATCAATGTGATTATCCTTAAGCATAGCACCGTCAGAGAGATTATATCTGTGGTTTTTTCCGCCGCCGCAAACTACCGCATATTTCTGTAACGCACGAAGTCCCGGTAATGTTTTTCTCGTATCCGTAACCTGTGCCCTTGTTCCCTCGCAGAGCTTGACTGCTTTACTTGTAGCGGTTGCAATACCCGACATATGCTGAATAATGTTGAGAGCGGTCCGCTCACCCTTGAGAAGACAAGCGGTTTTTCCGTTAAATTCAACGATTAAATCGCCTGTTTTGACTTCTTCACCATCCCTCTTATGAGCTGTATATGTGAAGGTATCGTCAAGAAGCGTGAAAACGCGCATGGCGATATCAAGACCGCAGAGAACGCCATCTGCTTTTGCTACAAAATATGAGTCGTTTCTCTGTTCCTCGGGAATAAGGTAATCTGCTGAGACATCAATATAATTTATATCCTCGGTTATTGCTTCTTTTATAAGATTATCCACATAAAACTGATTTAATTTCATTGGTCATTGACCTCCTTAAGAATTATATAAGCCACTGTTGCCAGACTTAATGCCTCACAATAATCGGGAGTGATTTTAAATTTACCGTTTTTAAGTCGTGTCAGAATTTCACGGACACGCTTATATCCGTTGCGCACGGCATCTTCATTTGCAGGCATTACAAAATATGAACGCTGCATAATGTTACGGATTTCAGTCCGCACACCCTTTAAAAGCGGTGCACCGTCAAGATCGGGCTTTTCCACCTCGGTAATCTGCACCTCGGGATATTTCATATCAATACAGCGAACAATGTCATCGGCACATCGCTTGCCGAAAACCAGTGCCTCCAAAAGTGAATTACTTGCAAGTCTGTTTTTACCGTGAACACCCGTATTTGAACATTCACCGACTGCATAAAGCCGAGAAACCGTTGTTCTTGAATTAAGGTCAACCTCAATACCGCCCATAAGATAATGCTGACAAGGAAATATCGGGATCAGGTCCTTTGTGATATCAACATTGTATCTTAAGCATCCCCGGTGAATACCCGGAAACCGATTAAGAAGATACTCCTTATCGCGATGGGTAATGTCAAGATAAAAGTTGTTGCTACCTGTACGGCGAGATTCAATAATAATTGACTTTGAAACCACATCACGAGGAGCAAGCTCAAGTCTTTCGTCGTAACGGTGCATAAAACGTTCTTTATTACAATTAAGAAGATAGGCACCTTCTCCGCGGACCGCTTCACTGATAAGGAACTGCTCGTTATCATCAGAATTAAATGCTGTCGGGTGGAATTGCACATAGCTTAAATTCTTAATTCTTGCACCCAACTCAAACGCCAGTCGGATGCCGTCACCCGTTGCGACCTTAGGATTTGTCGTATATTTATAAACTCTGCCGATACCACCTGTTGCAAGCACACAATAACTTGCAAAAATCTCATCCTGTCCTTCTTCCGTAAGAATATGAGCACAGATACCGCTTTTAACTCTGGTCAGTTTAAAAACGGGGGTATTTTCTAAAATTTCAATATTATTGCGTTTTTTTGCTTCTGCAACCATAGCACGCACCATTTCGGCACCGGTTGTATCCTTATGATGAACAATTCTTCTGCGACAATGTCCGCCCTCTAGAGTCATATTGAGCTCACCGTCAGGTCGCTTATCGAATTCAACACCGTATCCGATGATTTTACGCACTTCATCGGGTCCCTCGTGAACAAGAGTTGTAACCGCATCAATATCGTTTGCCTGTTGACCTGCGATCATCGTATCATTAATATGCAGATCATAATTATCATTCACCGTATCAAGAACTGCCGCAACGCCGCCCTGAGCAAGAGAAGAATTCGAGTCGGTATTGCTCTTTTTTGCAAGCATCGTAATGTTCAGATTTCCGGGTAAAGAAAGTGCTGTATTAAGCCCCGCAACACCGCAGCCGACTATAAGCACATCACATTTTTTACTCATTTCAGCTTCATCTTCTTTCAAAAATGAAAATACATAATTATACAGATATTATCCTACCATATATTTTGCAAAAATAATAGATGTTTTTAGTATTTTATGGAAGAAATATCTCTTGTTTTTATATCAATGATTTTTTACAAAAGGAAGTTTTCTGCCTGAATAAAGGCTTACCTTACCGGAAAGTGCAAAGCTGATTGCCGAAGCAACAACATAATATCCTATTCCCTCAATTCCGAACATTTCGCAAGCAAGAAAAACAGTTGCAAACGGACAATTTGTCACTCCCGAAAACAACGCGGTTATTCCTATTGCCGCGCCGAATCCCGGATTAAGTCCCAACAATAACGCTCCCGTTCCGCCGAGAGTTCCGCCTATGAACAGCGTTGGCACAATCTCTCCTCCGCGATATCCTGCACCGACCGAGACCGCCGTGAATATTATCTTCAGCAGGAATGCCCCATATTCAACCTTTCCCTCGGTGAATATATGATGGATAATATCAATGCCGCCACCGTTATAATCGGTTGTGCCGAAAAATTTTGTAAGCAAAATTACAACAATGCCGCCAACTGCTACCCGAAGATATTTATTTTTAAAAAGCCTTGTAAATCCCTTTTCAGAGAAGTGCAGAGCATAGACAAAAATTTCACTTACCAATGCACCTGCAACGGTAATTACGATAAATCTCCACACAATACCGGATGTGAACTGCGGAATTTCGCTTACGGGAAATCTTTCCGGAGCGACTCCCAGCTTATTTGCCGTTAAAAAAGCTGTTATACTCGATAAAAACACCGGGATAATCGCAACAAAGCAGCGCTTTCCGATCCGAACAACCTCAAGAACAAAAACAAATGCCGCCAGAGGTGTTCCGAACAGTGCGGAAAAGCAGGCACTCATACCGCTCATAACGAGAATACGGCGGAAACCCTCACAGATTTTGAAACTTTCAGCAAGAAACTCACCTACGCTTCCGCCGATTTGCAAAGCCGCACCCTCACGGCCGACGGAGGCACCTCCGAAATGAGATAATACAGTTCCGCCGAAAACCGCTATTCCCAATAACGGCGTAACAGGTTTATCCGTGCGTACACTTTTGATGATGTGGTTTGTTCCCGTGCCCTCGGTTTTCAATTCACCGTAAAGAACGGTAACAGCTAATCCGAACAAGGGCAAAAGATATAAAATCCATACGTGTTGCTGTCTGAGCTGTGTAACAAACTGAATACTTTTGACAAACAGTGCTCCCGCAATACCGCAAAATACACCTGCAACCAAACTCAGAACAACCACGCGCAAGAAGTCGGGTATATATTTTTTTATCTTGTTTTTAATTGACATATACTTACCCCCTGCTCAAAATCCGTATAGAATATATCACTTTAAAAAGGGAAAATCAAGTATGTTTTGTCCGTCGGGTAAAAGAAAACTCCGACAAATCAATGTCGGAGTAAAAGAAGCTTTATGTATAACTATTTCTTAATTGATTTGTTTATTAAGCTTGATCTCAAATACGATTATCGCAATGCATGTTATAGGTAAAAACAACAGTACAAAGATGTATCTGTAATCATTTAATATTCCAATATCTTCCGGGATAAATTTCCTGTATGTTCTCTCGATTATACACAGCAACAATATAATCCCTATTCCTTTCATAAGGAAATTTTTTAACACTTCATCTTCTTTAAATCCGAAGCATACCGCGAAAAATATAAGTCAATACAACAAAATTAATATATCCCTTGACAGTAAAATCGGCTTGTGCTATACTTTTTTTGTAAACATTAGATATTATTCAGACAGGAGATATTAACTATGGAAAGAATTAGAACAATCGAAACAAGAGACCTTGCAGCTTCTGCAGAAAAGGGTGGCTGTGGCGAATGCCAGACATCTTGCCAGTCAGCTTGTAAAACATCTTGCGGTGTTGCTAATCAGCAGTGCGAAAATTGCGAAAGCAAATAAGCTTTAAAACTATATTGCTTAAAGCAGGTAATGCGTAACTGTATTACCTGTTTTTTATTGAAATGAGTTGTTATTTATGGTACATCAATACAAATTAAACGGTTACAACATAGTCCTTGATACCTGCAGCGGTTCTGTTCACGTGGTTGATGAGGTAGCTTACGACATTATAGCTATGTATAAGACCAAGGACAACCCCGAAATCGTCAGATATATCCTTGAAACATATTCTGAGGAAAATATCACAGAGCAGGACGTTCTTGGCTGCATTGAAGACGTTAAGAGTCTTGAAGAAGCAGGTAAGCTTTTCACCCCCGACACTTATGAAGGGATGGCTTTTGACTTCAAAAACAGAAACACGGTAATCAAGGCTCTTTGTCTTCATGTGGCACATACTTGCAATCTTAACTGTGAATACTGCTTTGCAAGTCAGGGTAAATACCACGGCGAACGTGCTTTAATGAGTTTTGAAGTGGGCAAACGTGCACTTGATTTTCTTATTGAGAATTCTGGCACTCGACGTAATCTTGAAGTTGACTTTTTCGGCGGAGAACCGCTTATGAATTGGGACGTTGTAAAGGAGCTTGTCTCGTATGCACGCGTTCAGGAGAAAATACATAACAAGAATTTCCGCTTTACCCTTACAACCAACGGAATACTGGTCGACGATGATGTCATCGATTTCTGCAACAGAGAAATGAGTAATGTTGTGTTAAGCCTTGACGGAAGGCGTGAGGTTCACGACAGACTCCGCAAGGATTATCAGGGACGCGGAAGCTATGATATCATTGTTCCCAAGTTTCAGGAATTTGTAAAGCGTCGTAAAGGCAAAAGCTACTATATGAGAGGCACGTTCACTCATAACAACACCGACTTTACAAACGATATTTTTCATATGGCGGATTTAGGTTTTACAGAACTCAGTATGGAGCCTGTTGTATGTTCCCCGGAAGATGCTTCCGCGCTGACCGAGAGTGACTTGCCCGTACTTTTCGATCAGTATGAAATCCTTGCAAAAGAAATGATCAAGCGTAAAAAAGAGGGCAATCCGTTCACATTTTACCACTATATGCTCGACCTCACTCACGGACCGTGCATATATAAAAGAATTTCCGGATGCGGTTCGGGTACGGAATATATGGCTGTCACCCCTGCGGGAGACCTGTATCCCTGCCACCAGTTTGTCGGTGACACAAAATATCTGCTCGGCAACATTTGGGACGGAGTAACCAACAAAGAGATACAGAATGAATTCAAGCTCTGCAATGCATATGCAAGACCCGAATGTAACGACTGCTGGGCAAAGCTTTATTGTTCGGGCGGATGTGCGGCTAACTCATACCATGCAACAGGAAAAATCACAGGAATATATAAATACGGCTGTGAGCTGTTCAAGAAGCGCATTGAATGCGCTGTGATGATACAAGTAGCAGAAAACTACGATAAATAAGGAATATTAAAATGGACACACCAATTTTTGACTTTGTGCAGAATTACATTAAAAGTAATACTGCCCGACTTCATATGCCGGGTCATAAAGGCGTGTCCTTTTTAGGCTGTGAATCAGCCGATATCACCGAAATAAAAGGTGCTGATGAGCTATATGCACCTGACGGAATAATCCGTAAAAGTGAAGAAAATGCTACTTTGCTTTTTGATACTGCAAAAACCGTTTACTCTGCAGGTGGCTCAAGTCAGAGTATTAACGCTATGCTATATCTCGCATATTTGCGAGCTGATAAAAGCACAAGACCATTTGTACTTGCAGGGCGAAATGCTCACAAGTCATTTATATATGCACTTGCGAAGCTCGATGCAGATGTTGAGTGGCTTTATCCAAACCGTACACAAAGTTTGTGCAGTTCTATGGTTACTGCTGAAAGATTACGAAATGCACTTGAAAAACTCGATAGAAAACCTTTTGCAGTATATATAACAAGTCCAGATTATCTTGGTAAAATGGCGAATATTCCTGAACTTTCAAAGGTTTGTAAGGAGTATGATATTCCTTTGCTTGTTGACAACGCTCACGGTAGTTATTTGAAATTTTGCCCACAAGATATGCACCCAATAAGCCTTGGAGCAGATATGTGTTGCGACTCAGCACACAAAACTTTGCCTGTGCTTACAGGTGGTGGATATTTGCATATTGCAAAGAATGATAAATACGGATTTTCAAAAAATGCAGTAAATGCTATGAGTATTTTTGGCTCAACAAGTCCATCATATCTTATTTTGCAATCACTTGATTTGTGTAATAAATACATTGACGAAAAAATTTGTGAAGATATTAAAAAATGTGCTGAAAAGTGCGAAAAACTCTCACATATTATGATTGAATGTGATGTGTGGAATACTACAACCCCACAATTTTATGAACCATTAAAGATTACTGCAGACTTTTCAGAATACGAAGGTAATTTTGCCGAGCATTTCAGAAAATACGGAATAGAACCTGAATATGCAGATGACGATTTTGTAGTATTTATGATTTCGCCACAGAATACAGACGAAGATTTCAAAAAACTTGAGAACGCTTTCAAAAATCTTGAACTAACTTTAAAAGAAGATTACAATGAAGATACAATCAGTTTTGTATTTGGCGAAAGAGTAATGACAATTCGTGAAGCGATTTTTAGTGAATGTGAAGAAATCAACATTGAAAAAGCTGTTGGCAGAGTTTGTGCAAGTCCTACTGTATCTTGCCCCCCTGCTATACCAATTGCAGTAAGTGGCGAAAAGATTACTTATGAGCATATTGAGTTGTTTAAGAAATATAACATAAATAAAATTTTGGTTGTGAAATAGAAAAGAGAGTACGAATTGTACTCTCTTTTTCGTTATTCTACTTTCAAATATTCTTGAAGAATTTCTTCAACTTCTTCCTCATTCGGAATATAACTTTCACTAATTTCATTACAAATCCAAGCAAAATAACAAGTTATCGCTTCAATAAAAGAAGTAAGTATTTCTTCCGTGGTACTTTTTTCTGTTCTAACGGGCAGTCGAATTTCAGGAATATTATCAATATTCTCAAAAATAGGATAAGTGTCAAAATCCGACCAATAAAACAAATACCCAACTTGCTTACCATTACTTTTTTTCAAATAATGTTTATATTCAAAATCCACCCATAAAGTAATTGGCAAATTAAAGTTTTTCTCAACCCAAGAAATAAAGTTCTTTAACTCTATTTTTATTTCTTCTGATATTTCGTCATCAAAACCAATATCAAAACCACCTTTAATATCATCTGATGTTTGAATTGAAACTTGTTTTGCTCTGTACCAAATATTATTAGGATTCATGATATTCACCTCTTAACATAATGATAGCATTATTTAATACTAGTTGTCAATTTGAAAAAAATAATTAAAAAACTGTTGACTTTTTAGAATTCTAATGGTATTATATTCGGGCGGTTAAAAGTCCGCATATGCGCCGGTAGCTCAGCTGGATAGAGTGTTTGGCTACGAACCAAAAGGTCGGG
>CALGUK010000035.1 GCA_937920235.1 uncultured Clostridia bacterium | reverse complement strand
TGGGGTGTCGTCAAGCGGTAAGACACAGCACTTTGACTGCTGCATTCGTAGGTTCAAATCCTGCCACCCCAGCCATCAGTCGACGGATTTCAGTAAGAAGTTCGTCGATTTTTCTTATTACCTTTTCCGTAATCCGTCATAACAAACAATGAAAAAAAGTATCAAAAACAAATGATGACAGATCATCACGCACGATTGTAATTTTTGATTTACTGTGCTATAATCTGCTCGGCATACGAGAATCTAACGAGGTGAGCCGTGATGAATAACAAGAAAAGATGCAGATGGTGCAACTTAAAAAATCCCCTTTATCTTGAATATCACGATAACGAATGGTGCATTCCGAATTTTGATGATAAGTATTTATATGAAATGTTATTGTTAGAATCTTTTCAGGCGGGCCTTTCTTGGGAATGCGTTCTTAATAAAAGAGAAGGTTTCAGAAAAGCATATGATAACTTTGATTATAACAAGGTAATTTCTTACGATGATAAAAAGATAAATGAATTATTAAATGATAAAGACATAATAAGAAACAAGCGTAAAATCAATGCAAGTATCAATAACAGCAAGATTTTCAAATCCATAGTTGACGAGTTTGGCTCTTTTCATAACTATTTACGAACTTTTACTAATGATATAACCATATACGAGACAGATAAAATAACGAATGAATTATCGGATACACTTTCAAAAGATTTACAAAATAGAGGGATGACATTTGTAGGTTCTGTCATTATATATTCATATTTACAAGCGATAGGTGTAATACATTCACACGACAAAGAGTGTTATCTGCATAAAAATCATTAAACGATCAATCGCAAATTATCGGTTTGATGACAAATTAAACTGTATGCACAGAAAAGACAGGTTCCGTCCGGAATCTGTCTTTTTTACTGTAACTGCCCATATATAAATAATTTCAATATTTCTGATATCCTATCCGAGCATAACGTCAAGCAGCATCATAACTGCAAAGCCAAGAATAATTCCCGTTGTAGCGGAATAAGGCTGACAGCTCTGATTTTTCTGACATTCGGGTATCAGCTCGTGGACGGCAACCAATATCATTGCACCTGCGGCAAATGACAGAGCAAAAGGAAGTATAGCCTCAATATATATAACGAGCATAGCACCTATGACACCTGCAATCGGCTCAACCATACCTGATGCCTGCCCTAAAAAGAAGCTTTTTCTTCTTGAATACCCTTCCCTTCTCAACGGAACCGAAACGGCTGCACCCTCGGGAAAATTCTGAAGTCCTATCCCGACCGCAACCGATATTGCTCCCATAAGCTTTTCTGTAGTAAATCCGTCTCCCTGCAAAGCACCGAATGCAACTCCGACGGCTAATCCCTCGGGAATATTGTGTAATGTAATTGATAATACGAGCATTATGATCCGTTGCAATCTGTCGTTGCTGTTTCCCTGAGTGTTATCTGCCTTTTTTCGTGAAAAAGAGACAATTTTATCTGATATCCACATAAAGACCGCGCCTGACAAGAAGCCTGCCGATGCGACTATATATGCAGGAATTTGTGACGATGCCTCCGCACGTTCTATTGCAGGCTGAAGCAATGACCAAAAGCTTGCGGCTATCATTACGCCGGAAGCAAATCCGAGCATAATATTGAGTCCTTTTTGATTTGGCGATTTGAAAAAGACAACAGTAGCAGCACCTAAAGCAGTAACAAACCAAGTACCGAGTGTTGCTATCAGTGCCATTATGACAAATGTATCCATACAGCACCTCCTGTATCCATTATATTCTCTGAACACTTTGAGGTGCATATCGGAAAAATATAAATGAAGGACAGCAACCAATTTGGCTGCTGTCCTTTTTCAGCGTTAAAACAACTTGCAGTTATTCAAAATTTACCTGAATATCATTGTCATCTGATGTTATAAGAATTTTGTTTATTACTGTGCCGAGATTATCAATCATAAGTGTTGAAACCTTATCCTCGATATTACGGCGGATGACGTTTCTCAAATCACGCGCACCGCGAACATTACCGTCCATTTTTGCAACAATAGCAGACGGAATATTATCATCATAAACAAGTTCAATTCCCTTGTCCTTAAGAACTGTTTTCATTTCATCAATCATAAGAACGGCAATTTTCTTGTAATCCTCATTATCAAGAGGATTAAACACGACGATTTCATCAACTCTGCCTATAAACTCAGGACGCAAGAACTCATTGAGTGCCTTAAGAACTTTTTCTTTTGAAATATCCTTTGTTGTTTTACCGAATCCGAGTGATGTTTCAGCCTTCTGACTGCCCGCATTTGATGTCATAATAATCACGGTATTTGCAAAGCTTACTGTTCTGCCATGGGCGTCGTTAGTCTTGCCTTCATCAAGAATCTGAAGAAGAATATTCATAACATCGGGATGGGCTTTTTCAATCTCATCAAAAAGGATGATGGAATACGGCTTTCTGCGAACCTTTTCGGTCAACTGACCCGCTTCATCATATCCGACATATCCCGGAGGCGAACCTATAAGACGTGAAACCGAATGTTTTTCCATAAACTCGCTCATATCAAGGCGGATGAGTGTTTCGGGAGTATCAAACAGTTCAGTAGAAAGCTGTTTTACAAGTTCAGTTTTTCCAACACCTGTAGGTCCGACAAAAATAAAGGAGGCAGGACGCTTCTGTAATGTCAATTGAATTCTGCTTCGCTTGATTGCATTTGCAACAAGCTTTACAGCCTCTTCCTGACCTATAACCTTTTCCATAAGTCTGTCCTCAAGACCTTTAAGTCTGTTAACATCGCCCTCAACAACCTTTGTTGCAGGAATACCTGTCCAAAGATTTATCACCTTTGCAAGATCTTCTTCCGTAACATTATTATCCTTTGCTTTTTCCTGAAGCTCCGGGGCTTTACCCTCGCATACCGCAAGCTCGCCTTTGGTTCTGTATAAATCCTCGTAAACAGGATTAAGATCCTCGTCCTTATCGGGATTTGCAACTCTCTCTTCCAGTTCCTCAAGCTCTTTTTTAAGAGCAGAAATCCGATTTTCATTGATTTCATTTTCGCTTATCGCTTTATTACGAAGGTTAGCGCAGGTACAAGCTTCGTCAAGCAAGTCGATTGCTTTATCAGGCAGAAATCTGTCGGTAATATATCTCTCTGAAAGAGTTACTGCCTTATATACAAGATTATCACTTATCTGAACACGGTGGAAAAGCTCATAATATCCTTTAATTCCGACAAGCATCTTGAAAGTATCCTCAATTGAAGGCTCTTCAACCTTTACCGGCTGAAAACGGCGCTCAAGAGCGGCATCTTTTTCAATATGCTTTCTGTATTCATTGAAGGTAGTTGCACCTATAACCTGAATTGCACCGCGGGAAAGAGCCGGCTTGAGAATGTTCGCGGCATTCATTGAGCCTTCGGCATCACCCGTTCCCACAAGATTGTGAACTTCATCAATAAAGAGAATGATATTACCCTCATTCTTGACCTCTTCAACAAGTCCCTTGATTCTGCTTTCAAACTGACCGCGGAACTGGGTACCGGCTACAAGCGCCGTCAGATCAAGAAGATGAATTTCTTTATCCATAAGCTTTGCCGGAACATTTCCGTCTGCAATTCTTTGAGCAAGGCCTTCTGCGATTGCTGTTTTACCTACACCGGGTTCACCGATAAGGCAGGGATTGTTTTTTGTTCTTCTGCAGAGGATCTGAACCGTACGGGCAATTTCGGTGTCTCTGCCGATAATTCTGTCAAGCTTTCCCTCACGGGCACGGGCAGTAAGATCGGTACAATAAAGTGACAGCATTTTTCTGCGGTCATTTTTTGTACCCTGCTTTTTCTTTGATTTTCTGTCGGTCTTCTTTCCGTCATTATTAAGGTCCTTAATATTTTCTTCCGGAACATCCATAGGCATCATACCCATATTTTGCATAAAAGGAAATGTTGATGCACCACCGAGCTCAAAATCGTCGCCCATGCTTTCCATCATCTGTTCCATCTGTTCATTCATATCATCAAGCTGCTCTTCGGTTATACCCATATTATCCATCATCTGCTTAATCGGGCCGATATTCATTTCCATAGCACACTTTATGCACAGACCCTCATTGATTGTCTTATCGCCTTCCATCTTTGTGATAAAGATTACGGCAGGTCTTTGCTTGCATCTGTTGCAAACCATATTTTTGTTCATTGCGTGTCCTCTTTTTATTTGTTTTTCTTTGAATTTTCTTTCATCTGCTTAAGTGCTCCCGGAACATAGCTGAAAAATGCTATAAAAGTCAGAATAACAGCTACTACCACCAGCACAAACATCAATGTTTCGGGAATTGTAAATTGCGGGTAATATGCACTGATTGCACCGATTTCCGGACCAAACCCGATAATTACAACCATTACTACATAGAACGCAAATGTTGCTACTTTTCCCCAGATTTCTGCAGCACTAGGTCGTGTGCCGAGTGCAATAAGAACTGCGCCGCCGATAATCATAATCAGATCCTTGGCTATAAATAGAAGGAATACCCATGCAAATGCCTGCATAGCCTCACTCTGTGCTTCTTTAAACTTAAGAAATAAGACAATTGCGAGAGCAAAAATGGTAAGCTTGTCTGCAACAGGGTCAAGAATTTTTCCTAAAGCCGACACCTGATTGAATTTTCTTGCGATTTTGCCGTCAACAGCGTCCGATATTCCCGAAAGGAAAATAAAGAACACCGTCCACCAGATATAGCCTTTATAGTATAGCACGGCAATTACAGGGATTAACAGAATTCTGATTACAGAAATAAGATTAGGTACCGTCAAAGAGCCCTTAAACAATTCTTTGACATTTTGTTTTAATGTTTTTTTCTCCTCACTCATAACATTTTACTCCTTATCAAAATATTTCTTTAAGTGAATTTAAAAACGGATTCACATTATCAAGCAAGCCGATAACATATGAGTTATTGATTGCTGATGATATTTCGTTTTCCCCACCCGCAAAGATAAGTTCAAGGATTGTGCTGATAAATACGATTACCATAATACCTTTACAAGCACCGAGCACACCGCCCAAAGCCTTGTTAGCTGTTCCAATAAGAGGTAATTTAAACAGCTTTGAAAGAATTTGTGCAAGCCATTTGAACAGGAACAGCAAAACACCTGCAAGCAAAAGGAAAAACACGACTGTCAGTGCCCCCACAACAATCGGCTGTGCTACCTTTGTGACAAGCTCCGTTGCAAGATTTTCGGATGAAAAGTTTTCTGATGAAATCTTAGCTTTTATCTCTTCCACTTCAATTCCTGCTGAGGATGCGAAATCTACCATAAATCCGGGAATTGCATTTAATATGACCTCAGCCTGAGTTCCGGTTTCCGACAAGTTCAATGTTTCGTCTATCTGTGTCTCTACTGTTTCTATAAGGCTCTTTTCAACAACACCGTCGTATGCGGCCTGCGATACGACAGGGCTGAGCTGAAACGCAAGAACGAGTGCAGCAATAACGGCAACAAGCTCAAGCAGAGAAAGCATAAATCCTTTTTTTACCGCCGCAAAAACTATTGCAGCAAAAATTGCAATCAATATAACATCTAAAATAATATTCATATTTTCACCTCAAAAGTTATTCTTCATTATTTTTTACCGAAGAAAACTTTTCAATTTTATCGACTGAGTAAACATATGTATTTCTGCCGGAAATCATAACCTTTTCTGCATCGGTATTAACACTGGTCATGCCGCTCTTTTCACCTTTTGAATTGTAAATCTGAACATTTTCGTCGGTGAGGACAGCGGTGTATTTACCATCAGTAGCAACGGATTTTATGAGTCCGTCAATCTCCTTTGAATAAAGTTCTGATCCTGATTTATCATAAACTCTTATAATCTTCTGCGTTGTACTTGAATACTTTGACAACACTACGACCGCAGTATTATTATCTGAAATATAAAGCTTATACGGAGTATTGACCGAAACGTCAATTTTTTCTTTAACCTTGTCTCCCTTTATAACTTCACACACATTGTTTCCGAATACGAATAAGGTTTCATTTGATAAGAACTGAACGGAAGAAACCGCACTGTCAGGATATTCAAATGTTGCTCTCGGCTCTTCGTCCTTTTTATTGAAAATGTAAACCTTTGAATATACAGATCCGTTATCAACACCAAGAACAGTTACGGCATAAAGCTTCCCGTTATCCGAAACATCACAGGAAATTATGTTTTCCTTAGCACATTTCCACACAAAGACTTCCTCTTCTTTTGTATTGTAAACGGTAAGCATACTCTGAGCATCTTCAGCACGGGAACCGATAGCAACCGTACCGTCCTTACCCATTGAGCCCGTCAAAATCATATAATCAAGCTCTTTTTCATAAAGAACTCTTGTTTTTGACTGAACGCGGAATTTAGTACCACCCTCATCATATACCAACGCTCTGCCACTGTTACTGCTCATAACAGGATGGTCAAAGGAATGAGGAAGATTTGATATCTCCTTTGCCGTTGAATCAAGTACCCTGACCGTATCGTCATATACGAGAAGCAGGTCAGAATTTGTTATTCCTGCATCGCTTATTTCCACACCGTTCATTCTGTAAGGATAACCGTCTCCGGTTCCTATTCCCGCAACAGCCGTTCTGATATTATCGGTTATTGTAGAAAAGGTCACTCCCCCGAACTGTGCCGCCGCAAGAATTATAAGCAAAAGAACAACGAGGATTACGGCAAGAAGCTTTAGTGTTTTTGCTCCCTTTACGCTTACCGTAAGCTTTTTGTGTTTTTTCCTCCTCGGACGTTTTACAGTATTTCTTTTATTATCTTCCACTCGTCACACCACACAATCATCAATAAAAAACTTTTTTCAGATAAAGTCCCTGCGCCTCAACAGTAACTCCTGCTTTTTCGCGATCAAGGCCTTCAATTATTGCAGGAATATTTCCCTGCCGGATTTTTCCGCGTTGTATATCAAGCAATGTCCCTGCAATGATACGGACCATATTATATAAAAATCCGTTTCCGCTGACACTAATCTCAACAATATCACCTTTTCGGACAACATTACAGGAATATATCTCGCGCACTTTATTTTCAATCTCTGTTCCTGCACTGCAGAAAGCGGAGAAATCGTGAATGCCTTCAAATGCTTTTGCCTCTTTATTTAGCATATCTGCATCCAATTTATACGGATAGAACATTGCTTTTTTCTCATAAAAAGGATTTCTGTATTTTCCGTTATAAATCAGATACACATATTCTTTTCCTTTACAGTCATATCTTGCGTGAAAATCAAAATCGACATCACGGCAATCATAGACCGATATACTTTCCGGAAGATAAAAGTTAAGTGCATCAGGCAATTTTTCGGCAGTTACATTACATTCCGTTCTGATATTACAGCAAAACATATCCGCATGTACTCCTGCATCGGTTCTGCTGCATCCTATTATATTTTCATTATTACCGCTGATTTTTCTGAATGCATCACAAAGCTGCTGCTGAACGGTATCTGCGTTGGGCTGAATCTGCCATCCGTGAAAGGCAGAGCCGTCATACCGCAAGGTTAAAAGTATATTCCGCATTATATTCACCACAAAAAATATTCAGTAAAACTATTACTGCAATAAATATAGCCGTTATTAAAAGTGACATATAATCATATCGGGAAAATTTCAGTGCGTTCATAGTGGTTTTCCCCTGACCGCCGTTATAGCAACGGCATGTCATAGCGTTTGCAAGCTCATAGGCTCGTCTGATAGAATTGAACAAAAGAGGGATAAACAACGGAATCAAAGCCTTTGCCCTTTTCAGAATGTTTCCTTTATCAAACGAAGCTCCCCTTGATTTCTGAGCACTCATAATTTTATCTACCTCTTCAATCAAAGTCGGAATAAATCTGAGTGCGATAGTCATTATCATTGTTACGGTATGAAAATCAATTCCGATTTTTTTGAAGGGTGCAAACAGGCGGTCAAGTCCGTTAGTAAGAGCTGTCGGAGATGTTGTATATGTGAGCATAGTGCTCATAACGATAAGAAGCGAAATGCGAAGTGCCATAAAGAGAGCCGTCAGAACACCGCCGCTGGTAATTTTTATCTTCCACTCATCAATAAGCACAATACCCGTTTTTACATAGGCAATCTGAAGGACCGATGTGATTATCACAATTAAAAGAATAGGTCGCAAGCCTTTGACAACCGTTTTTAAGGGAATTTTTGAAAAAGCAATTATACATCCTGCCGAAAAAAGTGCAAAGAACAAAGAAATAAAGTTTGTGGAAAGAAATGCCATAACGATAAAAACAACCGTAAAAAGCAATTTTATTCTCGGGTCAAGCCTATGAATTATTGAATTCATAGGAAAATACTGACCGATAGTAATATCCTTGATCAAGAATATTCCCTCCCCTCAAACAATTTTTTCAGTTCAAGAAATCCTTGCTCAACCGTATATATTTTTTCACTGACTGGATAGCCCTTTTCACGAAGCTTAATAAAAACCTCTGTTATCTGAGGAACAGAAAGTCCGATTTCACGGAGTCGAGATGATTTTTCAAAGACCTCATCGACAGTTCCGCACATTTCCGTCTCAGCGTTATTCATCACAATAACCTTTGTTGCAAAACGAGCAACATCATCCATACTGTGAGAAACAATGATTACGGTTTTACCCGTTTTGTCACGGTAATCTGAAATAAGCGAAAGAATCTGTTCTCTTCCTCTGGGGTCAAGTCCGCTTGTCGGCTCATCGAGAATGAGAAATTCAGGTTCCATTGAGATAACGCCTGCAATCGCAACTCTTCTTTTTTCTCCACCCGAAAGGTCAAACGGTGATTTTAAAAGCATATCGTCGGGTATTCCGACATATTTTGCGGCATTTCTAACGCGCTCATCAATTTCGCTCTGTGAGAGTCCCATATTGGAAGGACCGAAAGCAATATCCTTATAAACAGTTTCTTCAAAAAGCTGATACTCCGGGTACTGAAAGCAAAGTCCCACGCGAAATCTCGTATCAAAAAGAGTAGATTTTGACTCGTGAATGTTTTTTCCGTCGAGCAAAACCGTACCTTTTGTCGGTTTAAGAAGTCCGTTGAGTTGCTGAACAAGAGTGCTCTTACCTGAACCGGTATGACCTATCACAGCGACAAATTCACCTTTGGAAATTTCTATATTTACATTTTGAAGTGCGGTGATTTTAAAAGGAGTGCCCTCACCGTAGGTAAATGTTAAATTTTCTGTTTTTAGGTGGGACATTTTTATCTGCCTTTCAATAAATTGTCAATGTTTTCAACCAATTCGTCAACGCTCAACAAATTGTTTTTTAATGAAATGCCTTCTTTTTTCAGCATTTCCGCAAGCAGACAGGTCTGCGGAACATCAAGACCGAGACTGCGTATTTTTTTCGTATCCGAAAACACTTGGGCCGGTGTTCCGTCAAGAGACAGCTCAGCATCATCCATTACTACAATTCTGTCAGCCTCAACTGCCTCTTCCATATAGTGAGTTATAAATATAACGGTTATGCCCAATTCTCTGTTCAACCGCTTGATAGCCTTCATAACGTCGCGTCTTCCCTCAGGGTCGAGCATAGCGGTAGGTTCATCAAGGATGATACACCTCGGTTCCATTGCAATAATTCCTGCAATTGCAACACGTTGCTTCTGACCGCCCGAGAGTTTATGCGGTTCGTGCTTTCTGTAGCCGTACATTCCGACAATTTTGAGAGACTCATCAACTCGTCTGCGGATTTCAGCCGGCTCAATGCCGAGATTTTCCGGGCCGAAAGCAACATCCTCTTCGACTATCGTAGCAACAATCTGATTGTCGGGATTTTGAAAAACTACCCCGACTGTCTGTTTTATTTTTAAATCATTTTCTTCATTTTTTGTATTCATTCCGTTAACGATAACATCGCCGCTTTCGGGAAGCAAAAGTCCGTTGGCAAGCCTTGCGAGAGTGCTTTTGCCCGATCCGTTGTGACCGAGTACGACGACAAACTCTCCCTCGTTAACGGTCAGTGAAAAGTTTTTTACCGCAGGAGGAAGAACAATTGCCTCATCATCGCTCTCATATCGGAATGTTACATTTTTAAATTCAATTATACTCATTATCTGCTCCAAATGGCGCTTGCTCCGCAGGGAAGCACAAGTCCGTTTTCAGTTGTACGAAGTCCGATTTCGCTGCCTTCAACTTTTCCTCCGAAGCGTTTTTTAACAACAGCACCGAGGATGTATTCCATAACTGACGGAGAAAGCCCTGTAGTGTATGAATTTATAAGCATCATAAGCGGATCGTCGGACAAAACACGGCTACACAACTCTACAAAACCGTAAACCTCGTTTTCAAGTTTCCAAACCTCACCGCCCGGACCTCTTCCGTATGATGGCGGATCCATAATAATAATATCGTATTTATTTCCTCTTCGGATTTCACGCTGAACAAATTTAACGCAATCATCAACAATCCATCTGACCTGTCTGTCGGCAACTCCCGATGATACGGCATTTTCTTTTGCCCAAAGTGTCATACCCTTTGAAGCATCCACATGACAAACATTAGCACCTGCTTTGAGAGCCGAAACCGTTGCGCCACCCGTATATGCAAAAAGATTAAGCACCTTAACCTCTCTTTTTGCATTTTTGATTATTTCTGCAGTCAGATCCCAGTTAACAGCCTGCTCGGGGAAAAGCCCCGTATGCTTAAATCCCATTGTTTTGATATTAAAGGTCAGATCACGGTATTCTATAGTCCAAAAATCAGGGATTTTGTTTCTGATTTCCCACTGACCTCCACCCGACTGTGAACGGTGATATATAGCATCAGCTTTTTTCCACAGAGGATTCTTCTTTTCAGTTTTCCAGATCACCTGAGGATCAGGGCGGATAAGAGTGATATTTCCCCAACGCTCAAGTCTTTCACCGCAGGAGCAGTCGATAAGCTCATAATCCTTCCAGTTATCAGCAACACGCATAAGTTATACTAACCTTTCTCTGACTACCTGGGCAACACTTTCGCCCAGCTCATTGATTTTATCAAGATCCTTACCCTCAAGCATTACGCGGACAAGAGGTTCTGTACCAGAAAGACGAACAAGAATTCTGCCGTCTGCACCCAGTTCCTCTTCAGCCTGACGGATAGCGTTCTGAACTTCCTTATCCTTTGCAAACTGTGCTTTACCGAAATTTGAAACTCTCACATTGATAAGCACCTGCGGATATACCTCCATTTCATCGGCAAGCTCCTTCAGCGTTTTTCCCGTATCCTTAACAACGGCCATCAACTGAATTGCTGAAAGCTGCCCGTCACCTGTTGTTGCGTATTGGAGGAAAATAATATGACCGGACTGTTCACCGCCGATGCTGTATCCGTTATTATGCATATTTTCAAGAACATAACGGTCTCCGACCTTTGTCTTTTCACATTTAATTCCGTTTTCTTCACAGAATTTGAAAAATCCCATATTACTCATAACGGTTACAACGGCAGTATCTTTTTTCAGTTTTCCCAAAGTCTTCATATGCTTTGCACAGACAGCAATACATTTATCACCGTCGACAACCGCGCCTGTATGGTCAACAGCAAGCATGCGGTCAGCATCACCGTCAAATGCAAAACCGAGGTCACATCCGTTTTCGACAACACAGGCCTGAAGCTGTTCCATATGGGTTGATCCGCAATCCTTATTTATGTTAACACCGTCGGGTTTATCGTTAATAACGATTACCTCAGCACCGAGACGGGTAAACACTTCTGAAGCAGAAACACTTGACGAGCCGTTTGCACAGTCAAGTGCAATTTTATATCCCTTAAAGCTCATATTCGTTGCCGAAAGAAGATGCTCGATATAATCGTTCACACTCTCGGGCTTTCTTTCTACCCTGCCGACTTCACCGCCGATTGGTGCAGGAATTTCGGACACATTATCAAGAATTATTTCTTCAATTTCGTTTTCAAGCTCATCGGGAAGCTTATATCCGTTTGACTGGAAAATCTTAATTCCGTTGTATTCGCAGGGATTATGCGAAGCTGAAATCATCACTCCCGCATCGCACTCATATTCACGAACCAAAAAAGCAACAGCAGGAGTCGGTACAACACCCAACTGAACGACATCTGCTCCGACTGAGCAAAGTCCTGCCGTAATTGCACTTTCAAGCATTTCTGATGATGCGCGTGTATCCATACCAATAAGCACCCTTGGTTTTTTGCCGTTAAGATTTTTGCTGAGCACCATTGCGGCTGCTCTTCCTATCTGCATACTGAGTTCACATGTAAGCTCTGTATTTGCAACGCCTCGTGCGCCGTCTGTTCCGAATAGTCTTCCCATTATATTTTCTCCTTTTAAATATTTCAGAATAGTGATGTTTGTTGTTCGGCTTTTGTGGTATTTGCATCAGGAATATTATAACCTAAATGTTTGTACGCTAATGGTGTGGCAATTCTTCCTCGTGGAGTTTTTGAAAGAAAACCTATTTGCATTAAATACGGTTCGTAGACATCTTCAATGGTAACTGCCTCTTCACCGATTGTAGCAGCAAGAGTTTCAAGCCCCACAGGACCGCCGTTGAAATTTCTTATCATAGTACTGAGCATCAGTCTGTCGATATTATCAAGACCGATTTCGTCAATTTCCATTCTGCCCAAAGCTATTTTTGCATTTTCTTCGCTGATTACACCGTCGCTCATTACCTGAGCAAAGTCGCGAGCACGTTTCAGCAATCTGTTGGCAATTCGCGGTGTTCCCCTTGAACGAGAAGCAATTTCCAATGCACCGCCATCCTCTGCATAAATATCAAGAATACCGGCGCTTCGTTTTACGATCTGTGAAAGTTCCTCCGGAGTATAAAGTTCAAGTCTGAGTATAACTCCGAATCGATCACGCAGAGGTGCAGTAAGTTGACCTGCACGGGTTGTGGCACCGACGAGAGTAAATCTCGGAAGATCAAGTCTGATGCTTCTTGCAGAAGGTCCTTTGCCAATAATTATATCGAGTGCATTGTCCTCCATTGCAGGATATAAAACCTCTTCTACAGCTCTGGAAAGGCGATGTATTTCATCGATAAAAAGAACATCACCGTCATTAAGATTTGTAAGAAGTGCTGCCAGATCGCCGGGCTTTTCGATGGCAGGTCCCGAGGTAACGCGAATCTGCACACCCATTTCATTTGCAATAATACCTGCAAGCGTTGTTTTGCCCAAACCGGGAGGACCATACAAAAGCACGTGATCAAGAGTATCACCGCGGTTTTTAGCGGCTTCGATATAAATTCTCAAATTTTCCTTTGCTTTTTCCTGACCAATATACTCGGATAAGCTTTTAGGTCTAAGAGAAATTTCTATGTCTCGGTCTGTTTCGGTAAAATCGGGAGTGATTATTCTGTTTTCGTTATCAAAATCCATTTTTTATTCCTCCTGTTATCAACCGAGTGAAAGCATTTTAAGTGCCTGCTTTATAATTTCCTCCACGGAAAGAGAGCTGTCGGTTTTACTCACCGCAACACTTGCATCACTCTGGGAATATCCGAGCATTTCAAGAGCGGCAACAGCCTCTGCAGTATTTGAATTTGTAAGAGTAGAGCTTACTGCGGTTAAATCAACTGATGTATCAACACCTTGGAAGGCTTTACCAACCTTATCCTTTAACTCCATACAAATACGCTGTGCAAGTTTCGGACCTACACCGTTTGCCTTTGTAAGTGCTTTGTGATCACCGGCTGCAATGCTCAAAGCGATTTTGTCGGGAGTCAGCTCCGAGAGAATTGCAAGTCCCATTTTAGGACCGACACCGTTTACGGTTATCAGCATCTTGAAGCAATCCATTTCAGTTTTGTCATAAAAACCGAATAGTTCCATTGCATCTTCGCGAACATTGAGATGTGTGTAAAGCGTAACCTTCATTCCCGTTGAAGCGCATTTTTGCGAGGTTGTAAGAGTGGTCATACAACGGAATGCAACACCGTTCACATCAACGCAAACCATATTGGCATCAAAGTCAACTACATTTCCTGTTACTGAATAAATCATAATAATTTTCCTTATTTAATATTTCTTAATCTTCCCATAAGTGAGCCGCTTGCGTGAGCATGGCAGATAGCCATAGCAAGAGCATCGGCGGTATCGTCGGGTTTTGGAATTTTTTCAAGTTTCAAGATAACCCTTGTCATTTCTTGCACTTGTTTCTTCTCGGCTCTACCATAACCTACAACACTCTGTTTTACCTGTAATGGTGTGTACTCGAAAATACCAAGTCCGTTTTTCTGTGCAGCAAGATTTATTACTCCTCTTGCCTGAGCAACATCAATAACCGTTTTAGCATTGGTGTTATAAAAAAGCTTTTCAATAGCCAGTGCTTCGGGTTTATATTTATTTATAATATCGCAAATTCCGTCATACACCGTTTCGAGTCGCTCATTAAACGGTGTTTTTGCTTCAGTCGTAACTGCGCCGTAAGCGATAACCGAAAATCTGTTGGCGGTATAATCGATTACTCCCCATCCGACGATTGCATACCCCGGGTCAATGCCTAAAATCACCATGACATACTACCTCACTGTATAATCAATCAATTATAACATATTGCATTATAAATGGCAAGAAAAAAGAGGCTTTTAGAGCCTCTTTTTACATATAATTTTCAGTTTGTTAATAATTGAAACAATTGAAACTTACCCATCATTTATTTGTATATCATATTTATATTTTCATTTATATTTCTTCCGTAAAATTTTTGCAGGATTTCCTTCCTTTTCTTGCTGTAATCAACTATGATAGCGCAATCTTGTATGGCTGAATTGGGTTTGATTTTTTTGTGATTTTTATCTTTAATTATAATATATTTGAATGTCAAAACACTCTTATTGTGTGTTTCTAAAATATTGCCTATAAAACACTTGGTGCAGTTTTTCCAATAAATTACTGATAATGTCATTCCTATAAAATTACAAACATATACTTTTTCTTCATCTGCTATCACAACTCTTGATAAGAAAAAAGAACATAATCCTATGCCAAAAAAGAAAATTTTCAAAAAGACACTATCTTGTTCGCTACTCAATAAAAATTCTTGTTCAAAAATAAAGACATAAATGAGTATTCCTAAAAATATAGCAAAACAAATATTCCATATATTGTTCCATCTAAAAAATATTTTCTTTTTCATTACTCTACCTCAACATATATTTAATTTGATATTAGCATATTTCATTTGCTTTTTCAAGGCAAAGAAAAAGGGCGATTTTGAACCGCCCCTACAAAGCAGGCGTGGAAGCCTGCCACTACGCGTAATATGTTTTACTTTTTGTTGTTCTTATCGCGTTCGCGGATAACAAATCTTGTTGGAGTGCCTTCAAGACCGAAAACTTCACGAATTCGGTTATCTATATAACGCTGATAGCTGTAATGGAACAAATCTTTATTGTTCACAAAGCAGACGAATGTCGGAGGTCTTGTTGATGCCTGAGTCATATAGTAAATCTTGAGACGCTTACCCTTGTCTGACGGAGGCTGAACACGTGCTGTGGCCTCTGCAAGCACATCATTGAGTTTACCCGTTGAAATTCGCATAGCATTCTGACTGTCAACAAACTTTATAAGCTCAAAAAGGCGGTCAATTCGCTGTCCTGTTTTAGCGGAAATGAAAATAATCGGCGCATAGCTCATAAACGAGAAATCATTCATAAGCTTTTTACGGTATTTATCCATTGTCTGTCCGTCTTTTTCAACCAAATCCCATTTATTAACTGCAATGATACAAGCTTTTCCGAGCTCGTGAGCAATACCGGCAACCTTTGAATCCTGCTCGGTAAAGCCCTCGGCGGCATCAATCATAATAACGCACACATCGGCTCTTTCAACTGCCATTCTGGCACGGATAACCGAATACTTTTCAATCTGATCCTCAACCTTGCTTTTACGGCGAAGTCCAGCAGTATCAATAAACATAAACGAACCGTATTCATTATCAATATAAGTATCCGTAGCATCTCTTGTTGTTCCTGCGATATTTGAAACAATCACTCTCTCCTCACCTGCAATTTTATTTATCAGTGAGGATTTTCCTGCATTGGGTTTTCCTATAACGGCAACCTTTACGGTATCGGTTTCTTCTTCGGAATCACTCTGCTCGGGAAGATATTCAAGCACCTTGTCAAGAAGGTCGCCTGTACCGTGGCCGTGCGCTGCTGAAACTTGGATTGGGTCGCCAAGTCCTAAAT